>UQXP01000010.1 GCA_900545055.1 uncultured Collinsella sp.
CGCGGCTCATCCGGTCCGACCGGGCCGCGCGGCAAGGAGATATATTGCCAGACCGCGAAGCCCTGTGGGACGTCAATTCCACTCTTCACAAGTCCTACACAACATATTGCTTTCTATAGGTAATAGAAAGACTGGTGCGGATCTTCCGCACGTATCAGATGATGACCCTTTGGTTCAGGAATATATAGAGATCGGTCACCTGTAAGTGTTTATCTACCCGCGCTTTTAGCAATGTAAACCGCGCTTCAGATAAAAAGAGGGAGCGTCGCGTACAACGCGACACTCCCCTAGCGATTCAAGAGAATCTATTAGGCCTCGAGAGCCTTCTTGGCGATGGTAGCCAGCTCGTTGAAGGACTCGATGTCCTCGTAAGCCATCTGAGCCAGGACCTTGCGGTCGAGCTCGATGCCGGCAACCTTCAGGCCGTGCATGAACTGAGAGTAAGAAATATCGTTCAGGCGAGCAGCAGCGTTGATACGAGTGATCCAGAGAGAGCGAATCTCGCGCTTCTTGTTGCGGCGATCACGATACTGATACTGCAGGGAGTGCTGGACCTGCTCTTTAGCATGCTTGTAAGTACGCGAAGCGGCACCGTAGTAACCCTTCGCACGGTGCATAACGGTACGGCGCTTCTTCTTGGCGGCAACAGCGCGCTTAATACGTGCCATGTTCTATCAACTCCTAGATGGTAAAACGAAAAAGGGAACGCGAACTTAGGCGAGACGCGACTTGATGACCTTGCGGTCGGCAGTGGCGATCTCGGTCTCCTGACGGAAGCCACGCTTACGCTTGGTGGACTTCTTGCTCAGGATGTGGCTCTTGAAAGCCTTGGCGCGCATAAGCTTGCCGGTACCAGTCTTGCGGAAACGCTTCTTGGTGCCGCTGTGGGACTTCATCTTAGGCATGAAATACTCCTTAATCGGTTACAGAACACTAGTTACTTGCTATCGCTTGCCGCTTTATCCTCATCGAAGGCGCCCTTAATCGGGGCGAGCAGCATAAGCATGTTACGGCCTTCCATCTTAGGCTTGGACTCAACCGTAGCGTAAGGCTTGAGATCCTCGGCGAGACGCTCGAGAACGTTAAGACCCTGCTCCGGGTGAGCCATCTCACGGCCGCGGAACATGATGGTGATCTTAACGCGTGCGCCCTTCTTGAGGAAACGCAGAACGTGGCCCTTCTTGGTCTCGTAGTCGCCAACGTCGATCTTGGGTCGGAACTTCATTTCCTTGACCTCGACCTTGGACTGGTTCTTACGAGCAGCCTTGGCCTTCATGGCCTGCTGGTACTTGAACTTACCGTAGTCCATGACCTTGCAGACCGGCGGCTCCGCGTTGGGAGCGATCTCGACCAGGTCGAGACCCTGATCGTCGGCGACGCGCTGGGCATCGCGGATGGCGAACAGGCCGAGCTGAGAGCCATCGACGCCAATCAAACGACACGAAGATGCAGTGATCTCGTCGTTGATGCGGGTGTCATCAGACTTAGCTATTTTCCCTACCTCCATTCATAAAAAAATAACCCGGCGCTTCTCAGCAACCAGGTCGTACACATAGACTTCCTCGATTTGAGGAAGGGAATCTAAGTTGTATGACCAGTCAGCTGCTCATTGGCGCCAAAAGGTGGGAACCCTCAGGTTCCTCTTTAGGGCATTGCGGGAACAACGCCTTGCGAATAATAACACGTACAGCACGTTATCACATTACGTACACGAAAAAGGGGCCTTGACCCCCCTTGAACACTCGCTTGTATGTATGGTGCCCGAGGCGAGACTCGAAGGGCCTTCGCTTCGCGAAGCTCCAGGCTTCGCGAAGCGTGGCGCCCTCGCCACGCTCCGCTACAAACAGGCCACAAGCCTGTTTGCTTAACGCTTCGCGCGCTCACGCGAGTTCGGCACGAAAAAGGGGGCCGCAACCCCCTTGAACGCTCGCTTGCATGAATGGTGCCCGAGGCGAGACTCGAACTCGCATGTTGTTGCCAACGGTGGATTTTGAGTCCACTGCGTCTGCCAATTCCGCCACTCGGGCACACCATGCGTGAGTTAGTTTATCACAACTTTCTACCGATTAGTCCGAAAATGGAACTTCGAGCATTTCGATGAGTTCGACCGTGCGGAGCATCTCGCGCCGACGGCATCCGCGACCGTCAACCGAAGCCTCACCCATCTGGTTATCGTAAGGGTCCTCGCGCATGCCGTCGAAAGAGGGCTCAAACTCTGCCTGGAATCGATTGTTGGCCACCATACGCCACGGGTCGAGATTGCCAAAGTAGTGACGGCGGCGCCACTCCTCCCCCATCCTGCGAGCAGAAGATCCAAATGACACGTCGGCGTTGAGCCAACCGGTCTGCGGCGTATAGAACTCTGCCCAGTCGTGCGACCCCACCGAATCGGGCGCAACATACAGGCCGCTCTGCCAACGGGCAGGCACGCCCGCGATACGGCACATGGTGATAAACGTGAGCGCCATAACGCCGCAATCGCCGCGGAGCGAATGCGCGCAGTCATCGGCAATAGATCCTAAAAGCAAGTACGGCGGCTGATAGCGATAGTCGATATGCTGCGTCAGGTAATCATAGATAGCACGGGCGCGATCGAGCGGATCCTTGAGCCCGTCAATGACACGGGCTGTCAGCTGCTGTAGATACGGCGTGAATGCAATGTGCGGACGGTCCTCGGAAATATCCTCGGGCAGAGGCGCGTCCATACGCGGGTGAACCGGAAGTGTGCCACCGTAGACATCACAATAAGCAGCATCGATGTGATAACGATAGGTCACCGAAAAAAAGTGCTCACTCGAAGAAGGCCACGAGGCGGTACGCGCCGAAGCATTCGCGGGGGCAACAGCACCCTCCGGCGTCATATCGAGAACCTCGATATGAGACTGTTGACGACAGGCGGCGGCAACGGGTAGCCACGCGCGAACAGTCTCTCCATCTAGAGCGCCGGGGACAGACACGGACGCTTTAAGCGTAATGACGCGAGTCAGTCCGTTCTGCGACTCCATCTCCTTGAGCATTTGGTTGCGCAGCGCAATTCCGTCCGTAGAGTCGGGGCGCATTCCGGGAACCTCTTTGGGATACACGCGAAGCGAATCGAGGAAGTTGTCCAGAACGAACAGCTCGCCATCGATAAAGCGCCAGTCAATACGCTTACGGTCAATCAGGTCGTCAAACTGTTCCTCGGTAAACTCAGGCCACTCCTCGCGAATCATCGAAATAGCTTGATCGCGCGACACCGAAAAATGAAGCGGCGTCTCGAGCATGCGATACCGCTCGGCACGAACACAAGCAGCCAGCGAAGGCTCAGGGTTCTGCTCCAAAAGGCGATTGCAGGCAGCAACAGCCTGCGTCAAATACCCGGCATCCTTAAGACGAAGAATCTCGGGCGGCAGTCCAACATCGAGATGACGAAAGTCATCACAGCAAACATCAACAGAGCAACCAACTGGACCCTCGTCAATAACCTTCCCATCCGAAGGCAGTACGTTAATAACAGCCATACCAAAACTCCAAGTCACTAGAACGCTTGAAGCCCATTGTAGCGAGATAAAAAGAAAGCCCCAACAAGGGAGCCATCAACACCGCCGAACGGTAACCATATAACTAAAATCAGACCAGTAACCCTGTAGCAAGTTAACAAAGGAGGCCCCGTTTCCCCGGAGCTGTTTCCGTCGCGCGACTTCTGGCAAAGCCAGTAGCCACCTTAATTCAGGCTCGTAACCCTGCGGCGTTAAACGAAGGAAGCCCCGTCTCCCGGAACTGTTTCCTTGGCGCGACTTCTGGCGAAGCCAGGTGAGCGCAAAGGAAACAGTGTAGGGAGACGGGGCTTCCGGTGGGAAGTTTAGCGACGCTTACGCCTTGTTGACGGAGCCAAACTCCTCCATGAGCTCCTTGGTGCGGGCAACGATGTTGTCGCGACCAGGCTTGAGGAGCTTGCGGGGGTCAAAGCCCTTGCCCTGCTGATCCTTGCCAGCCTCGATGTACTCGCGGACGCCCTTGGCGAAGACGAGCTGCAGGTCGGTGTTGACGTTGATCTTGGAGATGCCCAGGGAGATGGCCTTCTTGATCTGATCCTCGGGGATGCCGGTGCCACCGTGCAGGACGAGGGGCAGGTCGCCGGTCTGGGCCTTGATCTCGCCCAGGCGCTCGAAGGAAAGGCCAGCCCAGTCGGCGGGGTACACGCCGTGGATGTTGCCGATGCCGCAGGCGAGGAAGTCGACGCCCAGGTCAGCGATCTGCTTGCACTCAGCAGGATCAGCGAGCTCGCCGCTGGAGGTCACGCCGTCCTCGGTGCCGCCGATGCCGCCGACCTCGGCCTCGATGGACATGCCCTTGGAGTGGGCAAGCTCAACGAGCTCCTTGGTGCGGTCGAGGTTAAGCTGGAAGGTCTCCTCGTGAGAGCCGTCATACATGATGGACGTGAAGCCGGCCTCGATGCACTTAAAGCAGTCCTCGTAAGAACCGTGATCGAGGTGAAGGGCGACGGGAACGGTAACGCCCGTGGCCTCGACGGCAGCCTTGACCATGTCGGCGCAGACCTTGAAACCGCCCATCCACTTAGCGGCACCAGCGGTGCACTGAAGGATCAGCGGAGACTTGGCCTCCTCGGCGGCCTGGAGAATAGCCAGGGTCCACTCGAGGTTGTTGGTGTTGAAGGCACCAAGACCGTACTTGCCGGCCTCGGCCTTCTTGAGCATGTCTGCTGCGTTGACGAGCATAAAAGAAACCTCCTGTAAGGTTGCTCCGATAACGCCTGAGATTTTACCACGGCGCACCCGAGCATAAACGTTCGTTTGTTCACGAATATCGTCCAAACAGACTTTTTTGACCGTTTGCCCTACGGAATCGACCCGTTGGGGAAAAATAGCTTGACGTTTGGACGCTTCTCGTGCTTCAAAAGCCGACTATTAAGCTAAATCTGCATGAAAGGGTTCTGCATGAGCTCGCGTGCCATGGTGGTCGAATCGCCATGGCCGGTTAGGCAAACGGTATCGGGCGGGAGAAGCCGGGCGAGCTTGGAGAGCGAGCGCAGAATCGCCGCCTCGTCTCCTCCAGAAAGATCGGTGCGGCCGTGCCCACCCGGAAACAGGGTGTCGCCCACAAAGGCAATGTTCCCCTGCTCGGTGGCAGCAAACAAGACGATCCCGCCCGGCGTATGCCCTGGCGTCTCGATCACCTGCAGGCAGATATCGCCCACCTCGATAGCATCGCCCTCGGCGAGCAGGCGTGTCGGCTCCCCGGGGTCAGGCGCCTCAATGCCCCACATAGCTCGCTGTTCCTCGATGTTCGCATGCGGCACCGCCACATCCTTAGCACACAGCTCATACTGGCAGCCCTCGCCAACGGTGGTTCGCATGCCTGCAACACCACCAACATGATCGGCATGGCCATGAGTGCATACGGCGCCAAACACGCGTACGCCGGGATGCTCGGCTCGAATATGCTCCACCAGGCGTTCGCCTTCCCATGCGGGATCGATAATCACGCACTCATTGTCCGAAATAACAGCATAGCTATTGGTCTGAATGGGACCGTTTACGAGCATCTCGATCTCGACCGATCCCTTGGGAGTTAAATCCAAGGACACAGCACTCATGTCCCTCTCCTCTCTATAGAACTCGAGGCATCAAACGATGCCTCGAGTGTAGCGAATATCGATAATGTGACACGTTCGTCGCGACTAAACGCGGCGCTTAAGCTGGGCTCCACCCTCACCGGGCATCAGGCGGCGCGCGTCGTAGACCGAGTCAACGCTGCTGATGGAGGCCAGCAGCGGATCCAGACCACTCGCGTCCGAGATCTCGACCATAAAGCGCAGGGTTGCAATACCCTCGCGGTTGGTCGACGTGGCGGCAGAAAGGATATTGCCGCCCGCATCGCCAATGGCAATGGTGACATCCTTGAGAAGGCCCATGCGGTCCAGGCACTCGACCACGATCTCGACCTGGAAGAGGGTGTCGGCAGCGCCGTCCCACTCCACTTCGATCATGCGCTCGGGATGCTCCATAAGACCCTTGACGTTGGGACAGTTGGCGCGATGCACCGAAACGCCACGACCGCGCGTGATGAAGCCGACGATGTCGTCGCCCGTCACGGGGTTGCAGCAATGAGCCAGACGGACCAGTAGGCCGCTGTTGCTCTCGCCCTTGACGATAATGCCGTTACTGGCGCTCTTGCCGCGCTTTTGCGGCTTGCGGTTGGAGCCGCGAGCGGGCTGCTTCACGACCTCGGCGATAGCCTCGGCCTTGGTGAGCTGTTCCACGGGCTTGGGGTCCAAGATTTGCTCGACCTTATTGCCCACAGCGCGCGGGGCAACCTTGCCGGCGCCGACGGCGGCAAAAAGGTCCTCGAGCTGCTTGAAGTTAAACTGCTCCGCCACGGCGTTGAGCGCACGCGTCGAACGCGGCGTAGAAATGCCATAGCCACGCTTACGCAGGTCCTTGGCCAGCATATCGCGACCAGCAGCAGCGTCATCGTCTTTGGTCGCGGCGGCAAAATAGCGGCGGATCTTTGACTTGGCGGAAGGTGTCTTAACGATCTTGAGCCAATCACGCGACGGCTTGGAACTCTTGTTAGTCAGAATCTCGACACGGTCACCCGTCTTAATCTCGTGCGTGAGCGGAGCCACCGCACCGTTGATTTTGGCGCCGACGCAATGGTTTCCCACCTCGGTGTGAACGGCGTAGGCAAAGTCGAGCGGCGTGGAGCCGGCACGAAGCGCCATGACCTCGCCCTTGGGCGTAAAGACAAAAATCTCCTGGTCAAACAGGTCAACCTTCAGCGAGTGCAGGTATTCCTTGGCGTCGGTAATCTCATCAGACGCAGCCCAATCGAGTGAATGCTTGAGCCAGTTAATCTGATCGTCCAGACGCTGCGCGTCGTTGGTCTTGGAGGCAGACGATCCGCCCGACTTCTTATATAGCCAGTGGGCGGCAATGCCGTACTCGGCCTGCTCATGCATCTCGTAGGTTCGAATCTGAATCTCGAGCGGGCGAGCCGTGGGGCCGATGACCGTCGTGTGGAGCGACTGGTAGTTATTGACCTTGGGCATGGCGATATAGTCTTTAAAGCGACCGGGCATGGGGTGCCACAGCGTGTGCACCGCGCCGAGCGTGGAGTAGCAATCGCGCACCGAATGCGTGATGACGCGCAGTGCCACCAGGTCGTAGATCTCGGAGAATTCCTTGCCCTTGCGCTTCATCTTTTGGTAGATGGACCAATAGTGCTTGGAACGGCCGTTGATCTGGAAGTCTTCCAGGCCAATGCGGTTGAGCTCGTCGGTGAGCGTCTTGATGGTCTCGGCCAGATAGCGCTCACGGACCTCGCGCGACTCCGCCACCATGCGTGCGATGCGCTGGTAGGCATCGGGCTCCAGGTAGAAGAAGGACAGGTCCTCAAGCTCCCATTTAATGGAGCTCATGCCCAGGCGGTCGGCCAGGGGCGCGTACACGTCCATAGTCTCGCGAGCCTTAAACAGGCGACGGTCCTCACGCAGGGCGGCAAGGGTGCGCATGTTGTGCAGACGATCGGCAAGCTTAACGATAATGACGCGGATGTCCTTGGACATGGCGAGGAACATCTTGCGCAGCGTGAGGGCCTGCTTCTCGTCCATGCTGTCGACTTCGATGTTGGTGAGCTTGGTCACGCCATCGACGAGCTCGGCCACCGTATCGCCAAACAGGCCGGAAACATCGGCAAGCGAGGTCTCGGTATCCTCGACGGTATCGTGCAGCAGCGCGGCGCACACCACGTCACAGTCCATCTTGAGGTCGGCCAAAATGATGGCCACCTCGACGGGATGGTTAATGTACATCTCGCCCGAGCGGCGCTTTTGGTTGCAGTGCTTCTCGGCGGCAAAGCAGTAGGCCTGTTCAACCTTAGAGAAGTCGTCCTCATTCATATATTTGAGGCACAGGCGCTCCAGCTTGTCGTAGCTGTCCGCCATAATCTCGGGCGGCAGCTCATCGGCATGCTTATAGTGCTCCATCTCCGAGAACGGCTGGAGGGTGGAATCATGGGCGGTACGGGCTGCGGCATCCATCGAGGTCCCCTTCCCCTAGGCCCGCGGTACGATCGGGCGGTTAACTTTGGCTAGCATATCAGATGCGCACGAATCGAGCGCCCAACTCCGGAAAGCCGAGAACTCCATGCGCGAGCGCAAGCCCTCCAAATAGCGAATTGACCTGCTCAATTGCACGCGGCCGGGGTTTTCGGCCATCACGATGCGGCGCGTGTCGCCAAGCCCCGAAACGCGGCAAAAACCAAGCTCTTCGAAGATTCCCAGGCCGCTTGCCACCGAACGTTCGTCGACCGGGGTGCGGGCATCGATGGCAAGGCACATCTGCGCGATGTCGATATCGCTTGCGCAGAATGAATCATCCCCGGTCTTACCGCGGTTGGAGCGCCACATGGTCTGCAGCGCGCGATAGAGTGTGACGAGTTCGTCGCGCTCGGGTGCGTAGCAGTCGAGCAGGCGCTCGTTGATGCGGGCGTCGCGCGACGAATAGAGCAGGTGGATCACGGCGGGCTGTCCGTCACGACCGGCACGCCCGCTCATCTGGTTGAACTCAATGGCGCCAAACGGCATGTGGTAGAGCACGACATGGCGGATATCGGGCAGGTTGACGCCCTCGCCAAAGGCGGAGGTCGAAACGATGCAGCTGAGGCTTCCGTCTCGGAATGCTTCCTCCACGCGACGGCGATCGGAACGCGCAAGCCCCGCGTTATAGAACGCGATATGGGTTGCGCAATCGGGCACACGCTTGCGCAACGTCTTGGCGAGCGCCACGGACTGGTCGCGCGAATTGACGTAAATGACGGTCTTCTCCCCCGTCGCCACGATCGACACCAAACGGTTCTCGCGGCTCGCAAGGTCGCGGTCGTCCTCGAGCTGCAGGTTCTCGCGCACCGTCTCGTCGACCACCGTGCGAGTGATCGGCAACATGCGGGCAAGCTCGGCCACGACCGGAGCCGTCGCGGTGGCCGTCGCAGCCATAACGACCGGGTCGCCCAGGGCTTTGAGGATATCGGGCATGTCAAGATAGGCGCTACGGTCGCCGCCCTTGGCAAGGCCGGCGTGGTGCGCCTCATCGATAACGACAAAGCCGATGCGGCCCGAACGCGCGAAACGGTCACGGTGGATAGACAGGAACTCGGGCGTCGTGAGCACGATACCGGTACGGCCCGAAGCTAGACCGGCGAACACGTCATCGCGTGCGGCCTCCACGGTCTCGCCGGTCAGCACGCCAACGCCAATGCCAAGCGCTGCCATCGTCGACGAGAGGTGATAGGCCTGGTCGGCAACGAGCGCGCGCAGCGGATAGACAAAGATGCTCGCACGCCCGCGAAGGACCGCCTCGCGCGCGGCATGCACATGGAAGATGAGCGACTTGCCGCGCCCCGTCCCCATAACGGCCAGAACACTTTGGTGATCGGCCAGGGCATCGAGCGCCTCGACCTGCGCGCGGTGCGGCTGGTTCGAGCCGATAAAGCTATGGATAAGCGAGCGCGTGAGCTCGGTATAGGAAAGCTGGGCGAGCGTCTCGCGTTTACGCGACTCCAGGCGCAGGCCAGAATCCGCCGGTTGCACGCCGCGGCGAAGTTCACATGCCGGATCGTCGACGCTGGGCAGCGTGGTATCGCGGACCAGAACATCCTTGATCATGAGCTTGGGCTTCACACGCCCCTGCCAATGCTCGGCAACGGCCTCGAACACCAAGTCGACAGCGCTATCGCAGTTGATGAGCTTATCGATTTGCGGCACGCGGAACATAATGGCCGGCACACTCGCGGCGCCATCGGTCGCCACAAAGCGCATGTGCTCGCCGGTTTTGCCCACCACGGCGCGGTCGCACATCGTCACGCCCTCGGCAGCCAGCAGCGGCACCTTGTTGCCCTGGCCAAACGGCTCAAGACGGGAGATCTGCTCGATGGTCTCGATATTCAGCTCGGAAAGGTCGACGGTGGCGGCGACCTCGTCGGTGTCTTCAAAGTCCTCGGCGGGAAGCTCGGACAGCACGGCGGAAAGGCGGCGGCGGAACTCGTCGAGCTTGGATGCCTCGATGGTCACACCCACCGCACCGGCATGTCCGCCGCGACGAATCAGCAGGTCGGAACAGCGCTCGACGGCGTCAAACAGGTTAACTTTGCCCACCGAGCGACCAGAACCGCGCGCGATACCGTCCTCGATCGAGAACAGCAGCGCCGGCACGTGATAGCGGTTGGTCAGACGGCTTGCCACGATGCCCTTGACGCCCTCGTGCCAGCCTTCGCCGCCCACAACGATCGCGCGTCCGCCGTCATAGGTCTTCTCGACCTTTGCCATGGCATCGCGCGTGAGCTCCGCCTCGATCTCACGGCGCTGGCGGTTGATTTCCTCGAGCTCAGCCGCCAGCGCACTTGCTTCGATGGGATCGCGGGCAAGCAGCAGGTCGAGCGCCAGCTTGGGATCGGCCATGCGACCGGCAGCGTTTAAGCGGGGAATGAGCGAGAACGATAGGCCATCCGCCGTAATGCTCGAAAGGTCCGCCTTGGCGAGCGCGGCAAGCGCGATATAGCCGGGGCGAGCGGTTACGCGCATCTGCTGGATGCCCTCGGCAACCAGCGCACGGTTCTCGGGCGTGAGCGGCATCATGTCGGACACGGTGCCCAGCGCCGCGACCTCTATCAGCGAACGCCAATACGACGGCTTGCCCAAACGCTCGCCCAGGACCTGCACCAGTTTAAGCGCCACGCCGGCACCGGCAAGCTCGCGCGAGGGACCCTCGTCCTCGAGCTTGGGGTCGGTCAGGGGCACGCCCTGCGGCACCTGGTCGGACGGCTCGTGATGGTCCGTGACCACCAGATCGATTCCCAGGCTCTCCAAATAGGAAACCTCTTCCTTGGCGGCAATGCCGTTATCGACGGTCACGATCAACTGGGGGCGAGCGAGCTCGTTAACGCGGTCGAGCGCCGCGCGCGAGAGACCGTAGCCCTCGTCAAAGCGATGCGGAATAAACGGCGTGACATCGGCGCCAAACGTGCGCAGTGCCTCGGTTAACAGGCAGGTCGACGTAATACCGTCAACGTCAAAATCGCCAAAGACCGCGATGTGCTCGTGGTTGCGAATAGCACGCTCGACGCGGTCGGCAACGACCGACATGCCCGGGATAATGAGTGGGTCAGCCCAGTCGCGATCAAGCGAAGGCGTCAAAAACAGCTGGCCTTCTTCGATGGATGTAATGCCGTGCGCAACCATAATGCGCGCCACCAGCCCGGGTATTCCCAGGCCAGCCGAAAGCTCCTTTTCGAGTTCGGGGTTTTGCTGAGCGACCGCCCAGCGATGCGTCGTCTTAAGCGATGACATAGGCGCCCACCCCCGATAGGGGCAGGTCGCCGCGATACCTCTCACGGTTCATAGCGATGAGTCCTCTGTGTATGCCCGCTTCGGCAGGCAGATCTGTTGAACGGATTTATTATACCGTGCGGCACGGACGTACAACGTCCAGCACGCCGCGGTTTCGATAAACGAGGGCGGTAATAGCCTCGAAATATTCGAGCGTTTCTGACGCACGGACGCATGCGAGCGTCTAGCATATCCATTCAAAACGGATTCACGAGCAAAGGGAGTCACAAGAGCATATGAAGCAATGGGTTGGGCTGGGCAAGTTTCTCGCGGGGCACATGCAGATCATCGTTCCGATTTGCGTGGCGCTCGGCGTGCTCTTTCCTCAGCAGATTGGCGTACTCAAGCCCATCGTTCCCACCTTGTTTGCCTTTATGACGTTTCAGGGCGCGCTCAGCAACACCTTTCACCAGGTAACCGAGGTGTTCCGCCGTCCGTTGCACCTAGTCTTGGCGCTGCTCGTCTCGGCGGTGCTTATTCCCATCGCGGCGTATGCCATGGGGTCACTCTTCTTTGGCTCCAACCCCAACCTTGTCTGCGGCATTGTGCTCGAATACAGCGTGCCCGTGGCCGTCACCGCTTTTATGTGGATTAGCATGTTCGGCGGCAACGGCCCGCTCGCGCTCACCATCATCCTGACGTCCTCGGTCATCTCACCTGTGACGATTCCGCTTACGCTCAAGCTCCTGCTGGGCGCCACCGTCTCGATCGACGTGCCGAGTATGATGCAGAACATGGCCTTTATGATCGCCATCCCCGCTGTGCTCGGTATTGTCATCAATGAACTCACGCGCGGCTGGGGCCACGAGAAACTCTCTCCCGCGCTCTCGCCCGCCTGCAAGTTCATGATGATGGGCGTCATCGCGTCCAACTCCACCGCTATGAGCGAGTACGTGCTACACATGAATGTTGAGCGCTTAGAAGTCGCGCTCTTTATCCTGGTGTTCGCCATCAGCGGCTTTATCATCGGCGTCCTGATCGCCCGGGCCCTGCACCTGCCGTATAGCGAGACGACCACCATGTGCTTTGCCTGCGGCATGCGCAACATCTCTTCGGGTGCCGTCATCGCCACGCAGTATTTTCCCGGCGAAGTGGTATTCCCCGTCATGTGCGGCACGCTGTTTCAGCAGGTGTTGGCCTCAATTATCGGACACCTCTTTGAGCGTCTGACCGGCGAGGAGCGCGCCGCCCAGCGCAAGCGGGTCGAGGCCAGCCGCGATGCCATGGAACGCTAGACTGTCCGCATTACGCGGGTGATAGTCTTGCTATACGAGCGTTTCCAGATGCGCACGCAGGCGCTCAGCATCGATATCGAGCGTGGTCTCGGCATTAACCTGGGCCAAACGATAGCCGACAAAGTAGGGCGAAACCACCCAACGCGGCAGCGCCTTGGCAATGGTCCGACCGCCCAGGTGATAGAAGAACAAGTTGTACGACTCTGCGCGACCACCGTGGTGCCCGTTTAGGATATAGCGCAGAGCTACCTGGATCGCATCGGCAAAGAGATCCGCCTCGGCTTGGTCTCGTGCGTCATCGCTGGCGGCGATTCCCTGTGGAGCCGAGACGTTGACCTCAAAGAATCCCATGATCGGCTCGGTTGAGATGTTGACCGAGATTCTCCCCTGCCGCCAGACATCGATGCCTTCAAAGTTGGCTGAGGTCAGCGCCGCATAGCCGTCCTCCTGCTCCAAACCCACAATCTGCATGTGCGGATGGACCAGACTGCCGCCCGAAAGTGGGCCCTTGTTCTTGTACATGAGAACGCTGCGATACTGCCGGGAGTCAATCATCCGCTGCCAGCAATCCAGGGCAAACCGCATAACATGATGCAGCTCGTCCGGCGCATAGGTCACCAGGTCGGCGTCATGGTCGGACGACTCAATCAATACGGTCTGGCGAGTGGCCCGCAAGGTCTTAAACTTATTCTCGAGCCAGATGCAGTCACCGTCGCGCCGGATGATATTGGCGAGTTCCTCGGTATCGCAAAAGGGGCACGCGGTGCCGGGACGACGGTTGTCGTCGGGCTTACCGTTCGCCTGCTGAACGTCAAATACCAGCGCCACGGGTTATACCCCCAGCGGCACGATCTTGGTGCCATGGAGCTCGGAGACGCCCAGTGCCGCCGCCACGGTATCGCGGTTGGCCGTGGAAATGCCGCCACCGGGAAGGATGGTCAGGCGGTCGTCCGCGTACTCGATCAAGCGGACCAGGTTTTCGAAGTTGTCCTCGATCGGCGTACCGGCAGTGCCACCGTGCGTCAGAATGCGCGTGACGCCGCAGTCGGCGAGCGTGTCAATGGCGTCCAGCTGAGCCTCGGGCGAGAGCTGGTCAAACGCCATGTGGAAAGTGATGTCGATAGGATCGCGCTTGCACTCCTCGGTCGCGCAGCCCGCAGCCATCACGAGGGCGCCAAGCGTAAGTTCGTCGAGCGCCCATCCGCCAGCGCAGGGCTTGCAGCAGCCAAAGACCAAGCCGTCAACGCCCGCACTTACGGCAAGGCCCAGATCCATCTCCATCATACGCAGCTCGTCCTGGTTGTAGTGAAAGTCGCCGCCACGCGGGCGAATCATGCACATCACCCGTGCATCGTGCTCGTGAGCATAGTTGGTCGTAGCGCTGATAACGCCGGCCGAAGGCGTAGTGCCACCAACGGCAAGGTTGTCGCACAGCTCGATACGCCTTGCACCGGCATCGATAGCCGCCGGCACCCGCTCAAAGTTCTCGGCACAAAACTCGTACAGCATAGATAGACTCCCAAAGACAGCAGATGTTTTCCGACGGGCATTGTCACACACCCCCATGAAGTTGCGGTGGAATAGGGACTCTTTTGGCCTCTGAGGCTCCCATTTAGTCCCTATTCCACCGCAACTTAAAGGGGTAGTCGTTGGCATCTGCCACAACGTCGATGTTTTGGCGAAGTCAGCGAAAGCCCGCCAGAGCGAGCAAGGTGCCTTGAAACAAGGTGGCATTGACCTTCTGGTCATGCCGCCGAAGTTGAAAGGCAGATTGCCGCCCTGGCGGGCTTGCAGCGTCGAGCCGTTACGCGGTTTGGTAAAACCGCGTAACTAGTTAGCCACCAAGATATGCTTTGCGCACGTTATCGTCGTGCAGGAGCTCTTGGCCGGTGCCGGTCATGGTGATCTTGCCGGTCTCGAGCACGTAGCCGCGCGTGGCAATCGAGAGCGCCATCTGCGCGTTCTGCTCGACCAGAAGTACCGTGGTGCCGGCCTTGTGTAGGTCCTCGACAATCTGGAAGATCTGCTCAATCAGAATCGGCGCCAGGCCCATGGAAGGCTCATCGAGCATGAGCAGCTTGGGGTTACTCATAAGGGCGCGGCCCATAACGAGCATCTGCTGCTCGCCGCCCGAAAGGGTGCCGGCGACCTGGCGACGGCGCTCCTTAAGACGCGGGAACTGCTCGTAGACGCGCTCAAGGCCCGGAGCAACCGTGGACTTGGGCTGCGTGTAGGCACCCATCTCCAGGTTCTCCTCGACCGTCATCTGCAAAAAGGCACGACGGCCCTCGGGCACCTGTGCCAGGCCCTTACCAACCAGCTTGTCGGCTGGCGTATGGGTAATGTCCTCGCCCATAAACTTGATGGAGCCGGTCTTAGAGCGCAGCAGGCCCGAGACAGTCTTAAGCGTCGTGGACTTGCCGGCGCCGTTGGCACCGATCAGGGCCACGATCTCGCCCTCATTGACGTTAAAGGAGATGTCCTTGATGGCGTGGATGGCGCCGTACCAGACGTTGATGTTGTAGACGGAAAGCATCGGCTCTGCCATTTAGTTCTCCCCCTTATCCTGCTTGCCCAGATACGCCTCGATAACGGCGTCGTTGTTCTGGATTTCCTCGGCCGTGCCCTTGGCGATGACCTTACCAAAGTTAAGCACGCAGATGCCCTCGCAGATGTTCATGACGAGCGACATGTCGTGCTCGATGAGCATAATGGCGATGCCGAAGGTATCGCGGATCTTGACGATGTTCTCCATGAGCTCCGCGGTCTCGGACGGGTTCATACCGGCGGCAGGCTCGTCGAGCAGTAGCAGCTTGGGGTTAGTGGCAAGCGCGCGGACGATCTCCAGACGACGCTGGGCGCCATAAGGCAGCGAGCCAGCCTGCTCGTTTGCCAGGTGCTCCATATCAAAGATGGACAGCAACTCCATGGCGCGCTCGTGGGCGGCCTTCTCGTGCTTCCAGTACGTCGGCAGGCGTAGCACGCCCTCAAAACCGGAGTAACGCTCCTGGTTGTGCAGGCCGACCTTGACGTTGTCCTCCACCGTCATGGTGTTGAACAGACGAATGTTTTGGAAGGTACGGGCGATGCCCATGCGGTTGACCTGATAGACGGACTTGCCCGAGGTGTCCTCGCCGTCGAGCAGGATGGTGCCGTGCGTGGGCTGATACACCTTGGTGAGCAGGTTGAAAACCGTGGTCTTACCGGCACCGTTAGGGCCAATGAGGCCTGCAATCTCGGTCTTGCCGATGGTCAGGCTAAAGTCGTCGACTGCCTTAAGGCCGCCGAACTCAATGCCCAGGTGGATGCACTCGAGAGCCGGGCGCTCGCCCAGGTCGCGGTCGGGAACGATGGCGCCAGAAGGATACGGGACCATCTTGCCCTTGTTGAACTCAAACTTACTGGGCATCGGCTGCCACCTCCTTCTTGGGAACAAAGCGATCCTTAACGCGACCGAAGAACGCCTTAAGCTGCGGGTTGTTGGTAAAGATCATGACCAGAATCAGCACGATGGCGTAGATAAGCATGCGGTAGTCCGAGAACTGGCGGAGCAGCTCGGGGAGCACCGTAAGCAGTGCTGCAGCGATGACGGAGCCGCGCATGTTGCCCAGACCGCCCAGGACAACGAACACCAGGATGAGAATCGACGTGTTGAAGTCGAACTTGGTGGCGGAGAGCTGCGAGAAGTTACCGCCGAAGAGGGCTCCGGCAGCACCGGCGAGGGCAGCGGAAACCACGAAGGCGATCATGCGGTACTGGGTGACGGAGATGCCCACGGACTCGGCAGCGATCTTGTTATCGCGCACGGCCATGATGGCGCGGCCGGTACGGCTGCGGACCAGGTTGAGCACGATTACGAGCGCGACCATGACCAGGATGGCACCGGCGAGGAAGGTCGAGTACGTCGACACGCCCGAGGCGCCCTGGGCGCCCTTGATGATGGCGGTTCCGTCCTCGAGCAGGTGCAGGTCGTCGATCGTGGAGTTGCCCGTGATGTTAAAGATCACGTGCAGGCCGCGCGAATCGACTCCCACGATAAGGCAGGTGACGATCTCTTTGATGATCTCGCCAAAGGCCAGCGTCACGATGGCCAGGTAGTCGCCGCTCAGGCGAAGGACCGGAATACCGATCAAGAAGCCCAGGATGGCTGCGGCGATAGCACCGACCACGATGCTGATGATAAGGCGCACCGGATCGGAGGGAACGGCGCTCTCGAGGGCGACCGCGGTGACGATGCCCGTGTAGGCACCGACACTCATAAAGCCCGCATGGCCCAGCGACAAGTCGCCCGCGATGCCGACGACGAGGTTAAGGGAGATGGCCATGACGATATAGGCCGTGATGGGAACCAGCTGACCGGCGATCATGCGCGGAATCATATGGTTGGACTGCATAAAGAACACGATGGCGAACGCCACAAGGCACATGGCGTACGTAACAAAGTCGTGACGCGTCTGCTTGTCTTTAAGAAACTTCATAACGCTCACCTACACCTTCTCGGGGACGTACTTGCCCAAGAGGCCGGCAGGCTTGACGAGCAGGACGATGATCAGAACACCAAAGACGATGGAGTTGGCAAGGCTCGTGGAAATGTAAGCCTGTGCCATCGCCTCGATGATGCCGATGAGAATGCCACCGACAAAGGCACCGGGGATGGAGCCGATACCGCCGAAGACGGCGGCGTCGAAGGCCTTGATGCCAGGCATGGCGCCCGTGGTGGGTTGCAGGACCGGCGAGTAGGAGCACAGGAGCACACCGGCGATGGCGGCAAGGGCGGAGCCGATGGCAAACGTCATCGAGATGGTACGGTTGACGTTGATGCCCATGAGCTGAGCGGCGGCTTTGTCCTCGGACACGGCGCGCATGGCTTTGCCCATCTTGGTCTTACCTGTAAAGAACATCAGGCCGGCCATGATAACCAGGCAGGCGACGATGGTGACGAGCGAGACGGCGCTTACATTGAACTTGGCCAAGAACTCCGGCACCTGGAAGGTGACGAGCGAAGTGAAGTTCTTGGGCGTGGCGCCCCACAGAAGCTGCGCGGCGTTCTGCAGGAAGTAAGACACGCCGATGGCCGTGATCAGAACGGCCAGCGGGCCCGCCTGACGCAGCGGCTTGTATGCCAGACCCTCGATGAGAACACCGAGAACGGTACAGACCACACAAGAGAGAATTACAGATGCCCAGCCCGGGAGGCCGAGATACGACGTGGCGCAGAACGAGACATAGGCACCGACCATGATAACGTCGCCGTGAGCGAAGTTCAGCATCTTGGCGATACCGTAGACCATGGTGTAGCCCAACGCGATGATGGCGTAGACGCTGCCCATGGACAGGCCGTTGACCAGGTATTGGATAAAGACCGTCATGTTCCACATCCCCCTTTCGAATAGGTTTCCAGTTAATGTATGAAACAGGGACGTTACACTGTCCCTAGATACCAAGCAAGCAGGGAAGGCCAAAACCTCCCCTGCTTGGGATCAAAACCGCTCTATGTAAGGCGGCTTATTAGGCCTGTACGTACTTGCCGTCGGTGATGACGTACGCCGTGGGCTCCTTCTGGACCTGGCCCTTATCGTTCCAGGTGAGCTTGCCGGTCAGACCGTCAACGGTAATCTTGAGCATAGCCTTAGGCAGCTTCTCGGCGACCTCGGTCGGGTCGGCGTCGACACCAAGACCGGCCTCCTCGAGGGCCTCGGCCACCGCGTGCACGCCGTCGTAAGCGTCGGCGGCAAACTGGTCCGGAGTCTCGCCATACTTATCCTTGTAAGCGTTGACGAAGTCGGCGTTCTTCTCGTCGTCGGCGGAGAACGGGGTCATGAGCAGCAGACCCTCGGCAAGAGAGGTGTCGAAGCCCTCAACGCCCAGGATGCCGTCCATGCCGTCGCAGCCCATCATCTTGACGTCGTAGCCCATGTCCTTGGCGTTCTTGAGCAGGACGGACGCCGGCGTGTAGTAGATCGGCGCAAAGATCATGGTAGCGCCGGCCTGCTTGGCCTTGGTGAGCTGGTTGGTAAAGCTCGTGGCGGAGTCGTCCTTAAAGGTCTCCTCGTCAACAATCTCGAGCTTGGATTTAGCGGCCTGAACCTTAAAGGAATCTGCGATGCCCGAAGAATAGGCGTCGCCGGAGTTATAGAACAGCACGAACTTCTCGTCCGCATACTTCTGCGCCAGGAACTTGGCAGCGTTGACGCCCTGGTTGGGATCGGTAAAGCAAACCTGGAAGACGCAATCCTTGCCCTTGGTGACGTCCTCGGAGGACGCGGACGGAGTGATCATGAACGTCTCGGGGTCGTTACCGCACTCGGCGGCAACGGCAACCGACGCACCCGTGGTGGTCGGGCCGACGAGGGCCTGCATGCCCCAGTCGAGCAGGGTGTTAAAGGCGTTGACGGCCTTCTCGCCGTCGGCCTGGTCATCCTCGGCCTTGCTGGCAAGCGGCAGCTCCTTGGTCGAGAAATCCTTGCAGCCAAGCTCGACACCCTGGGTAACGGACTTGCCGTAGGACGCGTTGGCGCCGGTCAGCGGGCCGATGGTGCCGATCTTAAACGAAGCGTCGCCCGAAGCGGAACCGCTGTCGCCGCCGTTGGAGGAGCAGCCAGCTAGAATAGACATCGCCCCCAGACCTGCTGCGCTCGCGATAACGCTCCTGCGATTCATAACAGGGTTCAATGACTTACCGGTGAGGCTCGACATGCGGCTCTCCTCTCAAATCTCGTCGGGTTTCGGTTACCCAACAGGCCATCCTTCGCCGTGTTCGGCGTTCGCAAAATAGTAGACGCTTTAGTTGAGAAAAGTGTCGATTATTTCAACTTTTCTTTTGTTTTGTCCATCTATCCATATTTCTGCGTATTTCTGTCTATTTATGCAGTTTAGCCACTTTATTGTGTGAAAGTAATGTTTCCATTCTGTTACAAGCGTCCCTGCCCTGATTAAAACAGCCTCACCGGTAGCGCTTTATGCGCACTTAGGCGGCGATGTACTTGCCGTCCTGGATCACATAGGCTGTAGCGGGCTTCTCGACTTGGCCCTCGTCGTTCCACGTGAGCTCGCCCGTCAGGCCCTCGATCTTGATCTTGCGCATGGCCTTGGCAAGATCGCCGGCAATGTCGGCGCCGTCGGCCGTGATGTCGATGTCTGCCTTATCGATAGCCTCGACAATCGCATGGACGCAGTCATAGGCATCGGCGGCAAACTGGTTGGGCGTCTCGTCGTAGGCGTCCTTATATGCCTTGACGAAGTCGGCGTTCTTCTCATCGTCGGCAGAGAACGGGGTCATGAGCAGCACGCCCTCGGCAAGAGAGGTGTCGAAGCCCTCAACGGAGAGCAGGCCGTCCATGCCGTCGGTGCCCATGAGGGTCATGTCGTAGCCCATGTCCTTGGCGTTCTTGAGCAAAACGGACGCCGGCGTGTAATAGATCGGGGCAAAGATAAGCGTGGCGCCGGCCTCCTTGGCCTTGGTGAGCTGGTTGGTAAAGCTCGTGGAGGAGTCGTCCTTAAAGGTCTCGGTATCGACGATATCAAGTTTGGACTCCTTGGCCTGCTCGGCAAAGGCATCGGCAACACCCGAGCTGTACGTATCGCCGGAGTTGTAAAACAGGGCGATCTTGGCGTCTGCATACTTCTCGGCCAAAAACTTGGCAGCACTCGCGCCCATGGTGGGGTCGGTAAAGCAAACCTGGAAAACCGTGGTCTTGTCCTTGGTGACGTCGAGGGACGAAGCAGAGGGCGTGACCATGAGCATATCGTCGGCGATCTCGCCCGAGACAGCGACGGCGGCACCAGTCGTGACGGGGCCGACGAGCGCCTGCATGCCCCAGTCGCACAGGGTATTGAAGGCGTTGATAGCCTTCTCGCCGTCGGCGACGTCATCCTCGGACTTAAGCGAGAGTTTGAGGTCCTTGGTCGAGAAATCCTTGGCGGCAAGCTTGGCACCCTTCTCGGCCGAAACGCCATAGGTTGCCGCGGCGCCGGTCAGAGGGCCGATGACACCGATCTTGAAGGTCTTGCCGTCATCGGCGGAGCCGCCGTCCGAGCCACCCGACGAGCAACCAGCGAGTGCCGCGGTGCTACCGAGCGCCGCGGCGCCAGCCAAGAAACTCCTGCGGTTAAGTACGTTGTTGATGCTAAACATGGTGTCCCCCTTTTCGCTGGCCGCGGTGCGACCGTCTTGCGGTACAGGGCAAACCTTATGGCGCAAACGTTGACAGTTTGTTACGAAGTTCCGTTTGTAGCGAGCATGTTTCCAATGTTTCCGCAGCGTTTCGGGGGTGCCGTTTTGTGCGACTCCTGTTGCCTGGCGAGCACGCACCCTCGGTTCACGCTAGAATGCACTCAACCTTTAAGCGGTTAATCCATCCATAAGATGCACGAAGGAGCTATCTATGAGCGAACCCCTGCGCACCGTGAACGTCGGTCTGATCGGTCTGGGAACCGTCGGCGGCGGCGTGGCCCGTCTGATCAAGAGCCACCACGATGAGTATCTGGCAGCCTACGGCATCGACCTTAAGCTGACCCGCGCCTGCGCGCTTGCCTGGGAGCAGGCCGAGGCAGCTGGTATTGAGCGTGAGGCCTTTACGAGCGACTGGCACGATGTCGTCACCGACCCCGCCGTCGACATCGTCGTCGAGCTCATCGGCGGCGAGCACCCCGCGACCGAGATCTTCACCACTGCCTTTGAGCACGGCAAGCACGTCGTCTCTGCCAACAAGGCCCTGCTGGGCCGTCACGTCGAGACACTTGCCGAGAAAGCGCGCGCATGCGGCGTGCAGATTAAGTGCGAGGCCAGCTGCGGCGGCGGCATCCCCATCGTGAGCACGCTCGAGCACGACCTGGTAGGCAACAAAATCCTGACCATCGCCGGCATTCTCAACGGTACCACCAACTATATCCTGTCGCGCATGGACGCCGAGGGCGCCGATTACGCCGACGTGCTTGCCGACGCGCAGGCCAAGGGCTATGCCGAGGCCGACCCGTCCGCCGACGTCGACGGCTTCGATGCCGCCAGCAAGACGGCAATCCTCGCCTCCATCGGCTTTGGCACCCGCGTTACCACCGACGATGTGTACCAGCAGGGCATCCGTACCATCGGCGCCGAGGACATCGCCCAGGCCCGCGAGCTCGGCTACACCATTAAGCTGCTCGGCATCGCCCGCAACACCGATGCCGGCGTCGACGTCCGCGTGCACCCCACGCTGATTCCCGCCGACCACATGCTCGCCAAGGTCAACGGCGCCATGAACGCCGTCTACGTGGTGGGCGATGCTGTGGGCGAGACCATGTTCTACGGTGCCGGCGCAGGCTCCTTCCCCACCGCGAGCGCCGTCGTGGGCGATATCCTGTCGCTGTCCGAGCAGATCAGCCGCGGCGTGGCACCGCTGCCCGAGATCGAGCCCTACGGTCACAACCTCGCCTTTAAGCCCATGGACGAGCTCCAGACCAAGTACTATGTGCGCCTGAAGGTCGCCGACCGCGTGGGCGCCCTGTCCGAGACGGTCGATATCTTTGCCAAGCACAACATCTCGATCTCGCTCATCAACCAGGTCGAGGACGGCAAGTCGGGCGTCAGCGATGCCTGCTCGGTCATCTTCCTGACGCACCGCGCGCTCGAGAAGGACGTCCAGGCTGCCGCCGCCGAGCTTGCCAGCGTCGACTGCGTGGCCGAGGTCGCCAACGTCCTGCGCATCGAGAACGTCGAGGCCTGGACCGAAGGCGTCATGGCCAACTAGTCCATCAATCGCCTAGCAATACGCGCTTTGAGGGCTCCCGTCCGATGTGGGACGGGAGCCCTTTTGTCTCCTGCCCTAAGCACAACGGCAGAGCACATTTGCGCGAGCCGCTCATCGGTAACGCGGGCTACCGTTCACCGATATGCAAACGCGGCCGATTCCGGCTACCGCTACGCTGTGCTGCGTACGTCCACCCCCGAAGAATGGAGGCACCATGTTGCTCGAGGGCAAGAAAGCAATCGTCACCGGAGGCACGCGCGGTATCGGCTATGCCATCGCCTGCCGTTTTATCGAGGAGGGTGCCGCCGTCACCGTCTTTGGCTCGCGCCAGGAGACTGCCGATGCAGCCGTTGAGAAGCTGACAGCTGTCTATCCCGACGCCAAGGTCTGGGGCCGTTCCTGCGATCTCACCTCGCTCGAGGCCGTGACCGAGGCCTTTACCCAGGCTGCAGCCGACATGGGCGGTCTCGATACGGTCGTCAACAACGCCGGCATCTCCCAGCGCTCGCCCCTTTTGGAATACACGGCCGAGGAGTTCGCAAAGGTCATGGACCTTAACGTCGTCGCTGTCTTTAATGGCCACCAGGCTGCCGCCAAGATCATGACCGAGGCCGGCCACGGCGGCACCATCACTACCACAAGCTCGATGGTCGCCAAGTACGGCCAGCCCTCCGGCGTCGGTTACCCCACGTCCAAGTTTGCCGTCAATGGCATGGTCCAGTCGCTCTCGCGCGAGCTCGCCCCCATGGGTATTCGCGTCAACGCCGTCGCCCCAGGCGTAACCAAGACCGATATGGTCGCCAACCTGCCCGAAGAGGTCATCAAGCCCATCATCGCCACCATTCCGCTGGGTCGCATGGGCGAGCCCGAGGATGTCGCCAACGCCTTTGTCTTCTTGGCAAGCGACATGTCCTCCTATGTCACGGGCGCCATCCTCCCCGTCGACGGAGCCGCCCGCTCCTAAAGGTCGCAAGCCACGACTCCTAGCCTCAACATTGCTCAACGCAAAAGGCGCGCTGTCTGCATCAACCGCAGGCAGCGCGCCTTGTTCTATTTGTAAGGGAAACTGCGTCCCGGTTTTCAGCCCAAAACGGGGCGCAGCTTCCCTCAGGACCATGTTTCGGAAAGTGTGCCCCGTTTTGGACGCCGATTCTGGGACGCGCTTTCCGCAACGGGCCTCTCGCGGAAACTGCGTCCCATTCTGCGCGTCTATTCCGGGATGCATTTTCCGCAGCGGCGTTGGCTACTTGCCGTCGTCGTCCTCGGCTTCTTCGCGTGCGTAGAGCTCCAACATGCGGCGGCGGTATTCGCGCACGGCGAGCTTGGCGCGCTCCAAGCGTCGACGCTCGCGCGGAGTCAGCTCGGACGGGTCGACCTCGTCTCCATAGGTCTTATCGGCAAGCAGGTGCGCCGCGTCCACGATGCGGGCATCGATGTGGCCGCTCGCCGCCTCGGCGGAAAGACGCTCGGCAATCGTATCGAGCGTAGGCAGGCCCTCGAATACGCGACCATGTCCATGCGAGGTCAGCAGCTCGTGCTCGCGTGCGAGCAGGCTCGCCAAATCGTGATGGGCGCGCAGAATGTCGAGCGCATCGGATGGATGCTCGGCAACCTCTGCCACGGCAGCGACCGGTGCAGCGTCGACCACGCGGTAGAAGAGCTGCGCGAGCAGCGGCATCAAGAACACCGTGATGGCACCGGCGGCAACCATGACCGACGCAATATCTTGCGACAGCGCGCCCGCGTTGACGGCAACGCTCGTCACGGCAACGATGATCGGAAGCGCCGTGGTGCAGTACAGGGCCACGGTAATGCGACCATACGCCGACACATCGCGCGTCGCAGGACAAATTCCCATAGAGATGAGGATGGGCACGGCACGAATAATCAGCAACGCCACGATAAAGCCCGCGAGCAAGCCTGGACGCGACGCCACGGCCGTCAGGTCGATCTTTGCGCCCGATACGGTAAAGAACACCGGAATCAAAAAGCCGTAGGCCAGGCCGTCGAGCTTGGTCTCGAGCGTATGGTTGCCCTCGGGGATGATATAGCGCAGGACAAAGCCGGCGGCAAAAGAACCCAACACGATGTCGAGATCAAAGACGGCCGAGAACGCCACGAGCGTGACCAAGATGAGCACCGTCAGGCGCACGAAGGTCTGCGACGTGGTATCGGCGCGTTCCTCGACAAACGCAAAGAAGCGGCTGCCGACGCGCTTGGAGCGGCTTGGGACCACGGCCAGCAACACGCAGACCACCGCAAACAAGCCAAGGATTACAAGCGTCTGGATGCCGGTGCGGGCAGACAGCAGCACCGACATGGCGAGCACGGGGCCGAGCTCACCCCAGGTGCCATACGCAAGAATCGAGTCGCCCACGCGCGTGCCGGTGAGCGAGCGCTCACGCATGATGGGCACGAGCGTGCCGAGCGCCGTCGAAGTGAGGGCAAGCGTCACGGCGATACCGTCGAAATGGCTGACCGAGAACCACGGAGTAAAGCGCACGGCAAGCCAGGCGATACCAAACGTGACGACCCACGTCGCCAAGCCGTAGCGCCCCTCGACGCCCGTGATGCTCTTGGGGTCGATCTCAAAGCCGGCGAGCAGGAACAAAAAGGCCAGACCGAGCTCGGACACAAGCGAGACCTCGGCATCTACATGGATAATGTCGAGCATATGGGGTCCCAGCACCGCGCCGAACACGAGCAAAAAGACCGTTTCGGGAATGGGTTTTCCGGGAATCGCCGAGGCGATGAAGGGGCTTGCAAAGGCCACGAGCGCGATGATGGCGAGTGAAACGAATGCCATGTGATGCCTTTCTCTTGTTTGCGCTTCACTGTAGCACCCTCGCCGTCCTCAACGCGCCGCGAGCTGTCGTATCATAGTGAGGTTTACAAACATGTGGCTCAAGGCGACCGCAGGGCAGACCCCGCAAACCGACCGCTGCCGCATACCGTACCGTACGCCCAACCGATCAGGAAGGCAGGAACCAATGGTCTCTCGTATCTACGTGGAGAAGAAACCCGGGTTCGACGTCGAGGCTCAGCAGCTCAAGGGCGAGCTGACCGAAATTCTCGGCATCAAGGGCATCGAGGCCCTGAGGATCATCAACCGCTACGACGTCGAGGGCATCGACGAGGAGCTTTTCCGCTCCTGCGTGCCGACCGTCTTTAGCGAGCCCCAGGTCGATGTGACCTACGACGAGCTCCCCGCAAGCGATGGCGCCGTCTTTGCCGTCGAATTCCTGCCTGGCCAGTTTGACCAGCGCGCCGACTCCGCCAGCGAGTGCGTGCAGCTCATCAGCCAGGGCGAGCGCCCCGCCGTGCGCTCCGCCAAGGTCTATATCATCTCGGGCGCTCTGGACGAAGCCGCCATCGAGGCCATCAAGCACTACGTGGTGAACCCCGTCGAGGCGCGCATCGCCTCGCTCGACCTGCCCGAGACGCTGTACATGGAGACCCCCGAGCCCCAGCCCGTCGAGGTGCTCGACGGCTTCCGCGAGCTCGACGAGGCCGGCCTTGCCGCCTTTATCGCCGATCGCGGCCTTGCCATGGACGAGGCGGACATCGCCTTCTGCCAGCAGTACTTCCGCGATGAGGACCGCGACCCCACCATCACCGAGATCCGCGTGATCGACACCTACTGGTCCGACCACTGCCGCCACACCACCTTCGGCACCGTCCTGGACGACGTGACGATCGATGACGCCGTGGTGCAGCAAGCCTTCGACCGTTACATGGAGATGCGCCACGAACTCGGCCGCGACGCCAAGCCCGTCTGCCTCATGGACATGGGTACCATCGGCGCCAAGTATCTTAAGAAGACCGGCGTCATGACCGATGTCGATGAGTCCGAGGAGATCAACGCCTGCACCGTCAAGGTGAAGGTCGATGTCGATGGCGAGGACCAGGACTGGCTGTTCCTCTTTAAGAACGAGACCCATAACCACCCGACCGAGATCGAGCCCTTCGGCGGTGCCGCCACCTGCGTGGGCGGTGCCATCCGTGACCCGCTCTCGGGCCGCAGCTATGTGTACCAGGCCATGCGCGTCACCGGCGCCGGCGACCCCACCGTCCCGGTTTCCGAGACGCTCGAGGGCAAGCTGCCGCAGCGCAAGCTCGTGACCACTGCTGCCGCCGGCTACTCCAGCTACGGCAACCAGATCGGCCTTGCCACCGGTCAGGTCAACGAACTCTATCACCCCGGCTACGTGGCCAAGCGCATGGAGGTCGGCGCCGTCGTGGGCGCTACCCCGGCAAACCACGTGCGCCGCGAGTGCCCCGCCCCCACCGACAAGATCATCCTGCTGGGCGGCCGCACCGGCCGTGACGGCATCGGTGGCGCCACCGGCTCCTCCAAGACCCAGAATACCGAGTCCATCGAGACCTCGGGCGCCGAGGTCCAGAAGGGCAACGCCCCGGTCGAGCGCAAGCTGCAGCGTCTGTTCCGCCGCGGCGATGCCTGCCGTCTGATCAAGCGCTGCAACGACTTTGGCGCCGGCGGCGTCTCGGTCGCCGTGGGTGAGCTTGCCGACGGCCTGTATGTCGACCTTGATACCGTGACCAAGAAGTACGACGGTCTGGACGGCACCGAGCTCGCTATCTCCGAGTCCCAGGAGCGCATGGCCTGCGCCGTCGCCGACGGTGACGTCGAGGAGTTCATGGGCTACGCCGCCGAGGAGAACCTGGAGGCAACCGTCATCGCCGAGGTTACCGCCGAGCCGCGCATGCGCATGGCCTGGAACGGCGTCGCCATCGTCGACCTGTCCCGCGAGTTCCTCAACTCCAACGGCGCACCCAAGCACCAGGTCGCCCACGTGTGCGCCCGTAGCGTGTGGCAGCCCAGCTGGGCCGGCACCACGCTTGCCGAGCGCATGACCTCGCTCGTCACCGACCTCAACGTCGCCTCCAACAAGGGCCTTTCCGAGCGCTTCGACTCCACCATCGGCGCCGCGACCGTGCTCATGCCCTTTGGCGGCAAGACGCAGCTCACTCCGAGCTCTGCCATGGTCGCCAAGTTCCCCGTGGACGGCGAGACCACCACGGCGAGCGCTATGGCATGGGGCTTCAACCCCTACCTGATGGAGGCCGACCAGTTTGCGGGCGCCTACCTGTCCGTGGTCGAGTCCATCGCCAAGCTCGTTGCCGCCGGCTTTGAGCACAAGCGCGCCTATCTCTCCTTCCAGGAGTACTTCGAGCGTCTGCGCACCGAGGCCGAGCGTTGGGGCAAGCCCATGGCAGCCGTCCTGGGTGCCCTTATGGCCCAGGTCGACCTGGGTGCCGGTGCCATCGGCGGCAAGGACTCCATGAGCGGCTCGTTTGAGGACGAGGCCGGCGAGCTCAACGTTCCGCCGACCCTGATCAGCTTCGCTGTCGCCGTGGGCCGCGCGGCGCGCGCCGTCTCCCCCGAGTTCAAGGGCCTCACGCACCGCGTCGTCCGCATCGCCCCCGCCACCTACGGCGAGGATTACCGCCCCGACGCCCAGCAGCTGCTCGCCGCGTTTGACGCCGTCGAGGCGCTCACCGCCAACGGCAACGCCCTGGCCATCTCCACGCCCGGCTACGGCTGCGGCGCCGAAAGCCTCTTTAAAATGTGCGTCGGCAACCAGATCGGTATCGAGCTTGCCGAGGATGTGGACGTGGAGAGCCTCTTCACCCCGCTCTACGGTAGCTTTATCGTCGAGCTCGCCGAGGATGCCGAGCTGCCCGAGGTCGCCGACGGCGTTGTCGTCGAGCCCCTGGGCACCACCGTCGAGGGCTATGTCATCGACACCGGCTCCGAGGTCATCGAGCTCGCCGAGCTCCAGGAGGCCTGGGAGAGCGGTATCGAGAGCGTCTTCGCCTACCGCAGCGCCGGCGAGACCGCCGAGGTCGAGACCATCGACTTCCGCGCCAAGGATATCCACGTGTACGGCGGCGCCAAGATCGCCCGCCCGCGCGTGATCATCCCCGTGTTCCCCGGCAACAACTGCGAGTACGACAGCGCTCGCGCCTTCCGCGCAGCCGGTGCCGAGGCCGACACCTTCGTGATCAACAACCTCACGCCCGAGGCCGTCGCCGAGAGCACCCACGAGCTTGCCCGTCGCATCCGTGCAAGCCAGATCGTCATGATCCCCGGCGGCTTCTCGGGCGGCGACGAGCCCGACGGCTCCGCCAAGTTCATCACGGCGTTCTTCCGCGCTCCCGAGGTCACCGAGGCAGTCCGCGACCTGCTCAAGGCCCGCGACGGTCTGATGCTGGGCATCTGCAACGGCTTCCAGGCCCTGATCAAGCTCGGCCTGGTGCCCTACGGTGACATCGTCGACGCCACGCCCGATGCGCCCACGCTGACGTTCAACACCATCGGCCGCCACCAGAGCCGTCTGGTGCGCACTCGCATCTCGTCCAATCTGTCCCCGTGGCTGTCGCAGTGCAGCCTGGACGACCCCTACACCGTCGCCATCAGCCACGGCGAGGGCCGCTTTGTCGCCAACGACGAGGTACTCGCCCAGCTGATTGCCAACGGCCAGGTCGCCACGCAGTACGTGGGCGAGGACGGCAAGCCCAACATGGATCTTTCCGTCAACCCCAACGGCTCCGCACTCGCCATCGAGGGCATCACGAGCCCCGACGGCCGCGTCCTGGGCAAGATGGGCCATGCCGAGCGTCGCGGCGACAACCTGTACCGCAACGTGCCCGAGCATGTCCCCGGCGACAAGTTCATGCCGATCTTTGAGAGCGGCGTAGCCTACTTCGCTTAAAGCTTTCCCATCGGGTACAATCCCCTCGGGTAACAACACCCGCCACCGGCACACCCGGTGGCGGGTTCTTTTTTGCTTCGCGCATACAGGAAGGACACCATGGAAAGCCGCAAGCCGTATCTCGCCACCCTGCCCGGACTCATCCTGGGCTGCCTCGTTTGCTGCGCGCTCTGGGGCTCCGCCTTCCCCTGCATCAAAATCGGCTATGCGCTCTTTGGCATCCCCGCGCACGATAGCGCCTCGCAGCTGCTCTTCGCGGGTCTGCGCTTCACCCTTGCCGGCATGCTGGTCATTGTTGGCATGAGCGCGGCCCAGCGCCGTCCGCTCGTTCCGCAAGCGCGCGACATCAAGCCCATCCTCACGTTGTCGCTCTTCCAGACTATCGGCCAGTACTTCTTTTTCTACCTGGGACTCTCGCACGCCAGCGCCATGTCGAGCTCCATCATCGAGGCCAGCGCCAACTTCCTAGCCATCCTCTTTGCCGCCCTGGCGTTTCGCACCGAAAAGCTCGATGTGGCCAAGGTGCTCGGCTGCGTGCTGGGCTTTGCCGGTGTCGCGCTCGTCAACCTTTCGGGCGCGGATGGCACCTTTGGCTTTACGCTCGACGGCGAGGGCTTTATCTTGGCTTCCACGGTTGCGGGCGCCCTGTCGACCTGCCTCATCGGTATCTTCTCGCGCGAGCATGACGGCGTCCTGCTCGCCGGCTGGCAGTTTTTAGTCGGTGGTCTGGTCCTTACCGCCATCGGGTTTTTAATGGGCGGCACGTTATCCCCCACCGCAATCGCCCCCGCTATCGCACTCATCATTTATATGGCACTTATTTCTGCCGTCGCGTACTCGCTGTGGTCCCGTCTGCTCGCCGTCAACCCCGTCAGCCGCGTTTCGGTCTTTGGCTTTATGAACCCGGTCTTTGGCGTAGCTCTGAGCACGTTGCTGCTCGGCGAGGGTGCTGGCACGAGCCCCGTTACCGTCATCGTTGCCCTGCTCTTGGTCTGCAGCGGCATCATCATCGTCAACAAACCCAAAAAAGCCTAGCGAACTGCCCTTATTTAGCAGAGAGATTCACATACTTTAGTTTAATGGAGTACATCGGTGAGCTGAGGGCCGCCACGCACGCAAGCGTGCGCCCCTTTTTCTAGCGTATCTGGACGCCGGCTTTCTTTTTCTCGGCCTTGACGCGGTAGAGCTCCGCGTCGGCAGCACGAAGCAAGTCTTGCCAGGTATCGACGCCATCACCAACCCGTGCGTAGCCGATGGACATCCGCAACAGATACGGAACCTCGGCGCGCGCGAGCTCGTCGTTGATTGTCGCGCACAGATGCATGATATCCTGTTCCGCCACTACCTTTTGGAGCACCACGAACTCATCGCCACCATAACGTGCGATAAAGCCGCCAGACGCCGAGCAGACTTCTTTGAGCGCAGCAGATATGACCTGAAGAGCGTGGTCGCCCTCCACATGCCCATAGCGATTGTTAATCTGCTTAAAGCCGTCGGCGTCCATCATAAGCAGATATACATCTTCGGCCTGATCCACATTTGAGAAGAGCGACAGCATATAGGTCTCAAAACGGTTGCGATTGTTAAGTCCAGTCAACGGGTCGGTCGAGATCAGCTGCTCCTGGTAGATGATGTAGAGCAGCAACATGCTAATCATTATGCCGACACAAAGGCCGGGCACCGAGTATACGACCTGAAAGGTACCGCCCACCAGGGCCGGAATGGCGAAAAATGCCAAGGTTCGATAGATGGCCTTCGTCTGCAGGCTCTCGACCCTGCGAGATTGCACAAACGCATGCAGGGACGTATGTATAACGTAACAGTAGCTGACGATGGGCTGGATCATATAGGCAAAGCCGCGACGATACACGCCCTGCGAATCGATATAGAACAGGGCGTGCGTCCAGTAACTGGTAAACGCCAGCACGACCACCAGAGCCGTAGGCAACGCTACAAGCACCACCCTATAGCGCGAGGTCAAAAGGCGAGAACCCTGCACCGTCTCGGAATAGATAAACCAAATGAGACACGCGATAGCAAAGAGCGAAAACGAAACCGCGTTGGAAATCCAGTTGGCAGCAATGCCCAACGTGCCGTCCACACCGTCCGAAAGCGTCCAGATCATATCGAATAATATGTACGCGGCAGAGGTGTAGCCAAGCATGCTAAACAATAGCTGCTGGGTGCTCGAGAACAAGGAGCGACGACTTCGCACGGCAAGCCCGATAAGAACAATCATGCATAGCACGAATATCTCAATCTTGAGTGCCTTAACCACTAGCGCCATCCCTTCAATATCCAAGTGGTCAGAATCGCCCAATTCGAATCAGGGCAATAAACACCCCTTTACTCCGCAGGGGTAAAGGGGATAATAGCAGAGCGCCCGAACATCACTGCAAAACAGTTTCTGTTCGGGCGCCCATACGGCGCGAATTGCACACGCCGGCATCGTTGATGGGTATCGATTGCTACTCGCCATCGATGTCAGTCGCGACGGCCTCTTCGATGGCCTCGACACCGACAGGCGACAGATCCTCCTTGCCTTGGCAGAACTTCTTGTCGACCCAGCCAGTCAGAATCGGAGCCATGATCGCCGTGATGATAACGGCGGTGGCGATCTGAGCGTACGCGGTGGGCGCAAGCTCGGCGTAGCGCGGTGCGACCTCGGCGAGGGCAACCGGTGTGGTCATAGCCGTGCCGGCAATGGTGGAGCAAGCCACAGCGGCCTTGCCATTGCCGCCGCACAGACGCTCGAACGCAAAGGTGATGGGACCGACGACAAACAGCGTGACAAGGCCCAGCAAGATGCCGGAAATACCGCCGGTGATAAAGCTCGACAGGCTCATGGACGCACCGAGCTGAAATCCGATGACGGCAATCGCGGGATTGGCACCGGGAACCAGCAGGTTCTTGATAAACGGGAACAGGTTGCCCAGAACCATGCCAATAACGAGTGGCAAGATGGAGCCGATAATGGTGCCAATGGGAATGTTGGCGAGGCCGGAAACACCGAGGATGATCATCGTGACGGCGGGGCCAGCCGTAAAGAACAGGATACCGACGGCGCCCTGCTCGGACTCATCGCCGAACTCGCCCATGATGCCCGTATAGAGCGCCATGTTGCAAAACGTGATGCCGCCGATGATAGACACGGAGCTCAGACCCAGGAAGTTGTCGTTTAAGAAATATGCTACGCCCAGGCCGAGAGCCGCTGCGACGACCAGCTTGGGGATCAGCACGACGATACCGGTCTTGATGGCACCCGGCGTGGACTTAAAGCTGATGCCGGCGCCCACAAACAGCAGGATCGCGGCGACGATGGTATTGGAGCCACCGCGGCAGGCAGCCGTAAAGAAGCCGCCGATCTCAAAAACCTGCGGGCAGAAGGTGCTGAGCAAAAGACCGACGATCATCGGATAGATCATGATGTCGCCCGGGATGCGCGGGACCTTGAATTTCTTTTGCTCGTTGGCGGTCGCTTCCTGTGCCATGAAACCCCCATTTCCGCTGACGGGACACAAAAGCCCACGTCACACTTTGCTACAGTAAAGTCTGAACATGGTACCAGAAGAAGCAGACCGACTCGGTGAGAAATTCAATTCACCGGACAGAAGCGGGGTGAGCGGGAGGGACAACCCGTTCGCGGTCCTATATAAGGCTCAAGACGATATAGAACACGATTCCCGAGACGCAGCACCACAGCATCGATTTTGTCTTGACCGCCACGACCACGACGCCGGCGGCCGCAATCCAGGGAACCAAGGCAGGCCAGAGCCCCGCGTCGAACGCGCCGGGACTCACCAAGTCGTTGGCGACCAGCGCGGCAAAGGCAGCGGGCGGGATATAGCCCAGGGCCTCGGTAATGCGGGGCGACAGGGTCCGCCCGCGCAAGGCGAACGCCGGCGCGATGCGAAAGAACGCGATAGCAGCCCACGACGACAGCCACAGAACCAAGAACTCGTTAACGGGCATCGCGGGCACCTCTTCCGTCAAATACAGCATCGCACGCCAACGCAATGGCAATGCCGGCCACGACGCTTGCCGGCACGGCAATATTCGCGAGGCCCAAGAACTTGCATATGGCGACAGACACCGCGCCCGAAACCGCCGCGACAACGTTGCCGCGTGACAGCCGCTGCGAAAAGAGCAGGCAGATAAAGAGCGAGGTGCAGACAAAAGCTGCAATGGCGGTGGGAACATCGACAACGGCGCCGACGATGGCGCCCATCGTACACGAAACGCCCCATGTTGCGATAAGGATCACATTGAGCACAAAGGACTCGCGCGGGCCCCAATCCTCCCCTTCAACCAACTTGGCAAGCGAGATGCCATATGCCTCCTCGGTAAGTGTCGCGGCAACAGCCAGCGTCTGACGCTTCGAAGCACCCGTCAGATGCGGCGCGATCGATGCCGAGTAAAGCGCAAAGCGCGAGGAGATGGCAGCAACGCTCGCGACAATCGAAGGTGCCGGTACACCCGCCAGCCAAAGATTGCAGATCATAAACTGGCCGCTGCCCGTCACAAACGTGCTGCTCAGGGCAAAGACCATCCAGGGCTCCATTCCCGTCTGCCCCATGATCATTCCGCACGGCGCGCCTATTGCAACATAGGTAAGCATCACTGGCCAGACGATTTTAAAGATCCTAAGGACCATGCCACTCCCATTCTGGTAAGTCGTCTGCAGCGCGCCTCGCAACGCAGCAGAAATATCAACCGGTGGCAATAAAGTTCGCCTACAATTGCCACCGGATCGAAAGACACAACTTTTTAGGAAGTCATTATGACAGCTATCGATCGAGACCGGGCGCGCGCGGCCTTCAAAAGCTACACCGATGCCTACGACGCCACCAACCCACGCATCGCGCTCAAAATCGAGCATACGTACCACGTGGCCGAGGCATGCGATGCCGTAGCGCGCGAGCAGGGCTGGTCGTCAGAAGATATTGACCTGGCATGGCTTTGCGGCCTGCTACACGATATGGGCCGCTTTGAGCAGCTGCGGCGCTGGGACACCTTTAAGGACGCCGAGAGCATGAGCCATGCAGCGCTGGGCATCGAGGTCCTCTTTGGCGAGAATCCCGCCGATGCACCCGCCGTAACGAGCATCCGCGACTTTATCGATGACCCGGCAGAAGATGAGCTCATCCGAGCGAGCATTGCCTATCACAGCGATTTCCGTCTACCCGCACAGCTCGACGAGCGCACGTGGAGCTTCTGCGATATCGTGCGCGATGGTGACAAGATCGACATTATGCGCACCATCGCCGACAGCACCGTCGAGACCATCCTCAAGGTGGATGAGGACGCATTTCTCGACAGCCACTTCTCGGCACCGACGCTGGCCGCCTTTGACGAGCACCGCTGCGTCACGCGCGATGAGCGCGATGAGCCCGCCGACTTCTTGGTGGGGCTTATCTGCTTCATGTTTGAGCTCGTCTATCCGGCAAGCCGCGCGCTGGCGCGCGAGCAGGGCGATATCCACCGCCTGCTCAACGCGCCCTTTGGCATTGCACGGCCTTTTAGCGACCCCACCACGCAAGCGACCTGGGAGCGCCTAAAGAACGAGATGCGCACCTGGCTGGCGCGCGCCTAGCGCTCAAGCTGAGCTAGGAGCTCCTCAACGACCTCGACGGCGTCACCGACAACCTTGTACTGCGCAGCGCCGAAAATGGGGGCATCCGGGTCCTCGTTGATGGCGACAATGCACTCCGCCCCACCGATGCCGGCGAGATGCTGGATAGCACCCGAGACACCGATGCTCACGAGGAGCTTGGGCGAGACCGATACACCCGTCTGGCCAATTTGGTGGCGATACTCCAGCCAGCCGGCCTCCACCACGGGGCGCGTGCAACCAAGCTCGGCGCCCAGGGCATCGGCGAGCTTTCGCATTAGGGGCAGATTCTTCTTGGAGCCGATGCCGCGGCCCACCACGACCAGACGCTCGGCGTCGGCAATCGATGCCTGCTGTCCCCACTCCTCGGCGGGAATCGAGATCTCGACACGGGCCTTAACGTCTTCCGCAAGCATCACCTGGGTGATCGTGCTGGAGCGGCTATAGTCAAACTCGGGCGCCTTAAAGATACCGGGGCGCACCGTTGCCATCTGCGGACGGTGGTTGGGGCAAATGATGGTGGCCATCAAGTTGCCACCAAACGCCGGGCGCGTCTGCCGCAGCAAGCCCGTCTCCGTATCCATCGAAAGCACGGTGCAGTCAGCCGTGAGGCCCGTCTGCAGGCGCACGGCAACGCCAGGCGCCAGCTCGCGGCCAAACGCGGTCGCGCCGTACAGAATTGCCTCGGGCTTGCGCTCGGCCACCAAATCGCAGATCAGCCGGGCGTAGACCTCCGCATCGTTCTGGCGCAGGCGCTCGTCGCGACACACTAGGACCTCGTCCGCGCCGACACAAACCAGGTGTTCGAGGTCCCCGAGCGAGCCCTCGGAACCCATACCGACCAGCGCCACCAGACGGCAGCCACGAGCATCGGCAAGCTCGCGGCCCTTGCCCATGAGCTCATAGGCAACGGGATTCACCGTATCGTGCTCGTCGGTCTGCGCGAATACCCAAATGTCTCGATATGCATCAAGGTCTGCCGCGCCGGCAGCTTCGTCTCGCTCGATCGAGATGGCGTTGACGGGACAGGCATCGACGCACCCGCCGCACAAGATGCAACCTTCGGTCACGCGGGCGCAGCGATTGGGACGCTCGCCCTCCACCACAATGCCGCCCGAGGCGCAGGCGCGAACGCAGCGACCGCAGCCGATACAGGCTTCGCTATCGATAATCAGTCCGCTCATCTATGCCATCCCCTCGATAATCTTGGCAAGTTTTGCCGCCTGCTCGGACGCCGTTCCGTCAACGTCCTCGCACGTTTGGTCGCGGTCGGGCACAAACGATCGCACGACCTGTGTCGGTGATCCGGCAAGGCCGCAACGCGAGGGATCGGCGCTCACGTCGGCGGCACTGACCACGCGCACGTCCGCCTCCTCCGCCGCGCGAATACCGGCAATGCTCGGCATACGCAGCTGGCCGATCTCCTTGGCGGTCGTCATCGCACACGGCATCTCAAGATAGACCGTCTCCTCGCCGGCATCGCAGCCGTGAACAAGCGCCAGTGAACCACAGGTCGTAAAGCCCGCGCTCTGCACGCAGCTCACGTCGGTCACACAGGGAATCTCAAAAGCACCGGCCAGCTCGGGGCCGATTTGCGCCGTATCGCCGTCCACCGCCATCTTGCCGCAGATGAGCAGGTCGAAGTCCTCGTCGAGCGCCTCGATGCCGCACTTGAGGGCATAGGTGGTTGCCAGGGTATCGGCACCTGCAAAGGCGCGATCGGTCAGCAGCAGCGCGTCGTCGGCACCTCGAGCGATGCAGTCGCGCAGCAGCGACTCGGTCGCGGGGATGCCCATCGACACCACCGTTACGCGCACGTCCATGCCAAAGCCGATAAAGTCGTCTTTCAGCGCCAGCGCGCATTCCAAAGCGCTCGCATCAAAGGGATTAATGACCGCCTGCTTGCCATCGCGCACGATGGTATTGGTCTTGGGGTCCATCTTGACCTCGGTGCTGCCCGGCACGGCCTTGACGCACACCACCATATGGAAATCGCTCATCTTCACGCGCCCCCTTTCTGGACGAGCTCATCCAAGAGCTTCTCCGAAAACAGGTTGCCGCGACCCAGCTGCCCGTCGGGATCGAGCTGGAGCTTGAGCCGCGCCGACTCGACCATGGCCTCGTGACCGTACATCGTCTCCAAAAAGCCCGCCTTGATCTTGCCGACGCCATGCTCGGCAGAAACGGCACCGCCCATGGCCGTGACCTCGGAAGCCCACTGGGCAAAGAGTTCTCCGCCGCGGCGGTAATCCTGCGCATCGCGCGGCAGGATATTCACATGCAGATGGTTGTTGCCGATGTGTCCCCAGGCAGCAGACTCAAGTCCGCTTTCCGCCAGCGTGCGGCGATAGAGGGCGACGACATCGGCAAGGCGTGCATTGGGCACCGACATATCCGATCCCAGCTTGGTAATGGTGGGGTCGATGCGGCGACGCTCGTCAATGAGCATATTGACACTCTCGGGGACCGCGTGGCGGAAGAACCGCTGGCACTCGCGATCGACTTCGGTGCGGGCGACCCATGTCGCATCGTCGCGGCCGCCCGCAAGCTCCAGCATCCATCCCAGGTGGCACAGCTCCTCGGTCGCCTGGGCTTCGTCGTCGCAGTCGAGCTCCACGTAGACACAGACCTTGGCGTCTTTGTCGAGCGCCGGCAGCGAGGCAAACGCCGTCGACTGCTCGCGCTGGCGACGTAGAATATCCAGGGCGCCAGCGTCGAAGTACTCGATGGCAGCCGCATGGGACAGGACGGGGCGCACGGAATCGGTAAAGGACACGGCCTTGTCTTCGCTATCGAAAAAGCAGCTCACACCCCAAACGACCGCAGGCGCCGCCTGCAGGGCAATCTCGAGCTCGGTGATGACGCCGAGTGTGCCACACGCACCGATAAACAGATCGATGGCATCCATATCGTCAGCAACAAAATAGCCCGAAGCATTTTTGGTCTTGGGCATAGTGTAGTCAGGAAGATCGAGCTCGAGCGTACGGCCCGCTGCCGTCACGAGCGACAGGTGGCGGCCCTGGGCAAAAGCCTCGCCGCGCTGAAGCTCAAGCAAATCGCCATCAGCCAGCGCGACGTGGAGTCCCGTGATATGTGGGCGCATGGGACCGTAGGCGTAGCTGCGGGCACCGGAGGCGTTACATGCCGCCATGCCGCCCAGACAGGCAGACGCCTCGGTGGGATCGGTGGGAAAGAACTGCTCGGGGGCCTCTTGGAACTCCTCGTAGGCCTCAAGCGATGCCTGGTCCCAACCAGCAGTCGGCAGCACCTTCTTGCTCAGCTGCTTGCGCAGCTCCGAGAGCACAACGCCCGGCTCCACGCGCAGCAGAAATTGGCCTTGTTCATCACGGCGAAGGCCCAAGTAGCGATTCATACGGGAAGTATTGAGGATATGCCCGCCGTGGGGCACGGCACCGGCGGCAAGGCCGGTTCGGGCGCCCTGAACCGTTACCGGGACACGCTCGGCATGGAGCTTTTCCAAAATGGCACGGACCTCGTTTTCCGTTGCCGGAAACGAGATGCTCGATGCTTCGCCCGATGCGCGAGACTCATCGCGACCATACTCTTCGAACTCGTCGGTGAAGGGTTTGATGCTTGCAGACACGCGAACTCCCCCTTTAGCTAACTACAGTGTTTGCAGGGAGATGTTACCGCATCGTTTCGTCGACGTGTTCGAGACCGTCTCCATAATTGGCGATTTTTACGTTCGTGCAATTCGGCGAGTGGCTAGATTTCCTCGGCAGACGATGCTTTTGACACATATGGCCCCGCCGTCGCCGATCGCGTAAATGTCGCTCGAAAAAAGTTGGAGTATTTTTTGCCGCCTTTTACCTGCGGAGACGCCAATCCGTCAAGCATTTGGTCAGAAATTGGTCAAGTAGCGGCTGATACGGTCGGCGTCGACAGCCAAAACCGATAGAAGTTTTGGCCCAGAAGCAGGGAGGTTCCCATGGCATATTACTGGCCCCAGTACGGCATCGCCATCGAAGTCGACAACGATCCCCATCTCCTGCCTTTCGACGAAGAGGCATTCCCCGATACGGCGGTCTACCACGTTACTACCGATGTGATCTGCGACCCCGAGTCGTTCTCGGCGCTCGCCCACCACATCGCGCATACCCACGACATCGAGCTCCCTCCCGACTTCGAAGAGCTCGTCTACTCGCGCCGCCTGATGCTTCACATGCTCTTTGGAGCGGACCCGTCCACCTTTGCGCGCGTCTATACCGCCAAGGATGCCGCATGAGCGCGAAGAGGCCACCCCACTTTGCAGGCCTGGGGCATCGCAAGAAGCTCATCGTTGCCTGCTTGGCCATCATCTGCGCCCTTGTCGCCGTAGGACTATACGCTTGGCAGTCGCAGCCCGTACCCGAGGCGGGCGCCTCAGTCACGACGGCCGAGGGCAAAACGCGTCAGGAAATCCAAGATGAGCTCGACGCCATCGTCCGCGACAACATGATGACGATTTCGGTCGCGCCGGTCGCTCAGCTGCAGGAGGACGGCAAGCTGCGCGTCAACGTGCAAAACGTCCAAGACAATAAATTTCCCCAGCGATTCCGCGTCATCCAAAACGACGAGACCATGTACGAATCCGGCGTGGTCGAGACCGGCAAGACAATCGAGACGTGCCCCGCCGGCGACATCAAAGAAGGCGAGGCGTACATCGAGATCCAGGCACTCGATGCCAAGACCCTCGACAGCCACGGCAATCCGACACGTGTCAAGGTACGGGTTGAGCAAGCCGAGAACTAGCCTTCCGACCGACGCGGCACCGCATGCAATTCACCAGCATTCGTCCAATCATCGCGGGGACGGCCCGCGGCGAATAGAAAGGAACGACCATGGACATCACCAGGAACATGAACGGAGTCAGAGCGCTCGTCGTGGGCACAGGGCTCGCGCTCGCGCTCGCAATGAGCGCCGCCCCGACGCCAGCTATGGCAGCCGGGCGCGTTGGAACCACGAAGGTAATGGTCAGGACCGAGATCGACAACGTTGAGTTCAAAGTTCCGACGGTTATTCCCTTCGTCGCCAAGGCCGACGGCACGCTTCAGGGCCCCTCAGAAGACGCGACCACCATCGACAATCATTCGGCCTACGGCATCCATGTCACCAACATGAAGATCGACGCCATGAACACCTGGACCATTGCCGCCGACGCCAAGGCCGGAACCGCGCAGAACTCCATCGACTTTAAGGTCGGCCCCGACGGCGCGCTCCAGAACGCCAGCGCCGCAATGCAGGGGACGGGCCTCGATCTTTCCAAGAATGCAGCCTTCGACATGGGCTACCAGGGCATTGCCGGCGGCACGGACAAAATCAAGCTCAAGACAAGCGGAAACGTCGCCCGCGTCACGCGCGACATCTTCCGCGTAACCGGCGAAGGCGATCAGGTTGCGACGATCACCTGGACGGTCGAGCCCGGTGCGCACACGGCATAAGGCCGTCGCCCTGGCCGCCGCCGTCAGCATCTTAGCGTTTGGGCCAGCCATGGCCTTTGCCCAGCAAGAACAGGCGCAGGCCGCCACGCAAGTGACGGTCGACCTCTCGGAGCTCGACCGCGACGACCGCGAGGAACCGTTGGCGCAGACAGGCGACAGACGATGGCTCTTGGCAGCAGGCGCCACAGCAGCAGGCGCAGGAACCGCCGGCCTCGGTCTGCACATCAAACGCAGCCAGAAACAAAACATGGACAGGCCGCACTAAATTAGCTAAGGAGACCCCATGGCATCGAAGAACCTTTTGCCCGTCGTCGCACTCTGCGGCGCGCTCGCAACCGGAACGCCTGTCGCCGCTTGGGCGACTCCCGTCATGGCAGACTCCTTACCAGCAGTCCTAAGTTCCGCACCAAATCCGTCGAGCGCCATTGCGTGCAAGCGTTTTTCGATCGCACAGGCCGCGATCTCAACCTCGGGATGCCTTCGTCGTAATACGGACGGTTCGATAGTCGTGGATATCAATCGTTCGAACAAGGCAAACGGCCCCCAGGCGGGGTGCGCCGTCTGCACGTGGCGCTCGGTTATGCTCGATGCAGATGGCGATCCATGCAATTTAGAGCTGCGCATCGACATCGCTTCGGTCGATGACTCGGCGAACGGAGCGAAGGTCGCCTTCGACGGTACGTTTTTTGAGAAAGGAGGCGGTATATGTCTGGGCTGCGCCGCCGCGAATGCAGACGAAACGCAGCCCACCCTCTCATTCACGGCATCGTTGCGGCTGACCAAAGCCGGCACCGATGCCATCGCGGCGGGAGAAGCGTCCCTGCTGTTCTACGCCGTCAGCGCCAAAGACACAGACGCTCATTTCGAGAAGCCAGCCGGATCACTCAGCCTTACACGAGGGATAGAGACAGGCCCTATTGAAATCGATGCCCACGCGCAAAGCAGGCAACGCATTCTTGCCGACCCGGCGCTTCTCGAAATGGAGTGGAACGGATCCGGAGCCATCGGAATTCTTCCCTCCGCGCTTGACGCCAAGACGCTCCCCTCAAACGACGAACCCATCAACGCAACCATACAAGAAGAGAGCGCGGACAAAGAAGCAGGTGCGGGCGACACGCCGTCGCCGACAAACAGCATCCCAGCTTCTCTCGAAGCACCGAATGAGCCCGCTAACGATCCAAACGATCCCGAGCTCGCGGACAGTCTGGGGCTTGCTGATCCTCAAGAGATCGATGAAGGTAACTGCTGCGTGCTTGCCGCGCTCGACCACACAGAGATCATCGACGCTGCGAACATCGAAGCTGCCGCCGCCAATCAGCCCGTCCGCAAGTCGGCTATCATCGCATTTCCTGAATCCATCGAAGTCGTCTTTTTGCCATCGGGCGAGGTCGTGGCCCCAACACTGCTCACCTTGTTGGGCGCCAAGAATACTCGAAACGAAATTAAAAAGGTCACAGTTGTCGACCCTGCAACCACCGCAAAACTGCGTCTATACGCCGTTGCTCCAGACGGAGGCAAGACCTTGGAATTCGATGGCGACACACTCCTAGCCTGGCGACGTCTGGACATTATGCAAGACGTCTCGTACCAGATCGAGCTCGAAGGGTTTGATCGTGCCCGCGATGCCAATATCATCGCCGCGGCTATCGAATCCCCGCAGCGGCTTATGACACTGCGCTTTGAATACTATCCCTATGTCCCGACAACCACCTGAGGCTTAAATGCTGCGCATCATTCCTAACACCACTTATATAACGTATTAGATGAGTCGCGATGTGCCTCGCATTTCGTTCTGCTACGATTGCCACGTTGGCATCAATACAGGAGGGCTCATGCCGGGCTTGGGAACAATCATCAACGTTGTGCTTTTAGTTGCGGGCGGTCTTTTGGGATTAGCGGGCGGCCGCTTCATTACACCGCGCATCCAAGACACGCTCATGAAAGCATCGGGGCTGTGCGTCCTGTTTATCGGCCTTGGCGGCACCATGCAAAAGATGCTCCTTATCGATGGAAAGGCGCTAGCGACCACCGGTACCACCATGCTCATCGTCTCATTTGCGCTCGGTTCGCTCATCGGCGAGGCCATCAACTTGGAGGCCGCCATCGAGAACCTTGGCGAATGGCTCAAGCGCAAGACTGGCAGTGAGGGCGATAACGAGTTCACCAACGCTTTTGTCTCGACTTCACTCACTGTGTGTATCGGCGCCATGGCCATTGTGGGATCGATTCAGGACGGCCTGCTCGGCGACTGGTCCACGCTCGCTCTGAAGGGCGCACTGGACTGCATCATCGTCTGCACCATGACCGCCTCGCTCGGACGCGGCTGCATCTTCTCGGCCCTGCCCGTCGCCGTGTTCCAGGGCACGATCACGCTTTTTGCCGGTGCGCTCTCCCCCATCATGACTACCGCAGCCCTCGACAGCCTTTCGCTTGTGGGCTCCATGCTCATCTTCTGTGTCGGCGTTAACCTTATTCGACCTCAGACCTTCCGCACAGCCAACATGCTCCCCTCCGTTGTCATAGCCGTCATCTACGCTCTCCTGTTCTAAATCTATCTACGCGGCGGTATCTCGAACATCTGTTTGATGCTGTGCTATGATATGAGGTCACCGAAGCTGCGTTAGGAGAGGAGAAGCGGTGGCCGACCAGGACGTCAAGATGCTCATCGAGCGCATTATGGCCGAGGCCCGGACCCATCAGTCCGCCCGCTTCTCAAACGAAATCTATGCTGACGAGCCGATTCTCAAGACCGGTCGTCAGATGCAGAACTTCCTTCCCGACCAATACCGCAAAATGCGCGAGATATCGCGCTGGCAGGATGATCCCAAAGGAGGCGCGGGGCGTTGGCTTTCGGAAGCTGAACTCTTTTACCGCCAGGGCCTGCTGATGGCCGACTTCGAGGACGATTGCCCCTACAACGGCACCTTTAAGTCGTACTTTCCAACCTACAATGCCATGAGCGACCGACAGCTGCGCGGCTACTTTACCTGGCGCGCCCAAGTGCGCCGCGGCAATATCGAGGAGACATCGACCTCGTTTGCATTCCTGTATCTTTATGAATTGATCTGCGGCATTGGCGTCGACGACCCGCTCGATGGCTTTGACAAGATCAAGGCCTTTTGGGATGCCTATCGCGCCTTTGAGCCCGGCATCGACCGGTTCGCACGCGTATGGCTGCAGGACTACGCCGTGTTCCACGGACTCGATCCCAAGCTGCTTCGCGACTCCAAAACCGTCATGTTCGATAACGCCCTTATCGAGCTGCGGCGCGCAGCGCGAGACCTTGCGTTCGTGCCAGCCTCGTCAGACCTGGCGCCTGCGCGTCGCAAGGCCTCCGAGCCCACACTCCCCCTTCCGCCCGACGAGGCGGGCGAGGAGCGACTCATGGCCGCCATCGATGCCCTCTCCACGTACAACCTCAACAACTCAAGACTCGATCGCGGCCACCATCGCGACCTGCGCCACGTGGCATGCGCCGTATATGTCCGTATGGCGCGCTACTATGACACGCACCGAAAGACCGGCATCGTAGCGAGCTTGTTTGGGGAGGAGACGGCCATGCCCTACACCATGTTTGCCTCGGCCGTGTTCTTTGCGCCCGAGCGCCATGAGGACTGCGAATACCGCTTGGACCCCATCCATATCTACCGGTGCAAAAACGGTTTTTGGGAGTGCATGCGCATCCACGGCAGCAGACAAAAGAGCAGCAAGCTCGGTGAGATGATGCGCGCCTGCGATCAGCGCCTGCGCCTAGCGCTGGATCCCACCCATCCCCTTAAGGAAGAAAAGGTCCCCAAGTATTTGGCCAAGATCATCGACGATGAGATTGCCGCATGGCTTTCGTGGGATGCCGCGCACCAGCCCGTCAAGATCGATATCGACCTGAGCCAGCTGGGGCATATCCGAAGCGCCGCCGCACAGACGCGCGAGGCGCTCTTGATAGATGAGGAACGCGAGGACGGCGCGCTTGCGGATGCCGAGACGGCAGTTGCCGAACGACGGGAAGCCAAGCCCGTGGCCGACACGATCGCCGAACCAGTCGCGACGACCATGCAGCGGGACGAGGCTGGCGAGCCGACCATCTCCACCGAGCAGTTTGGCGTCGTAGCCCCGCTCCTCGCACCAGCGCCCACGCCCGCCGACACCGCGTCCGCACTCGATCCCGCCGCAGACGCCTATCTTCGAGCGCTCCTCGAGCAAAACGCGGCGCAGACGGCATCGGCGGTGGCACAGTCAGGCAAGAGCGAGGACATGCTCGTCGACGGCATCAACGAAGCACTCTTTGACCTGGTGGGCGACACCGTTATTGAATTTGGCTCGGCAGGACCGCAAATTATCGAGGACTACGAAGCAGACGTGAGAGGATACCTAGACCATGAGTGATACCGCATCCGCAGCACCCCGCGTGCCCAAGCGCGTCGCCGCCGTCATTCTCAACTCGCTCAAGGGCGGCGTCGTCCCGCGCATTGGCCTTCCCTACATCACTGTGGGACGCGAGGTCGAGATCCGCGCCTTGCTCACCGATCTGAGCCTCATCGCCGATGGCGGCGCAAGTTTTCGCTTCCTAGTCGGTCGCTACGGCGCGGGCAAGAGCTTTTTGCTCCAAACCATTCGCACGCACGCCATGGGCGAGGGCTTTGTCGTCGCCGATGCCGACCTGTCGCCCGAACGCCGCCTGCAGGGCGGTCAGGGTCAGGGCCTGGCCACCTATCGCGAGCTCATCCGCAACATATCGACCAAGACGCGCCCCGAGGGCGGCGCGCTCAACCTTATCCTGGATCGTTGGGTCGCCTCGTGTGCCGATGCCGACGAGTCGGCCATCAATGCCCAGCTCGCTCCGCTCGAGGAGATGGTCCACGGCTTTGACTTCACCCGCATGCTCCGCCGTTACCGCACGGCCGTCTCGGAGGGTGACGAAGAGACCATGAGCCGCGTGACCAAATGGATTCGCGGCGAGTACCGCACCAAGAGCGAGGCACGCGCCGAGCTGGGCTCCTCGACC
>UQXP01000011.1 GCA_900545055.1 uncultured Collinsella sp.
GCGTGAGCGCAAACGCGACGACAAAGAAGCCAACGGCAAACACCAGGCGAGCCGTGCCAAGCGAAACGCCCTCGGGCAGCAGCGGCACCAGCATCTCGAAGGCCGTGGAGCTCGTACGCGGAATGGCCAGGCACGGGCCGATGGCCAGATACACCGCCGCAACAAAGAACTCACCGAACTTGGGGTGCACGCGGCCGGCAAGCTCGCGCGCCGTTCCGGCAAGCGCCACGGCGATAAAGCCCATGACGGGCAGGCCGATGGCGGCGATGAGAAAGCCGAGCATGGCGACCGGCGTGGCTGAACCTGCTTGCAGCGCCAGCAGTGGCGGAATGATAAGGTTGCCGGCGCCAAAGAGCATCGAGAACAGGGCGATGCCGACGGTAACGACATGGTCGGAGCGCAGACCACGCGAGGCGGATGAGGCCATAGACACACCTTTCGGGTCGAAACAAAAACGGGACGGGCAAAAGACCCGTCCCGCAAGTATATACGCTCTAGCAGGCTAAATCGCGCAAAGCGTCAATCGCGGTGTCGACTTCCTCGTCCGTGTTGAAATACCCAAACGAGAAGCGAACGACACCCTGACGCTCGGTCCCCAGCGCACGGTGCATGAGCGGGGCGCAATGGGCGCCGGGGCGCGTCGCAATCCCCCACCCTTGCATGAGTGCATCCGAGATCTCGGCAGAGTCGATATCGCCCACGTTGAGCGAGACGATCGCCGAGCGCGTCGGTTGGCCAAAGGCACCATAGAGCTTAATCCCCGGAATCTCGCGCACACCGGCAAGGAAGCGATCAGCGAGCGCACGCTCGTGGGCAGCAATCGCCTCGACCCCACCCTGGGCCTCGATAAAGTCGAGACCAGCGGAAAGGCCGGCGATACCGTGGCCGTTGAGCGTGCCCGCCTCAAGGCGCGTGGGCCACTCAAGCGGCTGCAACGCATCGAAACTGTGCACGCCCGTGCCGCCCATGGCCCACGGCGCCACGTCAATGCCCTCTGCTACGGCCAGGCCGCCGGTCCCCTGCGGACCCATGAGCCCCTTGTGGCCGGTAAAGCACACCACGTCGAGCCCCATGGCCTGCATATCGATATGCACCGTGCCGACAGACTGCGAGGCGTCGACGATCGCCAGCGCGCCGGCCGCATGCGCGATGGCAGCCACACGCGAAACGTCGACCGCGTTGCCGGTCACGTTGGAGGCATGCGTCACCACCACGGCGCGCGTACCCGGCGTGACAAGCCGCTCGAGTTCGTCGTAGTCGAGCACACCGTTAACGTCACAGCCCGCATGCTCAACGGTCACACCCCGTTCCGCTGCCAGGCGGTTGAGCGGACGCAGTACGGAGTTGTGCTCGAGCACCGTTGTGACCACATGGTCGCCGGGGCGCACCACGCCATTGATGACGGTATTGAGCGCCGCGGTGGAGTTGGGCGTAAAACAAACATGATCGGCCCGCGGGCAGCCCAGCAAGCGCGCAAGCTTGGCGCGACAGCCGTGGATGGTACGCGCCGCATCGAGCGCACCCGACGTCGCGCCGCGTCCGGCATTGCCGAGCGAGCACATCGCCTGGGTCACGGCATCGATGACCGTTTGCGGCTTATGCATAGTCGTCGCCGCGTTATCCAGGTAGATCATCGCACGACCTCCCACATGTCGATCACCGTAAAGCCCTCAGTGGGAACGCCTGCCGCGGCGAGTTCGCCGCGCAGCAGCTCCTCATCGGCAGGCAACGCCTTCCACGCCAAACCGCAGCCGGCAGCGACCTCCCCGGGCACGGGAATCGTTCGCCCGGGAAGGCCGCGCTCGATACACAGGGACTCGCAGCCCATGGCGGCCGCCGTGGTGGGAAACGTGATGACAAGCGCCGGGCGCTTCTCCCTCATGGCAACTCCAACCAATACGCTACGGGCGCACGACGCGCACGGCCTGCTCCATCTTCTCCACGATCACGTACATGTTGGTGACCTCGCCCACCGCAAGCTGGTCTTTAATGCCATAGTGGTCGAGGCAGGTACCGCAGGTGAGAATCTCGACACCCTGCTCGGCCAGGCCCTTCAGGTCATCGAGCACCGGCGAGCCCTCGACGGTGAGCTTGGCGCCGCCGTTGTAGAACAGCATAGTCGCGGGCAGCTCCTCCTGCTGCGTCACGGCAAAGATAAACGCCTTCATGAGCTTGTGGCCCAACTCGTCGTCGCCACGGCCCATGCAATCGGTGTAGACGGAAATGACGAGTTTGCCCTTGCCGGCGCTGGCGTCGCAAAAAGCAACACCGTCCTGCTCGGGGTCCGCAACGGCCACGGCACCGGCGGTCACGACAGTCACGTGCCACTCGGCGTCCGAGATCTTCTCGACCGAGGCCGTGCAGCCCTTCTCCTGCGCCATCTTGGAGATGTTCTTAACGGCGGTCTCGTTATCGACCGAGGTCACCACGGCACCCTCGCCATCAAGCTGTTTGAGTGCCTTAAGCGTCTTGACGACGGGCAGCGGGCAGGCATCGCCCATGGCATTGACTTCAATTTTGGTAGGCATAGCAAATTCCTTTCGAAAGAACCGTTCTAGAGAACGGTAAACAATTACATAAGCGTGCGGGCTAGCGAACAACGCGGACGGCAGGACCGCCCGGCACCGCCTCGTACACGCGCCCGACAACGGCGGCGATACGTCCTTCGGCATCCAGGCGGCGCGCAAGCTCATCCACATCGGCAGCAGGTGCCGCGATAAGCAGGCCACCAGACGTCTGTGGATCGTACAGCGCGTCGAGCATACCCGGCTCCAGGCTCTCGTCGGCAGCCACGCGCGGGCCAAAGAAGTCCTGGTTGCGATAGGAGCCCGCGGGGATAATGCCCAGACGCGCCATGTCGAGCACCTGATCAAAGAGTGGCACCGCTCCCGACGCAAGCTCAACCTGCACGCCCGAGCCCTCGGCCATCTCACACGCGTGCCCGATCAGGCCAAAGCCCGTGACATCGGTGCAGCCGTGAAGCTCAAGTCCCTCGGACAGACGAATCGGCGCCTCGTTGAGGGTGCGCATCGAGTCAAACATGGCCGCGGCCTCGTCCTGCTCGATGAGCTCGCCCTTAATGGCCGTGGTGATGATGCCCGAGCCGATCGCCTTGGTCAGCAGCAGAACATCGCCCACGCGTGCGCCGCTGTTGGCGAGCATGCGGTCGAGCGCGACAAAGCCGCTCACAGACAGGCCATACTTGGGCTCGTCGTCGTTGATGGTATGGCCGCCCGCGATGGAGCAACCCGCCTCGACGCACTTGTCGGCGCCGCCCGCCAGAATCTGACCGGCAACCTCGATGTCCAGACAACTGGGTATGCAGAGTAGGTTCATGGCATGGCTCGGCCGCCCGCCCATGGCGTAGATGTCCGACAGCGAGTTGGCCGCGGCAATCTGGCCAAACTGAAACGGGTCGTCGACCATCGGCGGGAAGAAGTCGATGGACTGCACAAGCCCCAGGTTCTCCCCTACGCGGAAGACGCTCGCATCGTCAGAGGTATCGAACCCCACGAGCAAGTTGTCGTTGGGCACATTTGGCAAGTCGCCCAGGACCTGGGCGAGGGCTCCGGGAGCCAACTTAGCGGCTCAACCGCTCGCGGCAGTCATAGACGTGAGCTTAATCTGATCGTCAGCCATCGATACCTCCTCTCATCGGTCAATCATTTTCTCCCAGTATACGCATGAATGCGAGCCTACGACGGATGCATTAATTGAGCGCCTGTGCGCGAATCGCCGCGCCGATGGCACCGGCGAAGCGGGCCTGGGGCGAGGTGGTGACCGGCGACCCCAGTAGCTCGCCCAACCGCTCCACCACGAAGGCGTTCTCGCACAGGCCACCGGTCAGGTAGTACGGGGCGCCCGCGGCCTGCCCGGCCATGGTCGCCACGCGCGAGACCACGCTGTCGATCACGCCACGGGCGATGTTCTCGCGCGGCTCACCGCGACCGATCAGGCTGATGACCTCGCTTTCGGCAAACACCGTGCACATGCTGCTGATCTTGGTAGGCTCGCCGGAACGCGCCAGGTCGGCCATCTGCTGCTGAGAAATGTCCAGGCGATCGGCCATGATCTCCAGAAAGCGCCCCGTGCCGGCGGCGCATTTGTCGTTCATGGCGAACTTGGCCACGCGGCCGCCTTTGAGCTGGATGACCTTGGTGTCCTGGCCGCCCACGTCGATCACGGTGCCGTGGTCGCCAAACAGGTGCACGGCGCCCGTGCCGTGGCAGGTAATCTCAGTCACGACCTTGTGCGCATAGGGCACGGCGACACGACCGTAGCCGGTCGCGACCACGCGCGCGTCATCGGCCGCCACATCATAGCCGGCCGCGACAAGCTCCGCGCGCAGGCGCTCAGCCGCGTCGACCGAGGAGAACCCGGTTGGCTGCACACACGTCCACGCCACCGAACCCTCTCCATCGACCACAGCAGCCTTTGCCGCCGTAGACCCGATATCGATCCCGATCCCCATCATGGCTCTCTCCCAATCTAAACATCAAAGGTAGCGGCGCGTTCAGGCGCCTTAGCTCTAGGTTTCTCAGGTGCCGGAGATTGCCCCGAAAGAGGAGCGCAGCGTACTTTGGTACGCAAGCGACGGTTTGAGGGGCAAGATCCGGTGCTTGAGGAAGCTAGAGGGTCTCGATAAAGGCGGCGATGCGCGTCTCGATCTGGCCCATATCGCCGTTGCTGTAGTCGGTCTCGATTTTCATGTACGGAATGCCCGCGCCCTCGACGGCCTCCTGCATACGAGCACTCTCCACGTTAAAGGTGTGGCACGCCTGCAGCACGCTCTCGACCACGCCATCGACGTGGTACTTCTCGCACATGGCCAGCGTGTTTTCCATGCGGCCGTCGTTGGGCGTCATGACCGAGCAGTTGATGTCAATGTAGCGATCGGCAATGGCGCGCAGGATATCGGGCGCATCGGGGTCGATCATCATGGCTGCCGTGCGCTCGCCCGAGCAGTCGTCCATGCACACGACCACGCCGCCGTTGGACTCGATGGTGCGACCAATCTTGTTAATCACGCCGCCCACGGGGCAACCGGTGATCAGGATACGCTTGGCGTCCGCCGCAACCGGGCGCTCGCCGGCCTCATAGGCCTCGCGCAGCTTGGCGACCTTTTGCTCCAGCTGCTGCGTATAAGCCTCGATATCAAAACTGAACGTACCGGCGAACATGGTGCTCATCAGGTCGACGCCGCTCATGGCTGCCGGCTGGTTGGCCTGCAGGGCAAACATCTCGAGCTGGGCGGCACGCAGACGGTTGCGGCGACGCACGGCAGCACGCAAGTCGTCATCGGTAATCGTGATGCCGTAGAAGTTCTCGAGCTCCTCCTTGAGCAGACGGCACTCCTCGTACCAGCCCTCGCGCTCATAAGCGCGTTCGCGGCTCTGTGGCAGATGCAGGATGTACGTGCGCTTGAGCTCGTTCAGCAGCTCATACATCTTCTTCTTGCCATCGCAGGTGGTCTCGCCGATGATCATGTCGCTAAAGTACGTAAACGGGCACTTTTGCGAATAGGCAAAACCGTAGGTTGACTTGATGAGCGGGCACAGATTTGCCGGCAGCACCTTCTCGGCCTCGGGAATCACCTCGTCGGACGTGCCGCACAGGGCCACGCTCGAGGCGCCCGCGGCATCGATAATCTCGAGCGGCGTATAGCTGCACAAGAAGCCGATCAGACGATTACCGGCCTGCTTGTAATCCTTAACGCGAATAAACGCCGCCTTGCGCTGCTCGTTGAACTCCTCAAACGTGCTGGGCAACGGCTGCTCTTTAGCTACAGACATATAACTCCTCAAGAACAAAAATCCAACCAAGGAAACGGCTTTCCCAGGTGCCGCAGATTCCGAGCGACAAGCCCGACGCCGCATACTTTGGTACGCAAGGAGGGTTGGAGCCGGAAGGTGCGGTGCCTGGGGAAGCCGCCGGGGCGAATGACCCTAAATGGTCTCCAAGAAGGCCTCAATCCTAGTTTGAAGCTGGCCTGCGTCCTCGCCGGCGTAGTCGGTCGTGATGTGCATAAACGGAATGCCGGCTTCCTCGGCGGCCTTCTCCACGGCGAAGGACTCCATCTCGTAGAGCGTGCAGAACTGCAGGGCAACGTCGACGATGCCGTCAGCATGCAAGTCCTTTGCCATCTGGACAATGTCCTTCATACGCTGGTCGTTGGGGGTAAAGACGGCGCAGTTGATCTTAAAGTAGCGCTCGGCGATGGCGTCGAGCATCTCGTCGACCGTCTCACCGGACTCGTCGACCAGGTCTTTGTAGTAGCGCGAACCCGTGCAGGACTCCTCGCCCACCACGATGCCGCCAGCCTTCTCGATCAGGTTGAACAGCTTCCAGTTGGGCACGGCCATGGGCGTGCCGGTATACAGGATGCGCTTGGTGCCCTTGGGCGCCACGCCCTCACCGTTGGCGGCACGCTCCTCGCACTCGGCAGCCATGTCGTTGATGGCACCGGTCAGACGCGGCGTGTCGTCCATAAAGGCAGCCTGCACGGTCAGCAGGCTGTCGAGACCGCTGATAGGCGCCGGGTCGGCGGCACGGGTCGCAGCCAAACGCTGCAGGGCGCGACGCTTCTTGTTAACGGCATGGATGGCAGCCTTCAGGCGCTCGGGCGTGATCTTGACGCCGCACTCTTCCTCGATCTTGGCCGCGAGCTTCTTGACCTCGGCCTTCCAGGTCACGAGCGTCGACTCGTCGTGCACGTTGGGGATATCCATCACATACATGTTCTTTTGCGTGGCAAAGAACTCGTAGGCCTTCTTCTTGCCGTCGCAGGTGTTCTCGCCCACCACCAAGTCGCTCGACTCGATGTAGGGGCAAACCTCGCCCAGCTTAAAGCCGGCAAAGCTCTTAATGAGCGGACAGGTATTGCGCGGCAGGTGCTCCTCGACCTTATCGGTTGCCCAATCGGCACCCGAGCACAGACCCACGGGGATACCGTCGCAGGCGAGCACAATCTCCTCGGGCACGTAGACGCAGAAGCTGCCAACAATCTTGGTGGCCTCGCCGGCCTCCTTCTTGTCGAGCATCTCCTTAATACGACCGCTGTGGATGTTGGTGGCCACAAAGTCCAGGTAGGACGTGGACTTGGGGCGATTGTTCTGCGTCAGGAACATATCGCCGTACATCTGGCCCACGGCGCCCAGCAGCATATCGTGGTCGGCAAGATTCATGCCGAGGCTCTCCCACATCGGATGGAAATCAAATTCTTCAGCCATGACGGTTCCCCTTTCGAACCAAAATTGAATAGCTACGGTATTGCTGCACGGTGGGTGGCGAAAACCCAGCCGCGCCTAAACCCGGAATTTTAGGGAACCTGCTTTGCGGTCGATTATTTAGTTGTGCGTCGTCTCTCCCGGAGCCGTGAACATACCTGCTCATATGCGGCTCCGGGCCATATATAGGGCACGCGCGGCAACGCGACGCGAATATGTCTTCTGCGGCATCGGCGCGCCCTCCTTTTCTCATCGAAGATAACTATATCAACGGTCGTCGTCCAAACGAACACCGCCGACACGCGTACGACAGCGACAGACACCGTCGTTTAATAATTAATTATCTTGTTTGATAAGGTTTTGTCATCAATCATTCGGCGAACGGTAGGCCTAAAAGCGATACGGCGGCCGAAGACTGTATCCCCGACCGCATCGCACACCAAACTACCGACAAACCAGGTGAATCCTGCTCGCATCGAAATGCATGCGCAAGGTCTCCCCCGCTTGCGGCAGCTCCTCCACAGGCACACTCACCTTGTTGACCTTCCACTGCAGGCGCGTCGGCGCATCGGCACGCGGCACATCCAGTAGCACCAAGCGCTCAAAACGCGAATCGCTCACGCGGGCCACGTGCAGATCGTAGCTGTTGCGACCACGCTCGGCACGATTGTCCACATGGAAGTAGCTCGCGCGAATGCCTAGGTGCGCCACGTTATCGGGCACCTCGCGACCAACATTGAAGGTCATGCCCCAGTCCAGGGCTTCAACTTCCCGAGGCCCCGTTTTGCGCGCGCGGCTCGTGTTCTTGCAGCCCGTCAGGCGCAGCGCGGCCAGGGTTTGCGGCCGGCGAACCACGTCCTCCACAGAGCCAATCTCCTCAACATGCCCGTTATGCATCACGCAGATGCGCTCGCACAGACGGCATGCCTCATCAATATCGTGGCTCACGTAGAGTACGGTACGATTGCAGACGTCGAACAGGTCGAGCATGTTTTGCTCAAGCGCGCTCTTCAGATACGCGTCGAGCGCACTCATGGGCTCATCGAACATAAAGATGCCCGGGTGCGCCGCTACCATGCGGGCGAGCGCCACGCGCTGCTGCTGTCCGCCTGAGAGGCGTGCGGGATAGCGATCGGCAAAGTCGGCCAGGCCAAAAATGCCCAGGTAGCGCTCAGCAAGCTTTTTGCGTGCCGCGGCGTCGCCCGCATCTTCAACGCCGGCGCACACATTATCGGCAACCGTCATATTGGGGAACAGCTGATAGTTTTGGAACAGCAAGGCGCACTTGCGCTCCTGGGGCGACAGGTTAATACCCGCGGCCGAATCAAAGAAAGTCACGCCGTTGACGACGATCTTGCCCTCGTCGGGCGTCTCAACGCCGGCGATGCAGCGCAAGGTACAGCTCTTGCCGCATCCGGAGGCACCGAGCAGCGCCACGCGCTCCTCGCCGGCCTCAAGCTGAATGTCGAGCGTAAAGCCGGGATAGCGCTTTTTGATATCCAGAACGAGCGACATGGCTTATCGACCTCCCTTCGCAACCGCGTCGTCGCGCATAAGCTCGGCCAACGCCTCGCGGTCGATGCGCAGGGCATCGCCACCAACGGGATCGAGCGAATCGCCCTGGCCGGCGAGCTCCTTGGTCTGCTTGCGCTCCGCACGCGAAAGGCCCCGCTCACGGTACTTTTGCGAGTGCGCCGTATACATGTTGATGAACAGGATGACCAGGAAGCTAAAGACGATTACGACGACGACCCAAAAGAGCGCCACCGACGTATTGCCGCCCATCCATTCAAAGTAGATGGAGATGGGAATGGTCTGCGTAATGCCGGCATAGTTGCCCGCAAAGAACAGCGTGCAGCCAAACTCGCCCATAGCGCGGGCAAAGGCGAGCACCGTGCCGGCGGCGATAGACGGCCAGCCAAGCGGCATCATAAGCTTGGTAAAGATGCGACGCTCGGACCATCCCAGGGTTCGCGCCGCATCGAGCATCTGCGTGTCGAGGCTCTCGAAGGCTCCGAGTGCCGTACGATAGACGAGCGGGAACGACACCACCACGGCAGATATCACCGCCGCGGGCCACGTAAAGACGATCGAGACGCCGTGCGCGATAAGCCACTGGCCCACCCCGGTCGAGCGGCCAAACAGCATAAGCAGCAAAAAGCCGCACACCGTAGGCGGCAGCACCATAGGAATCGTAAAGACCGAATCGAGCAGACCCTTGATGCGGCTCGAGGTACCCATAGTCTTCCACGCGGCGAACAGGCCCAGTGCAAAGGAGATCAGCAGGGCAAGGCCGCTCGTTTTAATGGACACCCAAAACGGGCGATAGTCGATGTCGCCCAAAAAGGAAGCCAGAGAGGTCAAGGGCCCCTGCTCATCCCGCAACACGACAGACGATGCCTCTACCATTTGAGCGCTATCAAGCCAACGCGCGCCGCCCTTGGCATCACCCGAGGCTGATGCAATCACTACATAGCGGTCCCCATCCGCACCGCGCTCGTCAAAGCCATAGGTATACCCGCCGGCGTCAAACGTTGTTTCCGCCGTGACATACCAAGGAAGATCCACGTCCCCTAGCTGCGCACCTCCCATGCAATTTGCGCTGTCGAGCTTGCAGACGAGGGCTTTGAGACCCGATACGCACTCGTTATCCTGCGGATCCAATCCATACTTCTCGACCGCCTTAGGCGATATCCACACCACAACGCGATCGGCAGCAGGCGCCACTACAAGGTCCACGTCCTCGTCAACGGGAAACCGGTAGCCCTCAGGCTGGCCCTCCATGGCACGAGCGGTCCCCCTGGCCAACCGCTCAAAACCCTCGATCCCATAGGAAAGCCCATGAGCGGTCGCAGCAACCTGGGCCCCTTCTTCAGCGTCCCCAGCAAACGCAAATCCCGGCACCCAGCAAAGCGCGAAGGTCAAAGCACAGGTGACAAGCATGCGGAATCTATTAAGCACGAAAAGCTCCAAGCGGATACAAGGACGGAGTGAAACACAAAACGATGGAATTATCGCGCCAAGCCGCACTACTCGGAAAGCTCAAAGCCGTACTTGGCCCAAATCTTCTGGGCCTTCTTGTTGGACAAGCAAAAGTCGATAAACGCCTTGGCCTCGTCGGCATGTTCGGAGCCATCGGCGACAGCGCCCGGATACACGATGGGCTTGTGCGAGTCCTCGGGACACACGAAGGCCTCCTCGATGCCGTCGTAGCGGAAGATGTCGGAGCTATAGACAAAGCCAGCCACGCAGTCGCCCGTAGAGACGTAGGCGGCAGCAGTGCCGACCTTGTCGGCCAAAGCCACCTTGTCGGCGATCTCGGGAGCATATTCGCCGTCGTCGCCCTCGGTGCCGGTGTAGAGGCCCGCGGAGGCCAGCGCCTGGTTGGCGTACTTGCCGGCGGGGACGGTCTTGGCGTCGCCGATGGCGATCTTGCCGTCCAGGTTCGCGACGTCGGCGATGGCCTCGACCTTGGTGTCGGAGCCCTCGGCGCGGATGATCACGAGGTCGTTGACGAACATATCCTCACGGATGTCGGCGTCGACGAGCTCGGCGGCCTCGGCGTCGTCCATGGTGCCCTTGGAGGCCGTGATAAGCACGTCGACGGCGGCACCGGCGCGCATTTGCTCGACAAGGTCGCCAGACGCCTTAAACTGCGTGTCGGCAAACGTGGTGCCGGTCTGCTCGGTGTAAAGCTCCTGAACCTCGGGCAGAGCCTTCTCGAGCGAGTTGGCGGCAAAGACCTGCAGTTCAACAGCTTTCTTGGAAGATGCCTTAGCAGAACCGGCATCGGATCCGGCCGGCTCGGACGTCTTGTTGCCCGAGCAGCCGGCAAGACCAAGGCCGGCAGCGGCGACAGCAGAAAGCGAGACGAATCCGCGGCGAGAAACCATATCGAACATGTTCAACCCTTTCGAACGCTATGCCCGGGCACCCCGCCGCAGGCTTTATTCTGTTACTAGATTATACTTCTGCGCGAATAATGTTTGTGATAATGATTTCTCGTCTAATAAGTTTCTTTTACCGATAACCCCGAGATGGCCGCACTGTCACTGCATAAAAAAGGCGGAGCAGCCCGTAAGGTCGCCCCGCCGCAGGTAAACTACTTAGTTGGCGTGCCCGCCGCCCGCCGTCATTTGGGCCGCATGCTCCAGCTGGTCGCTCACAGCCTCCCAGCTTTCGCGGGCCGCTTTCGTAGATCCCGGAAAGTTGATGACAAGCGTATACCCACGCTGCATGCACACGGCGCGCGAGAGCATAGCGCGACGCGTCTTGGTCATGGAGTATGCACGGATTGCCTCGGCAATACCCGGCACATCGCGGTCGCAGACGGCACGCGTCGCCTCGGGCGTCACATCGCGCATCGAAAGCCCCGTGCCGCCGCAGGTGAGCACGACATTGGCGTGGCACTCATCGGCGGCTTCCACAATGGCATCACCGATCTCGCTGGCGTCGTCGCGCACGACCACATGCGAGGCGACCGTCCAGCCCTGCGCCACGATGAGCTCCTCGAGGGCAGCGCCCGCCTCGTCCTGGACAAGGTCGCGCGTATCCGAGCACGTCACGATCGATATCTTCAACTCCATAGCGTTCCTCCTATAGCACCGTTCCCTCGGGCAGGTCGACGCGCACAACGTCCACGACATCCCCCGCCTTGAGCTCGCACGGCCCTTCGTCAATACGCAGCAGGCAGTTGGCCCGCTGCATCGTGCCGAGCAGCGCCGAGTTCTGCGTCTTAGCCTCGGTCACCAACAACTCACCGGTCTCGGGGTCGCGCAAAACCGTGGCGCGATCGAAGAAGCGTCGGTCCTGGCGCTTCTTCACGCCGTGTGTGAGCGTCGCCTGCTGCACGGGACGCACGCCCTCGGCAAAGCCGCGCATCTTGCGAATAGCCGGGCGGGCGAGCATCTCAAAGCCCACATACGCCGCCGCGGGATTGCCCGAAAGCCCCAAATATGGCTTGTCCCCAAGCAGACCAAACGTTATGGCCTTGCCCGGACGCATCGAGATGCGGTCAAACAGCACCTCGCCCTCGCGCCGGACGAGCGCCGTCACGAAATCGTAATCGCCCGAAGAGGCGCCGCCGCTCGTAATGACAAAGTCGCACTCCTGCACGGCACGATGAACCAGCTCGTCAATCGCCTGCTCATCGTCGGGCGCAATGCCGTAGAACACGGGCTCGGCGCCGGCATCGAGCGCCTCGGCCATCAACGCCGACGAGTTGGAGTCGCGAATCTGCCCGCGCGCCGGCAGCTCACCCGGCGCGACCAGCTCCGTGCCCAGCGAGATAATGCCCACGCGCGGAGCGGCATGGACCTTCACGCTCGCGTAACCGGCGCTTGCCAGCAGGCCGGCGCCGGCCGGAGCCACAACCTCACCGGCGCGCATCACGACGTCGCCGGCATGGGCCTCCTCGGCGGCAGAGCGAACGTTCTCCCCCACCGTGGCCGGCGCCGAGAACCTCACACGCGAGCCCTCGTTGCCGTCACCGTCGAGCACATCGACGATCTCGTATTTCACCACGGCATCGGCACCTTCGGGTACCGGCGCGCCCGTCATGATGCGGACCGTCTCGCCCGCGCCGATTACGCCCTCAAACACATGTCCCGCAGCCTCGTGTCCGATAACGTCGAGCGTCACCGGCGCCTCGCCAGACGCCTGCGCCAAGTCCGCCGAGCGCACGGCATATCCGTCCATAGCACTGTTGGCAAACGGCGAGATGTCGATGTCGGCCACCGCGTCCTCGGCCAAGGGAAGACCGGTGACCTGCCACACGGGAATCTCGACGAAATCGGTCGGAGCAACGTGCGACAGAACAATCGACTGCGCGTCCTCCAGCGGAATGAGTTTCTCTGCCATATGCACCTCTTAATGCCACGGCGCACAACAGGGGCGCCGATTCTTTATGCTTGTCTCAGTATAATCCCCAGACGCACGACCGCGACTTGGCCTGTACCCGCAAATACACCTGTCGGCCGCAAGCCACGAAACAGAATCGAAACCAACCCACCGGCTCGTCGCGTTTACCGCGTTTTATAATGCTTGCGTTGCAACCTAAAAGAGGAACGTATGACTCATAACGACAAACCCGAAAGCGCAAACGAGGCGCAAGACCATCCCCAGCCGCTCGACGACGGCGGTTTTTTCTCCCTGAACGACGTCATCACGGCAGGCAGGCATCAACTTACCCGCTCCGAGCATCTCTTGGCTGCCGACACGCGCCGCAACGCCCGCAACCTACTCGCGAGTGCCAAGTTGCTCGTACTCGTCGTCATCGTCTCGCTCGCCATGGGCGTTGCCGCTTGGGCGTTTTTGGCCTCGTTGAATATCGCGACCGACTATCGCGAGCACCATGCGTGGATTTACGCGCTTCTTCCCGTTGTGGGCGTTGCCACCGCATGGGTGTACAAAAACCACGGTCTTGCCGCCAAACGCGGTAACAACCTGGTCATCGACTCCGCTCTGGGCACCCGCCTCATCCATATGCGCATGGCCGTCCTCACCTTCGTCTGCTCCACGCTCACGCACCTAACGGGCGGATCGGCCGGTCGCGAGGGAGCTGCGGTGCAGATTGGCGGCACCATCGCCAGCAACATCTCGAGCCTCGCCCACCTCAAAAAGCATGACCACCACGACCTCATGCTCGCCGGAATCTCGTCGGCCTTTGGCGCCGTATTCGGCTCGCCCCTTGCCGGAGCTTTCTTTGGCATGGAGATGTGCTTTATCGGCAAGATCGACTACACCGCGGGCATCTATTGCCTGGTCGCGTCGTTTACCGGCTACTTTACATCACTCGCCCTGGGTACCGAGTACGAAGTGAATGTCATCGCCAGCGTTCCCGCTATGACGCCTACAACGGTCGTCATCGTTGTTATCAGCGCCATTATCTTCGGTCTGACGGCACGCCTCTTTGCGTGGTCGGTTCGAACCGTCAAGAGCCTGTACGGTCGCTTTATCACCAATTACCTCGTTCGCGCACTTATAGGCGCACTCGTGGTTTTAGCCGCCTATGCCCTCCTCGACGCCTGGGACTACGCCGGCCTTTCCACGTGGCTTTCCGGCGCCGGATTTGCGGGCAACACCACCCTGGCGGACGCAGCCATCAAGTTGGTCGTCACAGCGCTTACCCTGGGCGCTGGCTTCCAAGGCGGCGAGGTCACGCCCCTGTTTGGCATCGGTGCGGCACTCGGTGGCTGGATCGGTTACCTTACCGGGCTCGACCCCAGTTTTCTGGCGGCTCTCGGCATGCTCGGCGTGTTCTGCGCCGGCCTCAACGTACCCATCACCACCTGCATGATGGCCATCGACCTGTTCCACGGCACGGCCGCCGGGTTCTTTGTCATCGTGGCCTTTATCAGCTACCTAACCGGCGGACACCGCGGCGTGTACCCCGCCCAACGCATCATCTCACCCAAGCGCCGTTCGCTTATTGTGGATGAGGGCGGTACGGTAGCGGATGCTATCGAGCGCCACAACGACCTGATAGAGTAGATGTAATAATCGCCGTGCAGCCACAATCGGGGGCAACGTAACCCGAGCGCGACCGCACTGTCATGTCACACGCCGGGAGTCGCCCCATGCACGCAACTGATTTTGGTCGCACGCTCATCATCGCCAACCCAGCCGCCCAGTCGGGCGCCGCGCGCGAGGTTGCCGAACGCCTGCAGCGCTTTTTGGATATGACCGCACGCGCATCCCAGTTTGACCTGGTACTAACCGAACGCACGGGGCACGCCAAGGAGCTTGCCGCACAGGCTCAGGGCTATCGCACTGTTATCGCCCTTGGCGGCGACGGCGTGATCCACGAGGTCGTCAATGGACTCATGACGCAAAAGGAGGACGCCCGCCCCGCTCTTGCCGTCCTGCCCGTGGGCTCCGGCAACGATTTTGCCCAGACGCTCGGCATCGAAGATTTCTCCGGCAAGGATTTTGGCGCGCTGCTCACCTGTGAGCTGCAGCGTCAGGACATCGGGCGGATTCGCTCATGGAACCCCGCAAGCGGTAGCGGCGAATGTTCCGTTGAGTACTATGACCAGACGCTTTCGATCGGCATCGATGCTGCTATCGGCCTTGGCACCACCGAACTGCGCAAAAAGACCGGCTTGACGGGCGCCCCGCTCTACACCCTCTCGGGACTTGAGCAGTTTGGCCTACGCTATCGCAACTACCCCATGGCAGTCAGCTTTGACGGCGCGCCCGCCGAGCGCGTAAGGGCGATCGTCATGGCGATTCAGCTGGGTCCTACCTATGGCTCGGGCTATCGTATCTGTCCCGAAGCCGACCCCTGTGACGGCATACTCGACGTCTGCTACGCCTGCGGCCCCGTTCCGCGCGCGGTCGCGCTTCCCATGTTCCTTTCGGCCAAAGATGGCCACCACACCAAGCTGCCACCGGTTCGCATGCGCCGCTGTCGCCATGCCGAGCTTACCTTTGAGGAGCCCGACTACCCCATCCAGGCCGACGGGGAGCCCGTTGTCGCCTCGCGCATCGAGGTCGACGTCCTCGGCGGCGCCCTCAACGTCTGGCGCCCCACCCACTAGCCACCCCTAAGTTGCGGTGAAATAGGGACTGTTTATGCAGTTAAAGCCGCAAAACAGTCCCTATTTCACCGCAACTTATGAAGAGATCATTCGTCGCTGCCCGGTTTGCGACGGTTGGCCTTTTTAATGGCGTTGAAGTGCTTGTCATTGAGCCTGTGCTGGCGAGAGCGCTGAGGCACCTTGGTCTTTACGCGTCGGCGCGGTGGACGCCCGCGACACTCAAGCTCAGCGCGCAGCTTACGCAGGCAGCTGCTACGGTTTTGGAACTGGCTGCGGCTCTCACGCGCCGTCACGGTAATCCCCGAAGGGATATGCTTCATGCGCACCGCCGAGTCCGTCGTGTTCACGCCCTGCCCACCCGGGCCCGTCGCGCGAAACACCTGCACCTCGCAATCGCGCGCCAACTCCTCGACCGACATCTCGGCATAGTGCGCATACTCACGCCATCCCATCTTGTTCTCATCCATATCAACACCTCCCCTCATACAAAAAATGTGACAAAGGGAAAGTCCCTTTGTCACATCGCATACCAATCGCTTGTGTTACGCACTTAGGCGAAGGTGATCTCGCCGGTATCGCAGTCCATATCGGCGATACGGGCCAGGCTCTCAACACGGAAGCCGCGCTCGCGGAGCTTATCGCCACCGCCCTGGAAGCCCTTCTCAACGGCGATGCCAATACCGGATACCTCGGCACCCGCAGCCTCGCAGATCTTGATAAGACCCTCGAGCGCGCAGCCGTTGGCCAAAAAGTCGTCGATAATCAGAACCTTGTCACCCTCGGACAGGAAGCGCTTGCCGACGATGACCGGGTACTCCTTCTGCTTGGTAAAGGAGTAGATGGTCGTGGCATACTGCTCGCCGTCGAGGTTGATGGACTGCGCCTTCTTGGCAAAGACCACCGGCACGCCGCCAAAATGCTGAGCCGCGATACAAGCCATGCCAATGCCCGAAGCCTCGATCGTCAGGATCTTGTTGATCTCGACATCCTCGAACAGACGGGCCCACTCGGCGCCCATGTGGTCGAACAGCTCAACGTCGCATTGGTGGTTGAGGAAGGCATCAACCTTAAGGACGTTACCGGCCTTTACGATGCCGTCATGGCGAATACGATCCTCAAGCTCCTGCATGGCGCAACCCCTTCTCACGGCAACGATACCGCGCGATTAATAAACGTTGTTCGATAGTCTACCACGGACCGACCCCCGCCCGCCCCACAAGCCGCATCGCACCACAAACCAGTCTTTTTGGGACGGCGCGAATCGTGGCAGACAGCCTCCCAACACGCTAATGGCGGGCGCGCATCTTCACCAAACGCACCATAGCAAGCGCAAAGCCCACAGCGGCCACAGCCATAAGTACGTAAAACACCGAGCGAAAGCCGAATAGGAATACATCCGGACGGCCTGCAACAAAACTGGTCACGGCCTCGCCCATCGCCACGCTCATCTGCCCATACAGGATATGCGACGCCGCCGTAATGCCGAGTGCCATGCCGGCGTAGCGCGCCAGGCTGCCCAGGCTGCCCGCAAAGCCGAGCGCTTCGCGCGGAGCCGAGCCCATATACAGCGAGTTGTTGGGGCTCTGGAAAATCGAAGTACCACACGACATAAACGCGACACAGCACACGATCACAGGGATGGAAGAATGCTCGTCGAGTGTGCTTACCGCAAAAAGACCGCATACGTACACGCCCAGGCCGACTGCCGTGGGGCCCTCGCAGCCAACACGGTCCGAAACCGTACCCGAAAGCGGGCCGATAAAGGCATTCACCATTGGCAGCGCCAAAAAGAGCAATCCGGAAATGTCGGAACCAAAGCCGTGGGCGTCCTGAAAATAGAACGGCAGGATAAACTCGGATGCGCCAATGCCAACAAACACGATGAGCATGCAGGCAAGGTTGATGGTGAAGGCCGAATTTGCAAAGCAGCGACGAGCAGCCTCGATCAGGGACATGGGGCGTTCGCCGGCCTCTGGCTTAACGTGCGGCAGCGTGTAGAGCCCCACGATAAACGAGATTACGCCGATGGGCAGGTTGATGAGGAAGATGCTCTCCCAGGGAAAGCTTGCCACCAGCATGCCGCCGAGCACGGGGCCGCACATCATGCCGAGGGCCACGAAGGTCGCGAGAATACCCATGGCACGGCCTCGTTCGCGCGCCGGAAACGACTCGGTGATGATACCCATGTTGTTAGCCATGGCCGCCGCGCAACCGACGCCCTGAACAATGCGCGCCAGGATAAGAACCTCGAGCGAGGCCGAAAGGCCGCACAGCAGCGAACCGACCGAAAAGACGATGACGCCCAACTGAAACACATTCACCTTGCCGCGCACGTCGCCCAGACGGCCAAACGGCAACATAGCCACGCACGTCGCAAGCAGATACACCGAGCTTACCAGCTGAATGCGATCGAGGCCCACGCCCAGCTCCTTTTGCATCACGGGCAGCGCCACGGTCACGACGGTCGAATCCAGACACACCATAAACGTCATGATGAGCACGGTAAACAGAATCGCCCACTTGTTCTTGCCATGGGTGTCGCCCTCTAGGGCAATGTGCTCGCGGCGCAGCTGCTCTGCGGTTTTCTCCATATCCATCCTTTCGAGTGGTGCAACGCAAAAACGGGGCCCCAATCGCCTGCGAACAGTCGCGATTGGGGTCCCGCCTACGGAATCGGAACTATATGTCACCGGAACCCCAAGAGGCTCCGTCGCTTCATACGAGAAGCTAGCCTAGCACTGCTCGAGCGCCTGCTCAAGGTCGGCAATCAGATCGGCCGTGTCCTCGAGGCCGCACGACAGGCGCACCATGTCGGCGGAGATACCGCAGGCGATGAGTTCCTCGTCGTTCATCTGGCGATGCGTAGCGTTAGCAGGATGCAGGCAGCAAGTGCGGGCGTCGGCAACGTGCGTGGCGATCTGGGCGAGCTTAAGACTCTTCATAAAGGTCTCGGCCGCCGCGCGACCACCGTTAAAGCCAAAGCTCACAACGCCGCAGGTACCGTTGGGCATGTACTTCTGAGCGATGTCATAGTACTTATCGCCCTCCAGGCCCGGATAGCTCACGAAGCGCACCTTGGGATGGCTCTGCAGGAACTTGGCAACGGCCAGGCCGTTCTCGCAATGACGCGGCATGCGCACATGCAGGCTCTCGAGCGAGCTGTTCAGGAAGAAGGCCGCCTGCGGATTCTGCATAGGACCAAGATCGCGCATGAGCTGAGCGGTTGCCTTGGTAATGAAGGCACCCTCGCGACCAAACTTCTCGGCATAGGTCACGCCGTGGTAGCTCTCATCGGGCGTGGTAAGACCCGGGAACTTGTCCGCATGAGCCATCCAGTCAAACTGGCCGTGGTCAACGATCACGCCGCCCAGGTAGGCAGCATGTCCATCCATGTACTTGGTGGTGGAGTGCGTAACGATGTCGGCACCCCACTCAAAGGGACGGCACATCACGGGCGTCGGGAAGGTGTTGTCGACCATCAGCGGCACGCCGTGGTCATGTGCGGCCTTGGCAAAGCGCTCAATATCGAGCACGGCAAGGGCGGGGTTGGCAATCGTCTCGCCAAAGACGAGCTTGGTATTGGGCTCAAAGGCTGCCTCGAGCTCCTCATCGGTGCAGTCGGGGGCGACGAACGTGCAGGTCAGACCCATGCGCTCCATGGTGTGGGCGAGCAGGTTATACGTACCGCCGTAGATAGCAGAGCTCGCGACCACGTGATCACCGGCACCGGCCACGTTAAAGATCGCGAGGAAGTTCGCAGCCATGCCCGAGCTCGTGAGCATCGCAGCGGTACCGCCCTCCATCTCGCAGATCTTGGCGGCAACCAGATCGCACGTGGGGTTCTGCAGGCGGCTGTAGAAGTAGCCCGACTCCTCCAGGTCAAACAGCTTGCCCATATGCTCCGACGTGTCGTACTTCCACGTGGTGGACTGGTAGATGGGCACCTGGCGCGGCTCGGCATCTCCCGGGTGATAGCCGCCCTGAACGCATGTGGTACCGATGGTCTGCTCGCTCATATCTAGCTCCCTTGCCTGGGTTACGTTTTATTCGGTTCACGATACCGCTACCCCGCACCCCTCTCAACCCATCCCCAAGGTAGGTTATGGGACAAATTGATCAGGGTATTTATCTCAAGCTTTGGGCATTTGCTCGATAGATAAAAACGAGGCATACATGAAGCTCTCGATGATTACATGCCCCGTCACGGGTACCATAGGCGGGTACACCGTGACCAAGGAGACAACGATGAAGCAAATCGATACGGCCCAGCTCGACATCACCGCCTGTCAGGCTCAAGCTGCCGAATATCACGCCCGTGGCTTTAACTGCGCCCAGGCCGTCGCCTGCACGCTCGCGCCCGCTGTCGGGCTCGACCCCCAGGTCGCCTTTACCCTCACCGAGGGCTTTGGCGCCGGCATGGGCGGCATGACCGAAACCTGCGGCGCCATCTCGGGCGCCGTGGCCATCATGGGCTTTGTAATGAGCGACGGCATGGAAAACCCCAAGACCAAGGGCCAGACCTACAAGCTGTCGCGCGAAATCGCCAAGCGCTTTGGCGAGAAGAACACGACGACCGTCTGCGGCACGCTCAAGGGTATCGGATCGGACAAGGGTCCGCTTCGCAGCTGCCCCGGCTGCATCGACGATGCCATCGAGATCGCCTGCGATGTGCTAAAGCAGCTCGCCGAGTAATCGACAGCAACAGTAAAACGACGGCCGGCGCGCTTTGGATCCATCCAAAAGCACGCCGGCCGTCGCCGTTAGAACTCGGCAAATTCGGGAGCTCCGACCTCAATCTCCTCACGCCCCGCCATAAGCTCGCGCATCTTAGCGCAAAACGGCTCCTGCTCCCCCGCCTTAAACACCAAATGAAGTGTCACGGCATCCGCGTAATCGGTATCCGAAACCTTGGCACCCGAATCCTGCGCCAAACGAAGCACCTGCTCGTACTGCGGATAGGCCACATGCACGTCAACCGGCACGACGCTTGTCATCTCAACGATCTGCCCGGCCTCCTGAGCCGCGGCCACCGCCGCCTGCGTCGCCGCGGTATAGGCGCGTACCAAGCCACCAGGCCCCAACAGCGTGCCACCAAAATAGCGCGTCACTACGCAGCAAACATTTTTGAGCCCCGCGCCGCGCAACACCTCGAGCGTCGGCATACCGCTCGTGCGGCTCGGCTCACCATCATCGCTCTGGCGCTCGCGTCCATCGACCAAAATCCACGCGGGAACATTGTGTCGAGCGTCGTAATGACGTTTGCGAACCATCTCGATAAAGGCATTCGCCTCATCCTCGGACTCAATATGGACCAGCTGGGCAATAAACCGGCTCTTGCGGTCCACAAACTCGCCCGAAGCCTCAATATTCGATTGCAGAGTAAAATAGCTGTCCAACAAAGCCCCTCAACAACAAGCAAAGCAACAAACAGCCTCAATAATACGGCAAAGGCAGTACCATTGCCCTCGCCAACAAGAACGGAAACGCCAATGATGCCGTCGCCAACAGCGAGACGGCGTCAGCTGAGTCGATTTGGCCCGAAAGAGGAGGGAGCACGCCTTATGGCGGCGACCGACGAATGAGCGCCAAATCGGCCAGCTGACGCCGTCGAAAGCGAGAACCCGTCAGCGCGAGCAAGGTGCCTTGAAAGACGAGGGCATTGACCTTATGGTCATGCCCGAAGGCTTGAAAGGCAGATTGCCGCGCTGACGGGTTCGCAGCGTCAACAAAGTGCTGAGTGGGCTTGTAAGCCGGGTTCTGTCGTGAACGGTCATTTATCTTGTCTGCACGTTACCGTGCAGCTCCACGCACGCTACCCGAACGCGGACCGGGCCGGCCCATAGCGTTCCTATTCGCGCTTGCTCCGGATGGGGCTTGCCAAGCCGCCGTGTTGCCACGACGCTGGTGGTCTCTTACACCACCGTTTCAGCTTTTCCCTTTACGCCTTGCGGCGCAGGTGGGAGTCTTCTTTTCTGCGGCGCTTTCCGTCGGATCACTCCGCCCGGCCGTTAGCCGGCATCCCGCCCTCTGGAGCCCGGACTTTCCTCACGCGTGCTGCAAGCAGCACATCGCGCGACCGTCTGGCCCACTCAGCAGTGCAAGAGTGTAGCACACCGTTGCCGCAGGCAATGGCACAACACAAGCGTTCGACACGATAAACCAAGAACCACGCCATGCAGTACAATAGGGTTGTCGATGGGCAACGTCGTCAGTCGAGACGCGACCGCGCTCCGCACCCCTCCGTCTACTCGGTGTGTTCCCGCCTCCTCCCCGAGGCGGGATGTCGGCATTTTTCATGCACCGACAACCAAATAGCCTGTGGACAGCATGGGCAGCATCGTGCATCTCGACACCAAATGCAAAAAGGGACCCGTCCATTACGGACGGATCCCTTAAAACAAGTGATCGTCAAACCGATTTACTCGGCGTCGGTCTCCTCGTCCTTCTTCTCGGAAGGAAGCGGGGTAACCTCGATCTCGACGCCCAGAGTCTCAGCAGCGGACTTCATGGACAGGGAGATACGACGACGGTCGAGGTCGATCTCCATAACCTTGACCTGAACCTTGTCGCCCACGTGGGTGACCTGAGAAGGCTGATCGACGTGCTTGTTGGCCATCTCGGAGATGTGCACCAGGCCCTCGATGCCCTCGCCCAGGTCGACGAAAGCGCCGAACGGGACAAGCTTGGTCACAGTGCCCTCGACAATAGCGCCGACGGGGTACTTCTTGACCAGTGCGCGCCACGGATCCTCGGTGGTCTGCTTGAGACCCAGGGAGATGCGCTCGCGGTTGAGATCGACGTCGAGAACCTCGACCTCGACCTCCTGGCCGACCTTGACAACCTCGGAAGGATGGTTGACGTGGTTCCAAGAGAGCTCGGAGATGTGGATGAGGCCGTCGATACCGCCGAGGTCGACGAAGGCGCCGAAGTCGACGATGGAGGAAACGGTGCCCTGGAGACGCATGCCAGACTTGAGCTTGGACAGGATCTCGGAGCGCTCGGCCTTACGGGACTCCTCGAGCACGACGCGACGGGAGAGGACAACGTTGTTGCGGTTGCGGTCCATCTCGATGACGCGGGCCTCGATGCGGGTGCCCATGTAAGAGGTGAGGTCCTTGACGCGACGGAGGTCGACGAGGGAAGCAGGCAGGAAGCCACGCAGGCCGATGTCGAGGATCAGGCCGCCCTTGACAACCTCGATAACCTCGCCCTCGACGTTCTCGCCGGAGTTGAACTTCTCCTCGATGCGGTTCCAAGCACGCTCGTACTCGGCACGCTTCTTGGACAGGACCAGACGACCGTCCTTGTCCTCCTTCTGGAGAACCAGAGCCTCGATGGGATCACCGAGTGCAACGATGTCTGCAGGGTTAGCGTCCTTGCGGATGGACAGCTCGCGGACCGGGATAACGCCCTCGGACTTGAATCCGATGTCAACGAGCACCTCGTCATGCTCGATCTTAACGACAGTGCCGTTAACGAGATCGCCCTCATCAAAGTCGGTAATCGTACCGTCGATGAGGTTGTTCATCTCCTCCTCGTTGACATCGTCAAGAGAGAAAATGGACGAGTTCTGAATCTCACTCAAAGGTGGACCCCTTTCGAACTACGGGGCCCCGATTGCTAGGACCTACAGAAGGGTGCGACAAGCACACAACGTTTAGGAACACTCGGGAGCCGACAGATACTAATGTGACGCTTATGCAATCACGTTCGTATAGGTTACGGGGAAATGAGTTCGATTTCAAGCGTGAACTGCGATTTTTTACTCGTGTGGAGACTTTTTCGTAATCTTATGAACACACGTCTCCGCAACTTGACGATAACCAGCCAGGCATTCGGCTTTGGGGTAAAGTATCCGGAGCCAACGATTCTAGATCGATTTTTCGAGAAAGGTGCCCGCGTGCTCAAAGCAGTCGTTTTCGATATGGACGAAACGCTTCTTAGCATCAACCTCAACGCGTTCATCCTTCGCTATTTTAAGGATGTCTCTTCGATGCTCGCGGATATCGGGCGCCGCAGCCGCGGTGGCACGATGGCGCGCCTCGGCACCATCCTGGTCGACCTCAACGCCAATCGCCGCAGCGGCACGGACAACCGCACCAATCTTGAGTTTTACCAAGAAGAGGTCGAGCGCCGATGCGGGATCTGCCTCTCCGATCCCCTCATCTACGAGGCGTTTACCTACTATGACCGCGAAATTCTTCCGTACAAGAACGACGATGTCATTAACGCTCACGCCATGCCGGGCGCACACGCCGCGCTCCAGGCCGTACAGGACGCAGGACTGCGTTGCGCGCTCTTTACCAACCCCAGCTTTCCCCAGGGGGCCATCGAGTGCCGCATGGGCTGGGGCGACCTGGCCGACGCCCCCTTTGAGCTCGTCACGCACATGGGAAACACCACCCGCTGCAAGCCCGATGCCACCTACTATCTAGAGCAGCTTCAGGTGATGGGACTCGAGCCACACGAGGTCCTTATGGTGGGCAACGATCCCAAACGCGACTTCCCGTCCCCCGATTGCGGCATCCAAGCCGCCTTTGTGGGCCAAGGCAAGCCCAGCCGAGCCACCTGGCGCGGAACCATGGAAGACTTCGCCCGCGACTTTAACGCCGTAATCGAAGCCTTCTACGAGCACCAAATAGCCGACGAACTGTCCTAACAAACCTGGGTTTTGCCGATCATGATGTTGAGGATCTCGACGTCAGTATCTTTCATACCCACACGGCCCACGTAGCCCATGCTGGCGATTGTCTGCTCAACGGTATCCTGGATCAGGCCCTCGCCGGCGCGGAAGCCGCGACCCTGCATGGCCATATCATGGCCCAGAATCGCCGCATCAACGGCAGCCGAGATCTTGGCGGCACAGCTCGCTTTGGCGCCGTCGCACACGATGCCGCCCACGTTACCGAGCGTATTCGAGACCGTCGCGCCAATCTGCTCGCGCGTGCCACCGCACAGCCAGGTAATCGCGGCGCCGGCGCCGCACGCGGCGCAAATAGCACCGCAAAACGCCGAGAGCGCACCAATATAGCTCTTGATATGCACGGCGATAAGATCGGACAGCATCACGGCGCGCACCAGGCGCTCGTGGTCGCAACGCAGGTACTCGGCATACTCCATGACGGGCAATGCGCAGGTAATTCCCTGATTGCCCGAGCCGCACACAATGGCGACCGGCAGCGCGCAGCCGTTCATGCGAGCGTCGGATCCGGCGGCCGCACGGGCACGGGCACGGCAGGCGACGTCATCGGCACGAGCACCCAGCAGCGTACGACCCACCTCGGCGCCCCAAGTGTGCGCAAGGCCCTCGGCACTGATTGCGCCATTCAGCTCAATCTGACGCTCAACGGCAGCGCGGGCGTCCTCAATGTCACCGTACTCGATAAAGTCGATGATGGTCTCAATCGACATGGGCGTGTCGGCGTTATCTGCCGCCCGCTCAGCCACAACGCGCTCGGCGCAGGCGGCGCACTCCCCCGCCGACTTGCCGCATACCGGAATACCATCGAGCGTATGGCACGTGACATTGGTGTGGTGGTCGGCAATCTCGACGATCGCGGTATGGCCCCCGGCCGTCGCAGTCACCTTGATGTAGAGGTTGGGCACACCCTCGACAAGCGACACATCGCAGTAGTCGGCGTCGGCGAGAAGCTCGGCCACGCGAGCACGGTCTTCATCGTTAACGCTCTCGAGCACCTCGAGCGCGCTCTTGGCGTCGCCGCCCACGGCACCCAGCACGGCCGCGGCCTCAATACCGTGCATACCGCCCGAGTTGGGCACGGTCACGCTCTTAACGTTCTTGATGATGTTGCCCGAGCAGGCAACATCCATATGATCTGGTTCGCAACCGAGCGTCTGGCTCGCCAGCGCTGCTGCATAGGCAACGGCAATGGGCTCGGTACAGCCGAGCGCGCAGACAAGCTCGCGGTTCAAAACATCGCAAAACGCGGCATCACGGACGGAATCGGTAGGCATAGGTATCTCCTGCTTGCATAACGGGCTTGGCTCTCAAAAATAGTTAGCTCCTTTATTTGATAACAATGCATCAAAAACCGCAACCATGGTTCCGGCGGACGGCGCTCAAGCACAAACTGACAGCATTCATTCATGAGAAGCCGGTCTTGTTGCATGCTAAAGCGTTTGACCAAAAAACGCCCGAGCGTTTACGCAAAAGTCGCGCTATCATGCAGTCGAACGCGGTAAACACCTTTAGCATTTGCGCCGCACAGACCAGAGAGGAACCATCCATGAAGATCGGTATCGGTAACGACCACGCCGCCGTCGAGCTCAAGAACATCATCTCCGAGCACCTGAAGGAGCGCGGCTGCGAGGTCGTGAACTTTGGCACCGACACCTCCGAGAGCTTTGACTACCCCATCGCCGGCTACAAGGTGGGTAAGGCCGTTGCCAACGGCGACGTCGACCTGGGCATCCTCATCTGTGGCACCGGTGTCGGAATTAGCCTGGCTGCCAACAAGGTCGAGGGCGTACGCGCCGTCGTGTGCTCCGAGCCCTTCAGCGCCAAGCTCTCCCGCATGCACAACAACACCAACGTGCTTGCCTTTGGCGCCCGCGTCGTGGGCTCCGAGCTCGCCAAGATGATTGTCGACGAGTGGCTCGACGCCGAGTTTGAGGGCGGTCGTCACGAGCGTCGCGTCAACCTCCTCAACGAGATCGACCAGACCCGCGGTCTCAAGGTCGTCGACGAGGCCTAAAGACTTACAACGCCATACGCTAACGACAGCCCCCGCCTGGAATGCACGCACATTCCAGGCGGGGGCACTTTAGTAGATTTGTGAGCGTTTACCAAAAACCTGTTGGGATAAAAAGGGCGCCGCGGAAGGAGTTCCGCGGCGCCCAAGCCACACGCTAACAGCTTTAAGGAGTCAAAGCTGGTTTAGCCAAAGAAGCGCTTGATCTCGATCTCGGCGTTCTCCAGGCAGTCGGAGCCGTGAATCACGTTGGCGTTGACATCGACGGCGAAGTCACCGCGGATGGTGCCGGGGGCAGCATCAAGCGGGTTGGTGGCGCCCATAAGGGTGCGCATCTTGGAGACGGCGGAAAGACCGGAAACAACCATCTTGACGACCGGACCGCTCGTCATAAAGTCGCAGAGACCGCCAAAGAAGGGCTTGTCGGCCAGATGGGCGTAGTGCTCCTCGACGGTAGCGCGCTCGAGCGTGGTCATCTCCATGCGCTCGATGACAAGGCCGCTACGCTCAATGCGAGCGACGATCTGGCCGATCTTGCGGTCGCGCACGGCGTCGGGCTTAATCATGATGAAGGTCTTCTCGATAGCCATAAGGTAGCCTTTCAAGTAGGTTCGCGTGTGCCCAAGTCCCATTCCGGCACCCGCCTGGACTGCATCGTAACAGAGTTTTAGCTGCAGTTAAACAAAAAGCTGTTTTTTGAAACGCTACAATTTATTAAAGCGTTCCATTTGTGTCACTTCTGTTTTGAGGCCCGATTAGAGTACCATCCGACCGCGCATCAACCGCACCGAACCGAGCGGACGGTCGATTGCCGCCCGTGAACGTACCCCCTTCACAACCAGCCCAAAGGTCCTACAGAAGTTCTCGACAAGCCCCTCCCCCATAGCAACAAAATACGGGTGCCCGCACCAGCAGACGCCCGTAAAAGCAAAAACGATTTATCAATAAATGGCCAAAACAGCTTCAGCCAAAGCCCTACTTTACCCCGTGGCCCATCTCGACGACCTTAGTCAGCGATCCAAACACGCCCTCGTCGGCCACGAGCTGTGCCTCGGCACGCTGCAGCTGCACGGCAACGGCGACAGGAGCGGTGCCGCCCTCGGTCGTACGCGCGGCGACAATCGACGGGACGTCGAGTGCCTCGGTAATATCGCGCTCAAAGAGCGGGCTTGCCTCCTGGAACACCTCAAACGGCAAATCCTCAAGATTGCAGCCGCGCTTCTCGCACATCAGAACCAGATGGCCCACCACGGCATGCGCCTCGCGGAACGGCAGGCCGCGCTTAGCCAGGTAATCGGCAACATCGGTGGCGGCAAGGTGCCCCACGCCGCACTCGCGCGCCATGGCATCCTCGTTGACGGTCCAAGTCGAAATCATACCGGCCATAACCGACAGGCACTGCATGAGCGTATGGGCGGTATCGAGCGCGCCCTCCTTGTCCTCCTGCAAGTCCTTGTTATAAGCAAGCGGCAGGCCCTTCATGGTCACGAGCAGCTGCACCAGGTTGCCATACACACGGCCGCTCTTGCCGCGGATAAGCTCGGCAAAGTCGGGATTCTTCTTCTGCGGCATGATGGACGAGCCGGTGGAGTACGAGTCGGAAAGCGTGATAAAGCCAAATTCGGAGCTCGACCACAGCACGATCTCCTCGGAAAGACGCGACAGGTGCATGGCCATGACGGAGCCGGCGTAGTGCAGATCGAGCAGGAAATCACGGTCGGAAACCGCATCGAGCGAGTTGGGAATCACGCCCGCAAAGCCAAGTTCGGCAGCCGTCATCTGACGATCGAGCGGATAGCTCGTGCCGGCAAGCGCGGCAGCGCCCAGCGGACAGTTGTCGGCGGCATCAAAGGCTGCCTTCAGGCGTGTAAAGTCGCGCGCGAACATCCAGGAATACGCCAGCAGATGATGCGACAGCAGCACGGGCTGAGCGTGCTGCATGTGCGTGTAGCCCGGCAGAATCACCTTGTCGTACTTCTTAGCCGCATCCACCAGCACATGGCGCAGCTCAAGATTGGCCCCCATGAGCTCCTTGGCCAGCGCCTTGACGCCCAGACGTGTGTCGGTCGCCACCTGGTCGTTGCGCGAACGTCCGGTATGCAAGCGCTTGCCAGCCTCGCCGATGCGACGCGTCAGCTCGCTCTCGATGGACATATGAATGTCCTCGTCGTTGATGTCGAAGGTGAAGTTGCCGGCATCGATATCCTGTTCGATTCCGGTCAGACCCTCGGCAATCGCTTGCTCGTCCTCGGCGCTGATAATGCCCTGGGCCGCCAGCATCTTGGCATGTGCCTTAGATCCGGCGATGTCCTGCTTATAGAGATGTTTGTCGACCGGCAACGACGCGCCAAACTCCTGCGTGACCTCGGCCACGCCTGCCTCAAAACGACCGCCCCAAAGAGCCATGGAACCGTCCCCTTTCTCCAAATACCAAAACAAGCGCCCAAAGCAATGCGCCATATCGCTAAAGCGATTTTTCAACCGCTAGTTTTACACATTCCCCACCGTGTGCGGAGCCATGTAGCTAATTTGCAAAGAAGTGACGCGCCATGCACTTGGCGCCCAACGTCTCCCTCCGGATGTTGCCCTGCGAACCATCGATCCAGGCCTTCAGGCTCATAGGGACGTCCTCGACCCTTGCAGCATCGAACTCGGGCGCGAGGGCGAGTAAAGCATGCGCAATAGCATTGAACATAATGGATACTCCTCATATATATAGGCGCAGAGCCGCCAAATTGATAGAAGGAGCCCCGCCGGACAACCCCGGCGGGGCTCGGACTCAGCCGCAGACGCGGCATCATATATGCGGGCGGAACGTAGGGACCACCGATGTTAAGAAGTGTCAGCAAGCATAACGAAAGGTAGGGACCCCGTGCGCCCGTTATGTATCACGCGGATGGGCCGCGCGGATACCAAGGGAAGGAGGCGCTAGGCCTGGGCGGCAGCAGAGCTGGGGCCCTGGACCTTTGCCCACGTCTTGAGCGACAGCGTATCGATCTCGATAAAGCCGGCGCTGGCCTTCTCGTCAAACGTGGTGTCGCGGTCGTAGGTAGCCAGACCGTAGTCGTAGAGGCTGAAGGGGCTCTTGCGGCCGACGACATGGCAGTTGCCCTTAAAGAACTTCAGACGGACAGTGCCGGTCACGAACTTCTGGGTATCGGCCATAAAGGCATCGAGCGCGTTTTTGAGCGGGCTGTACCACTGGCCGTTGTAAACGGCGGTGGCCCAATCCTGCTCGAGCTTAATCTTGGTCTTGAGCAAATCGCCCTCGACGCAGATGTCCTCAAGCGCCTTGTGGGCGGTGATGAGCGTCAGGGCTCCGGGAACCTCATAGCACTCGCGGCTCTTGAGGCCCACCAGACGATCCTCGACCAGGTCGAGACGGCCAAAGCCGTTGTCGCCGGAAATCTTGTTGAGGGCGATGACAATCTCGGAGAGCTTCATCTTCTTGCCGTCGACGGCGACGGGCTTGCCCGCCTCAAACTCAATCTCGGTGTAAGTCGGGGTATCGGGCGTGTCCTCGGGATTCTTGGTCATAACCCAGGCGTCGTCGAGCGGCTCGTTCCAGGGATCCTCCAGGTGGCCGCACTCAATGGCACGACCCCACAGGTTGTCGTCAATGGAATAGGGGTTATCGTTGGCGCCCTCGGGAACCGGCACGTTGTGGGCGTGGGCATAGGCGACCTCGTCGGGACGGCACTTCAGGTCCCACTCGCGAACCGGGGCGATAACCTTGAGCTCGGGATCGAGGGCCTTGACGGCAGCCTCAAAACGAACCTGGTCGTTACCCTTGCCGGTGCAGCCGTGGGCGACGTAGGTCGCGCCAAACTCGTGGGCGACCTCGACAAGCTTCTTGGCAAGCAGCGGGCGAGACAGGGCGGAGAGCAGCGGGTACTTGTTCTCGTACATGGAGTTTGCGGCGATGGCCTTAATCAGGAACTCATCGGAGAACTCGTCGCGCAGGTCGAGCACCTGGCAATCGAGAACGCCCAGGTCGAGGGCCTTCTGCTTCTTGGCGTCCAGGCCGGTCTCCTCCTGGCCCACATTGCCGCAAACGCAAACGACATCGAGATTCTTCTCGTCCTGGAGCCACTTGACACATACAGATGTATCAAGACCACCGGAATATGCGAGAACGACTTTTTCCTTGCTCATGGCTGTTTCCTTTCGCCCTTGGTAGCTAGTTAGAACATCGGTCAGTTGCAAGTCATTTCAAGGTCATATACCGTACAATATCAGGTTAAATAGCAAAAATCAGCACATACATGCCCTAGAAACATGCAGCAATGTCGTGCTAAAACCCAACGACCTCAAAATGACTCTGTTGAGGCAATTCGCCCCATGCGGACAGAGACGATTGTTATCGTCGTCGGGAAATTGCGCGCTGGCGTCGGATGGCATTGTCTGCAGTAGTGATGATCTTTACGAACTGCATCTGCCTCTCCTTTCACCTATCGCCGGGCGCAATTCAAATATCGTAAACGGTACCTTTTCCTCGGTAAGCGGCTCTTTTGTCGTCTCCGTTTTCGATGGTCGCTATATTACGCTAAAGTGCCCGCAGCACAAGCGACAAATTCAAATTTCTGAAAAGTTTTTTCATTACTTTGTGAAGCGTGGTGCAAATACGCTCCGTTCCTGCGACAATACGCTCGGTTACTGGTTGATGGTTATAACGTCTGAAACAATTTCGAAACGAAAGGCGCGCTTTTATGCAAACTTACGAATCGGACACCAATATCGGCAGCATTAAGATTCTCGCCGTTGATATGGACAAGACGCTGCTCACCGACGAGCGCGTGTTGCCGCAGGGTCTTGATGAGCGCCTGGACAAGCTCGCCGACGCCGGCATCGTGTTCTGCCCCGCCAGCGGACGTCCAGCCCCCAAGCTCGAGGAGATGTTCGAGAGCATCAAGAACCGCCTCGCCTTTTGTCCCGACAACGGAGCGTGCGTCATCTATCGCGGCAGTTATATCTATAAGAGCAACATCGATGTGGCGCTGTATCAGCAGGTCTTGAGCCGTGCCTCGGAGGATCCTCGCGCCGTTCCCGTCCTGTGCTGCTTCGACGAGTTCTACGTGCTTGCCCGCGACCATCAGTACCACGACGAGATCAGCGTCTACTACAACACAATCAACTACGTCGACAGCTTTGAGGGCATTGATTTCGAGTCCAACAAGATTTCGGTCTTCTTCCCCGGCTACGACGCCGAGCCCGCATTCCGCGAGACCTATAGCCCCGAGTTCTCGGACAAGCTCTACGTCACCAACGCCGGGCGCGAGTGGATCGACTTTATGAACCTGGGTGTCGACAAGGGCGCCGGCGTCGCGCACCTGTGCGAGCACCTGGGCATCGATATCGCCGATGCCGCTGCCGTGGGCGATACCTACAATGACATCCCCATGCTTGAGCGCGTCGGACACAGCTTTGTCGTGGACAACGCCGAGGAGCATATGAATGCGCACGCCAAGTGGCGCATTCCGAGCAACAACGACGGGGGCGTACTGACGCTCATCGACGCCATCTTGGCGGCTCGGTAACGTAGCTCATCGGACCTGGCCGGGCGAGGCGGGTAAGTTTTTCGCTCGGTCAGGTCCTGGACTCGCTCGGAAAGCACATTAAGTGCTTTCCGGCTCGTGCGGAATCTACGAAAAACTTACCCGCCTCGCCCGGCCAGGTCCTGCGGTGACTTGCTTGCCGCATGGATGGCATCTTGGCGCCTAGATACTTTGACTGATTTTTATTGAACGAAGGACGCTCCTTGTTGATGAGGGGCGTCCTTCTGGTTTTGTATTACTTTTGAATTGTGGTCGTGCCCTTACTTGGCGTCTGCCCAGGTCACTCCAGTCGAAGCTTCGGCGATTAGGGGGACGCGGAGGTCTACTACGTGCTCCATGACGTCGCGGACCATGGCGGTCAGGCGCTCGACTTCGTCGATGGGGCACTCAAAGTCCAGTTCGTCGTGTACCTGCAGGATCATGTGGGCGGCAAAGCCTTCCTCTTCCAGGCGGCGGCTTACGCGGGCCATGGCGATCTTGATGATGTCGGCGGCGGTTCCCTGCATGGGGTGGTTCATGGCCGTGCGCTCGCCGAAGCCGCGGAGTTGCGGATTTTTGGCCTTGAGCTCCGGAATATGACGACGGCGGCCGTACATGGTCTCGGCGTAGCCCGTCTGCTTGGCGCGCGCCACCACGTTGTCGAGGAACGTACGCACGCCCGGGTAGGCCTCGTAGTAGCGGTCGATCATGTCGCGTGCCTCGGCCATCGAGATATGCAGCGACTGCGACAGGCCGTAGGCCTGCTGACCATACACGATGCCAAAGTTCACGGCCTTGGCGCGGCTACGCAGGTCGGGTGTCACCTCGGACACCGGCACGCCAAATACGCGCGCGGCCGTCTCGGCATGGAAGTCCTCGCCCTCGTTAAAGGCGCGCACCAAGTGCTCGTCGCCCGAAAGATGCGCGAGCAGGCGCAGCTCAATCTGCGAGTAGTCCACCGCCAAAAAGAGGCTACCCTCCCCCGCCGAGAACGCCGTCTTGACGGTACGCCCCAGCTCCGAGCGCGTCGGAATGTTTTGCAGATTAGGGTCGCTCGAAGACAGACGCCCCGTCGCGGTGATGGTCTGGTTGTACGTGGTGTGCACACGACCGTCACCGCGGCGCAGCGGGCCCAACGTGTCCAGATAGGTTGACTTGATCTTGGACTTCTCGCGCCAGTCTAAGATCAAACGAACAATCTCGTGGTCACGGGCAAGATCACTCAGTACCTTGGCATTGGTCGAATAGTAACCGCGCTTGGTCTTTTTGAGACCCTTGGTCGGAAGGCCCATCACATCAAAGAGCACATGCGAAAGTTGCATGGGGCTGCCGATGTTAAAGGTCTCGTCACCGGCAAGGTCGCGAATGCTTCGTTCGACCTCGGTGATCTGGGTCGCCAGACCCTCGGACAGATTACGCAAGCGGTCGGGATCAACGAGCATGCCCGCGCGCTCCATCTTGGCAAGCACCGGCACGAGTGGCATCTCGATGCCATCGAACACGTTGGAGGCATTCTCACGGGCCATGCGGTCGCGCAGCGGTGCGACCAGCGCCAGCGTCAAGGCCGCCGTGCGAGCGGCGGGCGCCGGAGCGTCCTCACCGGCACCCTCTGCACCGCGCACCGCAGGCAGTGCCATCTGCAGATACGTATCGGCAAGATATGCCTCATCGAACTCGGAGCGATCGGAATCCAGCAGATAGGCAGCGACCACGGTATCGAAGATACGCGTGGAATCAGTAGCGAGCGGATCCATGAGCTCGGGCTCAGAAGAATCGATGGACGAAAGCTCGTGCAGCAGCGCCTTCGTATCCGGGCTCGCCACGCGGCCCTCCATAAACAGGCGCGCAAGCACGCCGGCGATCACACCGTGAGCGAAGTTGAAGCCATCGACTACGGCAGTGGAGGCGCCGTCGCCCTCCTCGAGCGCAAACAGGCCCTTGGACGTCGCCAACCACAGCGTGCGCGTCAGTCCAAAGAGCGCGCCCTCTTCCTTGTCGTCGTCCACCACGGCGGCGACCCACTCGCCGGCATCAATCGCGCGGGAGACCTCAGCCGCAACGGCACCAAGCGCGTCGGCATCGCCGGCGGCTGCGCGAACCATAGCAGGTATCTCAAACACACTGGAGGCAGCAGCAGTCCCGCCCTCGCCGCCGATCAGCGCCAAGAAACGGTTCTGCATGGCGGTGATACCAAGCGTGCCCAGCGCCGCGGAAACCTCATCGGCAGAAAACGCCGGGAAGGACGTCGCCTCAAAATCGAGCTCAACGGGCGCATCGGTGCGGATGGTCGCCACCTTACGGCTCAGCAGCGCGTCGTCGATGTGTGCGCGCAGGTTTTCGCCCATCTTGCCCTTGACCTCGTCGGCGTGTGCGATGACCTCGTCCAGGCTACCGTACTGCGCAATGAGCGCGCTCGCCTTTTTGGGGCCGATGCCCGGTACGCCGGGGATGTTATCGGACGTATCGCCCTTCAGACCATAAAAATCGGGCACGAGCGCCGGCGTGATGCCGTGATATAGATCGTCCACGCTCTCGGGCGTCATGATCGCCACGTCGGACAGGCCCTTGCGGGTCGAGACCACGTTGACGTGCTCGGTCACGAGCTGATACATATCGCGATCACCGGTCACCAGCAGCATGTCACAGCCGGCCTGCTCGCCCAGGCGCGCCATGGTTCCCAGGATATCGTCGCCTTCCCAGCCCTCGGACTGCAGAATCGGCACGTTGAGCGCGCCGAGCAGCTCCTTAATCATCGGAAACTGCACGTGCAGATCGGGGTCCATGGGCGGGCGCTGCGCCTTATACTGCGGCAGCATCTCCATGCGCACGCGCGGCTTGCCCTTATCAAACGCCACGACCACACCGTCGGGGTTAAAGGCGTCGATCATCTTAAGAAACATGTTCAGAAAGCCAAAGATCGCATTGGTGGGGCGACCGTCCGGCGCGTTCATGGTCGGCGGCACGGCGTGGAAGGCGCGATGCATGAGCGAGTTGCCGTCGATAACGGCAAAGGTGCGGCGCTTGTCAGACATATTGAATACCTCGCTTTGGGCTGGGCACGGTTTGCTCACTCCAGTTTACACGCTCCCCGCCCCGCGACCACCGCACATCAGGCTCCCCTGCCGCCGCGGGCCCGCGCGTGATACGATGGCTCACGGTACATCAACCAGCACGATCGATCCGAAAGGAGCCTGCGTCATGGAGCGTCCCTGCGCATGGAAAAAGTACACGCCACAGCAGATCGAGGAGCTCGAGGAGCTTTGCCGCGGCTATAAGCAGTTTTTGAGCGAGAACAAGACCGAGCGCCTGTGCGTCAAGACCGGTATCAAGATGGCCGAGGAGGCGGGCTACGTCAATCTGGAGACCGTGATCGCCGAGGGCCGCGCGCTCAAGGCAGGCGACAAGGTGTACGCCGCCAACCACGGCAAGGACCTCATGCTCGTCAACCTGGGCACCGCCCCGCTCGAGCAGGGCTTTAACATCCTGGGCGCCCACGTGGACTCGCCGCGCCTGGACCTCAAACAAAACCCCGCCTTCGAGGCCGGCGACATGGCCTATCTCGACACGCACTACTACGGCGGCGTCAAGAGCTACCACTGGGTCGCTTCCCCGCTCGCACTCGTAGGCGTCATCTGCAAAAAGGACGGCACCACCGTCGACATCAACATCGGCGACAAGGCGGACGACCCGGTCTTTACCATCTCCGACTTGCTGATCCACCTCTCGAGTGAGCAGATGTCCAAGCCCGCCAAGGACGCCGTCGACGCCGAGATCCTTGACGTGATCGTGGGTGGCCGCCCCGTCAAGTTTGACGAGGACGACAAGGACGCCCCCAAGGAGCCCGTCAAGCAAATGTTCCTGGACATCCTCAAGGAGCAGTATGACGTCGAGGAGGAGGACTTCCTCTCCGCCGAGATCGAGGTCGTGCCCGCCGGCCCGGCCCGCGACATGGGCCTCGACCGCTCCATGATTTTGGGCTATGGCCACGACGACCGTGTCTGCGCCTATCCGTCCATGCTCGCTCAGATCAATGTGGCCAACGTGGAGCGCACGAGCATCACGCTCATCGTCGACAAGGAGGAGATCGGCTCCGTGGGTGCCACCGGTATGACGAGCCGCTTCTTCGAGAACACCGTCGCCGAGATCATGACGCTCGCCGGCGAGGACAGCCCGCTTGCCCTGCGCCGTGCACTCGCCCGCAGTCGTATGCTCTCCTCCGACGTGTCCGCCGGCTTCGACCCGGGCTATGCCGGCAAGTTCGAGACCAAGAACGCCGCCTTCATGGGCCGCGGCCTGTGCTTTAACAAGTACACGGGCAGCCGCGGCAAGGGTGGCTCCAACGACGCCGACGCCGAGTACGTGGCCCTCGTCCGCGACATCATGGACGAGGCCGGCGTGGACTTCCAGACCTGCGAGCTCGGCCGCGTCAACGCGGGCGGCGGCGGCACCATCGCCTACATCATGGCCAAGTACGGCATGAACGTCATCGACTCCGGCGTTGCCGTCCTGTCCATGCACGCCCTGTGGGAGGTCGCCAACAAGGCCGATATCTACGAGGCCTACCGCGGCTACAAAGCCTTCCTCGAGCGCGCCTAATCCACCCCACCCATAACTTGCGGTGGAATACGGATTGATTTGGTCTTTCAATAGCCCAAACAGACCGTATTCCACCGCAATTTCTTTTTTGGCAGAGGAGAGTCCATGCTGCAGGTCATCATTTCGCCCGCCAAGCAGATGCGCGCGGCCCAAGATACTTTTGAAGTCCTGGGCATTCCGCCCTTTGTGCGCGAGACAGCTCGCCTCCACCGCGCACTGCTAGATATCGAGCGGAATGAAGGCAGCGGCGGCCTGCAGGCCCTTTGGAACGTGAGCGACAGGCTGCTTACAGCGTGCCTGGATACGCTTCACGAATTTATGCCCGTCCTGAGCGATGCCGACCTCGCCGATCCCGATATCGCGCGTCGAATCTCCCCCGCCGTCATGTCCTATCACGGCATCCAATACCAAAGCATGGCGCCCGAGGTCATGGATGCCGCACAGCTCGACTGGCTGCAAAACCATCTCTGGATCCTCTCGGGACTCTACGGATGCGTACGCCCCTTCCATGCCGTTGAACCGTATCGGCTGGAGATGGGCGCGAAGCTTGTCGTCGACGGTGCCCGAGACCTCTACGCATTTTGGGGCGACAAGCTCGTACGGACTATCGCTCCGGCAGGCTCCAACGCTACGATCGTCAACCTCGCCAGCGCGGAATACGCCAAAGCTGTTCTCACCAGCCTCACCACCGATGCCACGGTCGTCACATGTCTCTTTGGCGAAGGCATCCGCAACGGCAAGCCCATCCAGCGCTCGACCGCCAGCAAAAAGGCGCGCGGCTCCATGGTGCGCTGGATGGCAGAAAACAAGCTCGAGGATGCAAGCGAACTTACCGCATTCAACATCGGCTATCGGCACATCCCCGAGCTTTCAGACAAAAACACCCTGGTTTTCATGAACGCGCAGGCACAATAGGCCCGCCGTTTCCAAACACCCCATTACTCCGCCAAGCCATCGGCCTTTGCAATCTCGCTCGTCGAGCCATCTTGGTAGGTAATCTTAACGTGCTCTACGTCGGATACCGTAACGCCCGACGGAGGTTCCAGACGCCACTCCGTCAGAGCGATATCCATGGTCGTGGGCACATCGCCCTGATCTTTGAGCTTCACCGTGAGTGTTTTGAGTGCCTCATCAAACGTCACGCGTTCGATTTCTTCACCCGGAATAGACCCGCCGCTCAACTGCAGCTGCACAAACTCGTCGCGCGGATACCAGTAGTCGCCCGGTGCGGCAACGGTATTGCCGCCCGCGACCCTCACCGTCATTATCGGCAGGGCATCATCAGTCTCGAACTCCCAGGCAGCGCCGCCGCGACCGCCAAACGTCCAAATACAAAAGGCAATCACCAGCACGGCAAGCACCGCAAAGCCAATCGCGACCAACCCATGGTGCGCACGGCCCTCCTCGGCCGATATGTCCCATTGCGTCTCTCGATATAGATGCTTGTCTTCCATGTACGCCTCCCCACAGGCACGCTCGTTGGCCCAATCGTACCCATTCGAGCTATACTTGAGCCCATTACATAAACGGGGAGCTTGCAGGACAAGACGGCAGGCTGAGATTGGGCGCGCCCGCCCTGACCCGCAAACCTGATATGGGTAATGCCAACGAAGGGAGCCGTGCCAATGAGCACACAGACCGAGCCCAAGCTCGTCACGCAAATCGACTTCGCCCGTGCCGGGCAGATCACGCCGCAGATGAAGGAAGTCGCCGAGCGCGAGCATCGCGACCCCGAGTACATCCGCGAGCGCGTGGCCGACGGCCGCATCGCCATTCCCGCCAATATTGTGCACATCAAAAAGGGCATGCGCGCCTTTGGCGTCGGTGAAGGCCTGTCCACCAAGGTCAACGTGAACTTGGGCATCTCGGGCGACAAGGCCGATGCCGCCGAGGAATGGAAGAAGGTCAAGATCGCCGAGGACTTTGGCGCCGACGCCATCATGGACCTCTCAAACTCGGGCAAGACGCGCCAGTTCCGCCAGCAGCTCATCGACGAGACGCCGCTCATGGTAGGCACCGTCCCCATGTACGACGCCATCGGCTACATGGAAAAGCCGCTGGTCAAGCTCACCAAGGACGACCTGTTCGAAGTCGTGCGCGCGCATGCCGAGGACGGCGTGGACTTTATGACCATTCACTGCGGCATCAACAAGTCGGTCACCAAGACCTTTAAGGAGACCGGCCGCCTGATGAACATCGTGAGCCGCGGCGGCTCACTGCTGTTTGGCTGGATGGAGGTCACCGGTAACGAGAACCCGTTCTATGAGTTCTACGACGAGTTGCTCGAGATTTGCCACGAGTACGACGTGACGATTTCGCTCGGCGACTCCTGCCGCCCGGGCTGCCTCTACGACTCCAACGACGCCACCGAGACCGCTGAGATGATCGAGCTGGGCAAGCTGTGCAAGCGCGCTTGGGCCGCCGGCGTCCAGGTCATGGTCGAGGGCCCGGGTCACATGGCGCTCGACGAGATCGCCGCCAACATGAAACTGCAGAAGCGCCTGTGCCACAATGCTCCGTTCTATGTGCTCGGGCCGCTGGTGACCGATATCGGCGTGGGTTACGACCACATCACCGCTGCCATCGGCGGCGCCATCTCCGCCAGCTCCGGTGCCGACTTCCTGTGCTACGTGACACCGGCAGAGCACCTATGCCTGCCCAACGCCCAGGATGTGCTCGATGGCCTCATGGCCACCAAGATCGCCGCACACGCCGCCGATATCGCCAAAAAGGTGCCGCACGCCCGCGACATGGACGACAAGATGGGCCAGGCACGCCGCAAGCTCGACTGGGATGCCATGTGGGAGTGTGCTCTCGACCCGGTCACCGGTAAGAAGCGCTACGAGGAGTCCCCCGCCGCCACCGAGGGCACCTGCACCATGTGTGGCAAGATGTGCGCCGTCCGCACCGTTAACAAGGTGTTCGAAGGCACGACGATCGATCTCGGCATGGAGGACTAGCCTTATCGCCGCGGCCGCGCCTGACGGCGAGCTGGCGCCTGTCAATTGTTGACATGTGAACATTTATTTACATTTGCGTAAAGATTGCATCGCCCGCCCGGGTTCGACATAGAGCCGGCCCGGGCATCTTTATAATGCTGGCTTAAAGACCCATTTGATTCCGACCGAACAAGGGAGCGAACATGGATCGCAGTAAGGTACCTGCCGTCCTGTCCATCGCGGGATCCGATTCCAGCGGTGGCGCCGGCATTCAGGCCGACATCAAGACCATCACGGCGCACCGCCTGTATGCCGAGACGGCCATCACCGCCATCACCGCACAAAACACGCTCGGTGTCACCGCCGTGCAGAATATCTCCCCTGATATCGTCGCTGCGCAGATCGACGCCGTATTTGACGATATCCGCCCCAAAGCCGTCAAGATTGGCATGGTTTCCTCTGCCGAGATTATCGATGTTATCGCCGACCGCCTGAGCTCCTGGAACGCGACAAACGTGGTCGTCGACCCCGTCATGGTAGCCACCTCGGGCGCACGGCTGATTGCCGAAGATGCCGCCGAGGCGCTCACCCGCCGCCTGTTCCCGCTAGCGACGGTTATCACGCCCAATATTCCCGAGGCCATGGCCCTGCTCGACTACGAGGTCGACTCCGAGCGCACGCAGCAAAATGCCGCCATGCTCCTCACCCGCCGCTTTGGCTGCGCATCCCTCGTTAAGGGTGGGCATCTTGTCAACGAGGCCAACGATGTACTGG
>UQXP01000012.1 GCA_900545055.1 uncultured Collinsella sp.
CCTCTTCACAGACGACTCCTCCCGCTCCTCGCGTGACGGAGGCCGCCACTACGGGCTCGGCCTCCACGTCGCCTCCGAGGCCGCGAGCGCCCACGGGGGCTCCGTCTCGCTCGCCAACGGCCCCTCGGGCGGTGCGGTGGCCACCATCGCGGTCCCCCTGTGCGGGATCTGACGATTTCCTCGATGTCTACCTCGACTGCGATATGTCGCTCGCCGAGGCCGCGACGAGATGGTGTTGCGTCTGCCCCGTTTGGTGCTTCTGGCTCAAATTTGATCTTGATGTAAGGCCCGTGCAATCCTGCATGGGCCTTACTTTTGGCAATTGCTCGACCGATTCGTGGCTTGAAACACAAATAATCGAGTTAAGGAGACATAGGGTCATACAGCAGCTCTCAGAGCGCTTGCCGCACTCCCCCGCCATTGCCACTGCGGCGTCCTCGTATAGAGCCCATCCCGTTTGGCATATCGTTGCAATCGCTCACTTGTCCACCGATCAAGTGAACTACTGGAATAAATACAGCGACACGCTTGTTCGTTACAGTCGCTATATCTGTGTAAATCGCCGCGATAAATACAGCCCGTACTCGACTGTATACCAGCTACGCGTATGTAGATTCACATCGCGTTAATAAATCGGCTCAAGCGCGTGCAAAACGCGCAAGCAACCGCAAAAGGCGATTATCGCGTAGGTAGATTATTGACACCCTGTTGCTTACTGACAATTAATCAATTGCTTAAAACAAAAAAGGTCAGGCACTAGGTGCCTGACCTGCAAACTTCTGGTCGGGACGACTGGATTCGAACCAGCGACCCCTTGACCCCCAGTCAAGTGCGCTACCAAGCTGCGCCACGTCCCGAAGCTTTTGTTTGTTGCTCTGCTCTCGCTCGCAACAGGGAGTATATTAACCCGAAACTTTAGACTTGTGCAAGAACTTTTTTATAAATTTTGAAGCAAGTCCAAAATTGTATCTGCGAGCTGGGGTTTTGTTAGCACGGGAAGCTCTTGCGTACCCGTTGTGCTCACAATCCAGGCCTTGTTAGTGTCGGTTCCAAAGCCCGAATCGGCGCGCGAGACATCGTTGGCGATAATAGCATCGCAGCCCTTACGGGCCAATTTGCGCTCGGCGTACTCGACAACGTTATCGGTCTCGGCCGCAAATCCGATCACGCTTCGCTCGCCCTTTTGGCGCGAAAGCTCGGCCAAGATATCGACCGTCTCGACAAGATCGACGCGATCCAAGCGCTCGTTGGCCTTTTTGAGCTTATGGTTGGCAGGGGCTGCGGGGGTGTAGTCGGCGACAGCGGCCGCACAAATGGCCGCATCGGCCGTCTGGAAGGCGCTCAGCGCCGCCTGCAGCATCTCTGCGGCGGTTTGCACGCGCACGCACTCCACGCCGCGGGGAACATCGAGCGATGTCGGTCCCAACACGAGCGTGACCGCAGCACCGCGGCGAGCAGCCTCCCCCGCCAGGGCGATGCCCATCTTGCCCGACGACCGGTTACCGATAAAACGCACGGGGTCGATCGGCTCGTGCGTGGGGCCGGCGGTAATCACGATGCGCTTACCTGCCAGGTCCTGAGGCGCGGGATTGAGCACCCTGCATACAGCCTCGACGATGTCCTTGGGCTCGCTCATGCGGCCCGTGTCCACGTCGCCGCAGGCAAGGTAGCCGCTGCCGGGTCCCACCACATGCACGCCGCGGTCGCGCAACGTTGCCATGTTGGCCTGCGTCGCCGGTGCCTTCCACATGCCGTTGTTCATAGCGGGTGCGATCACAATGGGTCGCGGCGTGGCGAGCAGCGTGGTGGAGATGAGGTCATCGGCAATGCCGTTGGCCATCTTGGCGATGATATTGGCCGTCGCGGGCGCCACGACCACCAGATCGGGCTCCTGGGCCAGTGAAATGTGGTGGATGGGGTCGGAGGGGTCGTCGAACAGGCCCACCGCGACCGGCTCATTGGTGAGCGCACGGAAGGTAAGCGGCCCCACAAACTCCGTGGCGTGCTCGCTCATAACGACCTTGATGCGCGCGCCGCGCTTTTGCAGCAGGCGCACGATATTGCACGACTTATAGGCGGCGATCCCGCCGGTAATACCCAGCAGGATCGTTTTTCCCTCAAGTTGCATTGAATTGTTGGGCGCCGCCATCGTTTAAGCTTCCTTGCTCGGGAGCACCAGCAGGCGGTGGCAGTACGGGCAGTGCGCGATCTCGCTACCGTCGTGGTTGAGGTCGCTCATGGACGATGCCTGCAGCGCGGTGTGGCAGATGGTGGGAATATTGCCCTTGATGGTCTCGACGGCCAGGCCACGGAACTGCTTGAGCAGGCGCTCGTAATCGGTGAGCACGTCGGTCGGCAGCGTAGCGGCAAGGGCGGTGCGCTCCTTGGTGGCGGCGTCGATCTGAGCCTGCAGGTCGGCGGCCTTGGCGCGGGCGGCCTTCGTGTCGGCCTTCACGCCCTCCTCGAACTTGGCGATGATGGCCTGCGCGCGGGCCTCGCGGTCGAGTGCCTCCTTGTGGGCGACAACGACGTCCTTGCGAGTGTGCTCGATCTTGTCCAGACGCTTTGCCAGGGTGGCAAGCTCGTTCTCCAAGTCCTGAACCTCGCGGTGGTCGGAGCCGTCGACGTGGCGCTTCTTGGCGGCCTCGATGGCGTTGTTGGTCTGGATCTCGGTGGTGTTGAGATCGTCGAGCTCAATGTCCAGGTCCTTGCGCTGGGCGTAGAGCTTGGTCATCTCGGCCTTGAGTTTCACATAGGTCTTGCGCTTGGAAGCGAGCTCCTTGAGCTCCGGCATATTGGCAAGTTCGCTCTTGTTGCGGGCGAGCTCCAAATCGATCTGTTGCAGCTTGAGTAGCGTAGCGCCGGCGCTCATAAGTTCTCTCCTTTTGTCACAGTCCACCATTGGCAAGGGTTCAGTATTTTAATCGCATGACGGGGGTCGACCCCGGCGTCAACTGCAGAGTTCATCAATATATCAACGAACGGCTCCTCGGAGCGGTCGTGGCCGAGCAAGATCACCGGCAGCCCGCGCAAGGCAAGGTCTTGCGCCACGTGGTACCCAGCCTCGCCCGTCACGACAACATCAGTGCCTGCGGTGATGGCGAGCTCTCCGAAGTCGCCCAGGGAGCCGCCCGAAATGGCGACGGTCCGACACGGGTGATCGACCTCGCCCCACACGCGGGGGTCGCTGCCAAACGCCGTGGCGGCACGGGTGGCAAGATTGCGCAGCGTGCACGGGTCGTTGAGCGTTGCAAGCGCGCCCAGGCCGGTGGCCTCGGGGTCGTCCACGTGCTCCAGTGAGCTCACGGGTGCGGCACCCAGCAGCTTGCTCAGGCAGACACGGGCTTCGTGCGAGCGGTCCAGGTTGGTGTGGAGCGATATGATGCTCACGCCGCAACGCGCTGCCTCGTAGAGCGCCGCGCTGCATTGGGGGCGTGCGGAATCCGCCGGACAAAAGGCCTCGGGCGCCTTGATGTATATGGGATGATGCGTCAGCAGCACGTTGGCACCGGCTTCTTGTGCGCGTCGAACATTAGCTTCGGTCGCATCGAGCGCACAGGCAACGCCGGTAATCTCGGCAGCGGGATCTCCCACGGAGAGCCCTACATGATCCCAGCCCTCGGCGTTCGCTTTGGGATAGCGTGCCAGCAGCGCGTGCTCAAGCTCGGCGACGATCATGCGGCACCCACGATCGTGAGCAGCGTCTGAGCGAACTCATCTAGATCGCCCGGGTTCACGCGGTCATCGAAGGAGATGCGCAGCGCACCCAGCGCCTGCTCACGACCGATGCCCATGGCGCTGAGCACGTGGCTCGGGTCCATGCTGCCGCTCGAGCAAGCGGAGCCGGCGGAAACCTCAAAGCCGGCAGCGTCGAGCTTGATGATGAGCTCCTCGGAGTCCATGCCGTCGACGTAGATCGACACCATGCCGGGCAGACGGTCGGCCTGCGCGTAGTCGCCCATCGTGGCGTGAATACGGGGATGGGCCGTGAGCGTGGCATAGAGCATGTCGGACAGGGCCTGCAGTGTCGTGCGCTCCTGAGTCACGTTGGGCGCCAGCGCAGACACGGCAGCGGCAAAAGCAAGCTGCGTGCGCAGGTCCTGCGTGCCGGCACGACGACCGGCCTCCTGTCCGCCGCCAAAGATGCGGGGGCGCAGCGGCGTGCGGCTCTTAAGGTAAAGCGCGCCGGAGGCCACGGGGCCGCCGATCTTGTGTGCAGCCACGGTCATGGCATCGACGCCCAGCTCGGAGACATCGAGCGGAATATGCAGGTAGCCCTGGATGGCATCGGTGTGGAACAGGGCGCCGGCAGCGTGTGCGGCGGCGGCAAGCTCGCGGATGGGCTGCACCACGCCGGTCTCGTTGTTGGCGACCATAATGCTTACGAGTGCCACGTCGTCACCAAGCAACTCGTTCAGCGCGGCGGGCTCGATGTAGCCAGCGCGGCACGGCTGCACCAGGTCGACGGTAAAGCCGGCGGCGCGCAGCAGCGGCAGGTTATCCAGGATCGAATCGTGCTCGATGGCCGAGACGATTACGCGATCGCGCTTACGATCACGCTGGCGTGCGCCCTCGGCAAGACCGAGCAGGGCCAACTGGTTGGCCTCGGTACCGCCGTTGGTCAGGACAATCTCGGACGGGCGGACGCGCGCGCCAAAGCTGCGGGCAATCTCGCGACGTGCAACCTCCAGACGCGCGGCGGCTTTGCGGCCAAGCGAGTGTAGCGAGTTGGGGTTGACGCCGGCAAGCTCGCTGTCGTCGTACTCGCGCTGCGCAAGGAGCGCCTCGGCGCGCATGGGCGTCGAGGCGGCATAGTCAAGATTAACGGGTATGCGGTTTTGACCTGCGGTCATAAGGGTTTATGCCTCCTGTGCGGCCTCGTTGCCCAGCTTCTGCAGCAGCGCAACCTCGGCAGCGGGATCTTCGGACTTAAATACGGCGGAACCGGCCACGAGCACGTTGGCGCCGGCCTTGACGACCTCGGCGATGTTCTTGGAAGAAATGCCGCCGTCGACCTCGATGAGGGGCGATACGCCATGGCGCTCGCACATGGCCTTGAGCTCGTGCAGCTTTGCGATGGTGCCCGGGATAAAGCTCTGGCCGCCAAAACCAGGGTTCACGCTCATCAGCAGCACCATGTCGACAACGTCGATAATGCTCTCGAGCACACAGACGGGCGTGGCGGGGTTGAGCACCACACCGGCCTTGACGCCGCGCTGCTGCAGATGCGTGAGCGTGCGGTGCAGGTGCGTGGAGGCCTCGTAGTGCACGGTGATCATATCGGCACCGGCGTCTGCGTACCAATCGACCGTCTCGTCGGGGTTCGACACCATCAGGTGTGCGTCGACCGGTACATCGGTGGAGCGCTTGACGGCCTTGAGGATGTCGACGCCAAAGGTGAGGTTGCCGGTAAAGTGACCGTCCATCACGTCGAAGTGCACGTAGTCGGCACCGGCGATCTTGTCGAGCTCGCCCTTGAGGTTGGCCATATCGGCCGAAAGGACGGACGGAGCGATTTTAATGGAACCCATGGTAGTAGCCTTTCTGCACTAGTCGGTGAGTCCGTAGAACTCTTGCGATGGGACACGGTCGGTGAGAATTTCGAGCGCCCTATCCAAAGTAACACCGTTGTAGAGCGTTTGCTCCACGGCAAAGGTGAGCGGAATGTCTACGCCCAGTGAACGGGCAAGCTCGCTCACGCTGCGGGCCGCGACGGCGCCCTCGACCACCATATGCGTGCGGGCCTGGTACTCGTCGAGCGACACGCCGTGGGCAAACTCGTAGCCAAAGGTGCGGTTGCGCGAATGTTCCGAGGTGCAGGTGGCGATGAGATCACCCATACCGGCTAACCCCATGCAGGTCATAGCCTGGCCGCCGCGGGCGTGCACCAGGCGGCTGATCTCGGCCAGGCCGCGCGTCATGATAAGGGCGAGCGTGTTATCGCCCGCGCCGGAGCCGGCGGAAATGCCGCACACGATAGCGATGACGTTTTTCATGGCGCCGCATACCTCGACGCCGGTCATGTCCTGCGACAGGTAGATGCGGAAGGCCGTAGATAGGAGCAGGTCCTTAAAGGTCTCCCCTACCTGCGGATCTTTGCTAGCGATGACGGCGGCAGAAAGTCCGCCGCGGCAAATCTCCTCGGCATGGTTGGGGCCCGAGAGCGCCGCCACGCGTGCCTCGTTGCCGATCTCGTTGGCAATGACCTCGCTCATGAGCAGGCCGGACTCGGGCTCAATGCCCTTGGTGAGGCACAGGACCGGAGTTTCGGCATCGATATACGGCGCTGCCTGATGGCACACGTCGCGCAAGTGCGTGGAGGGCACGGCAAAGATGATCGCATCGGCACCGTCGAGCGCCTGAGTGAGCTCGGTCGTTGCTTCCACGTTGTCAGGCAGCTCGTATCCCACCAGATAGCGCGGGTTACGGTGCTCGGCGTTAATGCCGGAGGCCGTCTGCTCGCTGTGGGCCCACATGGTCACGCGCTCGGCCCGCGCGGCAGCAAGGCCCGCGACGGCGGTTCCCCAGGAGCCGGAGCCAATCAGCGCAACATTCATGACTCTCTCCTACTTATCGTCGGGCTCGGTGACGCGCTTGGTAAACGAGAGCTTGGACTCCTTACCGGCCATGAGCTTTTGAATATTTGAGCGATGGGCCCACACCACGGTGATGCCAATCATCGCCATGCAAAACTTGAGGCCCAGACTGCTGTACGGAAAGACCGCGCAGGCAGCGATGGGAAGGCCGATGGCGGCGGCAAGCGAGCCGACCGACACGTACTTGGTGATGGCGACGGCCACGATAAACATGCCCAGCAGCGACAGGCCAATGGGCCAATACCAGGCAAGAATCACGCCCAGGCCCACGGCGATACCCTTGCCGCCGTGGAAGTTGAGGTAGGGCGAAAAGATATGGCCCCACACCGCGGCAAGGCAGATGACGCCGAGCATCCAGTCGCCGGCGGCACCGGGAGCCATGACGCTCACGGGGAAGCCGTAGCCTACGCTCGCGATAAGCGGGCGGGCATTGAGAACGCAGATGGCGCCCTTAAGGCAGTCGAGCAGCAGCGTGAGCGCGGCCACCTTGGGGCCGGCCACGCGCAGCGCGTTGGTGGTGCCGATGTTGCCGGAGCCCGCCTTGCGAATGTCCGTGTGATTGAACACACGGCCCAGGATCAGGCCAAACGGAATCGCTCCGATAAAGAACGAGACCACGGCGCAGATGGCGGTCAGCAGAATCGGATTAAGCATCCTTTTGCTCCTTCTTCCTAAAGAAGAGTCGAATGGGCGTACCGGCGAAGTCGAAGGTCGAGCGCATGCGGTTCTCCACGTAGCGCTGGTAGGTGTCGTTGACCAGGTCGCTGTGGTTGACGAAGAACGTGAACGTCGGCGGGTTGACACCCGTCTGAGTCACGTAGTGCATGCGCAGGCGGCGCTTGCCGTCCACCACGGTGTGGCCGAACTCGCGCAGATCGGTGAGGAACGTGTTGAGGCGCGAGGTGGAGATCTTTTGAGAACGCGTCTTCTCGGCGGCGTCGACCATCGCCCAGATCTTCTCGATACTGCGGCCGGTCAGGGCCGAGATGCGCAGGTACTGGGCCCAGGGAGCCATGACGCCCAGACGGCGATCGACGGTTTCCATGCAGGCCTCGCGCTTGCGGTCGTCGTCGAGCAGGTCCCACTTGTTGAGCAGTACCACGATGGCGCAGCCGCGCTCGATGGCGAGGCCCATGACCTTCTGGTCCTGCTCGGTAACGCCCACGGAGGCGTCGACAACGAGCAGCGCCACGTCGGCGCGGTCGATGGCACGTAGGCCGCGGACCATGGAGTAGTACTCGATGTTCTCGTACACGGTGCTCTTCTTGCGAATACCTGCGGTGTCGACCATGCGGTAGTGCTTGCCGTTGCGCTCGACGACGGTGTCGATGGCGTCACGCGTCGTGCCGGCAATGTTGGACACGATGGAGCGGTCGGCGCCCAGGATGCGGTTGAACAGCGATGACTTCCCGGCATTGGGGCGGCCGATGATAGCCACGTTCAGCGCGTCGGGGAACTCGTCGGCGACTTCGTCCTCTTCCTCAGGAAGCAGGGCCACGATGTCGTCGAGCAGATCGCCCGTTCCGTGGCCGTGCAGGGCCGATAGCGGCGTGGGCTCGCCGATGCCGAGCGAATAGAACTCCCAGATGTTGTCGTTCTCGCGATCGGGGTTGTCGAGCTTGTTTACCAGCAAAAAGACCGGTTTGTCGGAGCGCTTGAGCATGCGGGCGACCGACTCGTCCTCCTCGGTGACACCGGTGCGACCGTCGACCACAAAGAGGATGACGGCGGCTTCCTCAGCGGCGGCGAGCGCCTGGTCGCGGATGGACGTGGCAAAGACGTCGTCGCTCTTGAGCGGCTCAATACCGCCCGTGTCGACGATGGTGAACTCGCGGCCGTTCCAGTCGGCCGTGTGATACGAGCGGTCGCGCGTGACGCCGCGGGACTCGTGGACGATGGCGTCCGAGGTCTGGGCCAGGCGGTTAACGAGCGTGGACTTGCCCACGTTGGGGCGTCCGACGACGGCGACGATAGGTTTCATCTGCTCTCCTTTAATGGGTAGGGTCAGCGGTTTTAGTAGAGTCGGCAGGCGTTATGCCAAGGATGTGCTCTAGGGTATCGAGCAGCTCATGCGGCATGGTCGACACCACATGAACCTCGGCGCTGCGAGCTTCAAGGCTTGCGAGTAAATCGTCACGATGATACTCGTCAAGCGTCATGCCGTCAGCGTTGAACATGAGCTTAGGCACAAAGAGCATAACCCCCGACAGGTCCTGCGGCAGCTGTTCCAGGATATCGCTCGCAACGATGAGGCCGGTCACGTCCACGTTGCCGCCAAAGTAGCGGTTCTTGATGGCCGTGACGGTGCCGGAGAGGCCCTGCGGAGACTCCACGAAGCGGGCCACGGTGTCGCGCGCGCTGGCGCCAGAGAGGCACAGCAGGCGCTGGCCGCGAGCGGCGATTGTCTCACGGATGCGCGCTAGGCGCTCGGCGTCGGCGGCAAGGACGTCGTCCGTCTCGTCCAGATACGAGCGAATCATGCCAATGCCGTCATAGTACTGTGGGTAGCCGTCGTAGAAATCGGCCTCGGGCGGCTCGATGCCGGCGTCCAGGTAGAACTCGTCGCTCATCTGGAACGTGTGACGGCCAAAGCGCTCAAACGCACGGTCCTGATAGGGCCGGATCATGGCAATAGTCTCGCGCGCGAGCTCGGGCTTGTCGCTGTAGGACCAGCTAAAGCGGTTTTGATGCTTGGTAAAACCGAGTGGCACGATACCCAGGCTCGTGATTTGCTCGTGCTCCTCGCAGTAGCGCAGGGTCTTTTCGAGCTCCTCGCCGTCGTTCATGCCGGGGCACAACACGATCTGCGCGTGAATCTCGATGCCGGCGGCCATGATGGCTTCGAGCACATCCATGCCGCGCTGGGCGTTACGGCCCATCATGCGGCGGCGGACGTCGGGGCTCACGGCGTGGACGGACACGTTCATGGGGCTCATGTTGCGTTGGATGACGTTTTGAACGTCCTCGTCGGTGAGGTTCGTGAGCGTGACGAAGTTGCCCTGCAAAAAGCTCAGACGATAGTCGTCGTCGCGGATGTAGAGCGTGGAGCGACCGCCCTTGGGGAGCATGGTCATAAAGCAGAACACGCAGGCGTTGACGCAGGTACGCATGCCGTCGAAGATGGGGCCGTCGAACTCAAGGCCCCAGTCCTCGCCCGGGAAGCGGTCGAGCTCTACAGGGGTGACGGTGCCGTCGCGCGGATCGAATACCTCAAGCTCGACGGTGTCGTCGTCGGCCTCCCAGAGCCACACAATCATGTCGGTGAGCTGCTCGCCATTGACCGTGAGCACGCGCATGCCCGGCTCGATGCCCACATCCCATGCGGGCGATTCGGGACGTACGTTCTTAACGAGCGCGCCCTCACCCGGCTCGGGGTCGCGGCTGCGCCCGTAATCGGCCACCTCGGCGGCGTATGCGGGTACGGTCTGGTCCATGGTTAGCGGCAAAGCTCCTTGATGCGCTCGACGGCGCGCTCGATGTGTTCTTGCGGGGTGGAGGCTCCAGCGGTGATGCCGATGTGATGAGCGTCGGTAAACCACGCGGCCAGAAGCTCGGAAGCTTCCTCGATGTGATGCGTGTGCTCGCAGGCGTCTGCGCAAATCTGAGCCAGGCGGCGGGTGTTGCCCGAGTTCTTGCCACCCACGACGACCATGCAATCACAGCGTTTGGCAAGTGATGCGGCTGCCTGCTGGCGCTCGCTCGTGGCGGCGCAGATGGTGTTGATCACGCGCAGCTCCTGCACGCGCGGGGTGATGGCAGCCACGACCTCGGCGAGGTTCTGCGCGGTCTGAGTGGTCTGCACGACCAGGCCCACCTTGCCCTTGAGCGGCAGAGCGTCCGCATCGGCAGCGCAGCTCACGACCTGGGCGTCATCGCCGGCGTGGCCCAGAATGCCCTCGACCTCTGGGTGGCCCGGCTCGCCCACGACGATCACACGATAGCCCCCGCGCACCAGGCGCTCGGCTGCCACGTGGACCTTCTTCACGTAGGGGCAGGTGGCGTCGACCACGGTAAGGCCGCGCTCGCGAGCGGCATCGATCACCTGCGGCACCACGCCGTGCGCGCGGATTATCACGGTGCCAGATGCAGCGTCGTCCAGGGTCTCGGCCAGACCGACGCCTGCCTCGGAAAGCTCGCGCACCACGATGGGGTTATGGATGAGCGGGCCCAGCGTGTGGACCTGAGCGCTCTCCCCTGCCTGCGGTGCGGCGGCCAGCGCCATGTCGAGCGCGCGCTGCACGCCGTAGCAGGTGCCCGCGTGGGCGGCGATCTCGATGGCTGGCGCGGTGGCTTGGTCGGACGCGGTCACGGCAGTGTTCGTCACGTTCTCGCTCATGGCTAGAACCTGCCCGGATGCTCGGCGCACAGATCGTCTCGCATGGCGTAGACGCGGTTCATGGCCTCGGACTCAAACCATTCCAGGCGCTCCGTGCGCTTAAGCCCGGCCGGTGCGTCGGAAAGCGAGACGGCCTTGCCGGCGCGGATCCAGCACTTCTTGGGACGCATAATCTTTTTGCCCGCGGGCGTGATGTCGGACCAGCCGCAGATGGCGAGCGGGTTCACAGGCGCCTTGCCCATCTGAGCGATGAGCGCAAAACCGCCGTGGACCTCAGGCTTGATCTCGCGTGAGCGGATGCGTGTGCCCTCGGGGAAGATCAGAACGTCCTCGCCGCGCTGCAGCGCATGCTGGGCGGCGCGCAGGCACTTCATATCGGCAGTACCACGCTCCACGGGGATGCCGCCTACGCGGCTAAAGGCCCAGCGCACAATCTTGCTCTTTGCGAACTCTGATTTAAAGATGGGACGAATGCGGCGGCCCCCAAAGAACAGCGCGGTCTCCACAGCCAAGAGCTCGGCCATCGAGGTGTGGTTGCAGATGACCACGCTGCCGCGGCCTTCCTGGCGCTCAAATAGCAGATCGGCATCCTCGACCTTCCAACGCCACATGAGCTTGGAGAAGGCCCAAAGGATGGCCATGACTACGACAACGGTGCCGCGGATGAGCGCTGGGAACTCTGCATAAGGAGCGTTGTAATAATCCTCGGGCGTCTGTTTGAACAGGCGCATGGGCTACCTCCTCTGGTTGATGAGGTCCTCGATTATCGAGACGACCTCATCGATGGTGTGGGCGGTGGAGTCGACGTGCACGGCGTCCTCGGCGGGCACGAGTGGGGCGACCTCGCGGCTGCTGTCGAGCTTGTCGCGCTGCTTAAGGGCGTCGAGGGTCTCGTCGACCTCGGCCTCGAGCTGCTCGGACGTGAGCGGCTGGGCGTCGTTTTGGTGACGCTGCAGCACGCGGCGGCGGGAGCGCTCGCGCGGGTCGGCGGTCAGGAAGACCTTGACCTGCGCGTTAGGGAACACGACGGTTCCGATGTCGCGACCCTCGGCCACGATATCGCGGTCCTCCGCGGCACGGCGCTGGTGGATGAGCATGGCGGCGCGCACGCCCGGATAGGCCGAGACCTTGGACACGTTGGCGTCGACCTGCGGGGTGCGGATGGCGGCCGAAGCGTCCTGGCCGTCAATGGTCAGGCGCGTGTCCTCGCCGGTGCCGTTGGTAAAGCGGATCTCGATCTGTTCGGCGAGGGCGTCAATGGCCGTCTCGTCGTCCAGATCGATGCCGCGGTCGAGCGCGGCAAAGGTGACGGCGCGATACATGGCGCCCGTGTCGAGCTTGTTAAAGCCCAACTGGCGGGCGATCTCCTTAGCGATGGTGGACTTGCCGGAACCGGCGGGGCCGTCGATGGCGACGATCATGCAATGCTTCCTTTCGATGGTTGATGTGCTGGTATGGTTCGCGGGTGTTGGGGCGCGGCGGGTTGCCTAGCCCGTGTAACGCTCGCGGTAGGTGTTGCGCTTGGGCGCGGAGCCGTGGCTGCCGTGATGACGCGTGCGGCTGGCGGGGGTTTCCTGGGGCTTGTCACCGCGCATGGCGCTGGCCTGCTTGGGAGGGATGCCACCGGCCTTAAGGACCTGCACCTCGCGGTCGGTGAGCTCGCGCCACGAGCCCTTGGCCACGCCCTCGAGCTCAAGGCCGGCAAAGTTGCAGCGATGCAGACGGATTACCGGATGGTGAATCTTGCTCAACATGCGCTTAACCTGATTCTTGCGACCCTCGCGGATGATGACCTCCACGGCGGTGGTGCCGGGCTTGACGCCCCGGGGCGCTACGGCCTCGGCCTCGCGTGCGGTGATGACGTGGCAGATTGCCGGCTGGCATAGGCCGTCGTCGAGCTCGATGCCGCGGCGGAGCGGCGTGAGATCGCGGTCGGACAGCTGTCCGTCAACGAGTGCCTGGTAGGTCTTATAGACATGCTTGCTGGGGTGCAGCAGGTCCTGCGACAGGTCGCCGTCGGTGGTAAAGAGCAAAAGCCCCGTGGTGTCGCGGTCCAGACGACCCACCGGGAAGAGCCCCGGAAAGCGGTCGCGCGGGACCAGATCGGCCACGCAAGGGCGTTCCTGCGGATCGCTCATGGTGGTGAGGTAGCCGGTCGGCTTGTAGAGCATCAAGTATACGGCGCCCTGGTTGAGCTTGACGGGCATGCCGTCGACCTCGATGTGATCGCGGTCGACATCGACCTTGGTGCCCAGTTCGGTCGCGACCTGGCCGTTGACGGTCACGCGGCCGGCGGTCATCAGGTCCTCCGAACCGCGGCGGCTCGCGACGCCCGCGCGCGCCAAAAAACGCTGCAGGCGCATGGTGTGCGGGTAGACGGGCTGGGCATCGGTCGTGGGCATGCCCGTGGCGTCGGCGATGCGCGTCTCCCCTGCTTCGTTAGTTCTCGTCATGCATATCCTCCGAGGTCTCGTCGACGACCAGGGTGTCCTCGCCCTCGACTGCCTCAACATCCTCAACTTCGGTATCGAGCAGTTCGCGCTCTTCGTCCAGGTCCTCGGCCTGCTCCTCGAGCGTGGGCTGAATGCTGCGGCCGCTCAGGCGCTCGCGGATAAACTGGCGGGACTGCTCGTCGGGGGCAAACTGCTCCAGATCGGGCAAGTCGCGGGTGGAGCGCAGGCCGAACTTCTCCAGGAAGGCGTTGGTCGTGCCGTAGATGATGGCCTGACCGCGCTGGGGGTCGCGGCCGAGCTCGCGTACCAGGCCCTTGTCAACCAGCGATGCGATGACGCCGTCGGAGTTGACGCCGCGGATGCCCTTGACCACCTCGCGCGTGACGGGCTGGTGGTAGGCGATAACGGCGAGCGTCTCGAGCGCCGCCTGCGACAGCTTTTGCGTGTCCCAGCTCAGCACGTAGGCCTCGACCACGTCATGGTAGGCGGGATGCGTAAACAGGCGCCAGCCGCCGGCGACCTCGCGCAGCTGAAAGCCGCGGTTGGCCTCCTCGTACTCAACCTTGAGCTCGGCGAGCAACGACGCGCACTCGCCGGGGGCGATATCGAGCGCACCTGCCAGTGCGGGCGCGCTCACGGGGTCGCTCGAGACCAGCAGCAGCGCCTCCAGGGCGCCTTTGAGACTGTTTGCCTCCAACGTGGACAGGTTTGACATGGTTGGTCGCTCCTATTCGGTGAGCTCGGGGCCCTCGCCGGGCACGTAGGCCTCGGCGCCCTCGACGCGGTTGATGCAGATGGTTCCAAAGATCTCGTCCTGGCTTAGCGTGAGCGAGCCACGCTTGGCAAGCTCCAGCATGGCCAGGAAGGTGACGACGAGCTGCTCGGTGGTGGCGTCGCCGTCCAGCAGCTCGCGGAAGGTGCAGGTTTGGTGCGACATGGTAAAGCGGTCGACCGAGGCCACGGTCAGGTCGAGCGGCACGCGATGTGGCGCCACGTGCTCGGCCTCCAGCAGGAAGGTCTGGCGCTTGCCGTCCAGGTCGGCGCAGATGACGGCCAGGCCGCGCAGGGTGATGCCGGCCAGGTAGTCGGGCATCAGGCCTAGGAACTCGGGGTCGGGACCGGCGACACGGGGGTGCATACGGCTTTCGGCCTGCATGCGGGCGCCGAGGGCTGCCGCCGCGCCCTTAAACTGTTTGTAGGCAATCAGACGCTGAATCAGGACCTCACGCAGGGCGTCGCCATCGAGCGCGCTCAGCTCTTCGAGGTCTTCGTCATCCTCGTCCACGTCGTCAGCTTTGCGCGGGGCTTCCTGTGGCACCAGCGAGGCGGCCTTAATGTCTAGAAGGGTTGCCGCGACCAGCAAAAAGTCGCTCGCCACGTCCAGGTCCAGCGCCTCGATACGCTCGGCCTCGGCCAGGTATTGCTCGGCCACCTCGCTGATCGAGATGGCGCCGATATCTACTTTTTGGCGGGTTACCAGCTGCAGTAGCAGGTCGAACGGTCCGCTGTAGACCTGCGTCGACACGCGATACGACATCTTCGACCTCCTTTGACGGCGCCTTCGCGGCGCGGTTTGGGTGCATGTTGCGACCGTTTTGCACGGTCGACCTGTAAGTTTACCTTAGATGCCGGCGATTGCGAAGGAAAGGAGCTGCTCTGCCAGCGGATACACGGTAACGTCGAAATAGCGGCCGATCACATCGATGCCGGTCCACATGGGCAGCAGGTACAGCACGATGATAAGGATCGGCATGGCGTATTGCTGCAGGCGGTAATAGCTGTTGAGCGCCTTGCCTTTGAGGAACGGGACGACGATCGACGAGCCGTCGAGCGGCGGAATCGGGATGAGGTTGAAGAACGCGAGCGACAGGTTGACCACGATAAACGTGGCGCCGAAGTTCATGATCTGTGATGCCACGGCAAAGGACATGCTGGTGTAGAGGCTGCCGTACGTTGCGTGCATGAGGGCTGCGGCCAGGCACGCGAGCGCGATGTTCGACGCGGGCCCGGCGGCGCTCACCAGGACCTCGTCGCGCTTGGGGTGCTTGAGGTTGTTGAGGTAGACGGGCACGGGCTTGGCGAAGGCGAACACCGGGCCGCCGGCGGCAAGCATGAGCAGCGGCAGGATGATGGTGCCAAACGGGTCGATATGGTTGAGCGGGTTGAGCGAGACACGACCGCGTGATCGGGCTGTCTTGTCGCCGAGAGCCCAGGCTGCGGCGGCGTGCGCGCTCTCGTGGATAACGATGCCCAGGATGACGGCGACCGCGCTGGCGAGCAGGTTCATGAAGTAGCTGCTGGACATGGCGCTCCCCTAGCGGACGCGGCGCGAAGCGCGCGTAAGCAGGTAGTCGGCCACAAACAGGATTACGGCGACAATTGCGTAATCCAGGCGGAACACACCGCCGAAGGGCGAGGTGATAATGCCGTAGCCGGCGATAGCGCTCGGAAGCGCGCGCGAAAGCTCAACGACAAAGCCCACGATCTGCAGCTTGGCGGTGAGGCCGCTAAAGCACAGCAGCACAGTCATCGCACTCATAAAAATGCCGCAGATGCGGCACGCGATAGCGATGATGCTCATCGCCACGGCAGCGGCCTTACGAGAGTTCACGCGCGGTCTCCTCTTCGATCTGGGTGGAAAGCTCGAGCCATTCGTCTTCGAGCTTGGGCAGTTCTTGCTTAAGGCCGTTATATTCCCCCAGCGCGGCATTGAACTTATCCTGATCGGCATAAAGCTCTTCGCTTGCCATCAATTCCATAAGCTCGTCATAGCGGGCACGCTTTTTTTCGAGCTCCGCCTCGATCTTCTTAAGCTGGTTGCGCACGCCCTTGAGCTTTTTGTTGAGCGCGGCGCGGGCCTGGGCCTCGGCGCGCTTTTGCTCCTTGGTCTTTTTGCCCTCGGCCGGCTTGGGTGCCGCGGCGGGTGCATCGGGCTGGGCCGCGGTGACCTTGGCAGACTTGGCCGTGGCCGGCGCGCTCTCCCCTGCCGCCTCGGCGGCGGCGCGGGCTGCGAGGTCCTCGCGCTTGTAGAGGTAGTAGTCGTAGTCGCCGTCATAGACCGTGACCTTGCCGTCGCGGATGTCGATCACGCGGTTGGCCACGGCGCGTACCAGGTGCTCGTCATGGCTGATCAGCACGATGGTGCCGGGAAAGTTTTGCAGGGCGTTCTCGAGCATGTCCACCGAGTCGATGTCAAGGTGGTTGGTGGGCTCGTCCAGGCACAGGAGCGCCTCGGGCGCCACGAGCATCTTAGCCAGGGCCAGACGCGCTTTTTCACCGCCGGAAAGGACGCGTACCTGCTTTTCGATTGCGTCGTTGTCGCTAAACAGGAAGGCACCCAGCAGACTGCGCTGCTGCGGCACGGTCCACTTGGGCGTGACGGTGTCGATCTCTTGCAGGACGGTGTTGGACTCGGTCATGCCCTCGAGCGCATGCTGGGCATAATAGGCCACGCCCACGTTGGTGCCCAGGTCGCGGGTGCCGGTGGTGGGCGGTTCCAGACCGGCGATGATCTTCATGAGGGTGGACTTGCCGGCGCCGTTGGGGCCGACGAGCGCCACGTGCTCGCCGCGGTAGAGTTTGAGGTCGATGTCGCTGTAGATGTGCTTGTTGCCGTAGGACTTGGAGACGCCCTCCAAGCCCACGACCATATCGCCCGAGCGCGGCGGGTCGGGGAACTTAAAGTCGATGTGCTTGTGGCCCTCGGGCAGGATGACGAGCTCCTTTTTGATCTGCTCGATCTTGCGGATGCGCTCCTGCGCTTGGGCGGCCTTGGTGGGCTTGTAACGGAACTTGTCGACGAAGACCTGCATGTGGGCGATGTCGCGCTCCTGCGCGGCACGCTTGGCGCGCATCTGCTCCAGGTTGTCCTCGCGCTGCTTGAGGTAGCTGCTGTAGTTGCCGGTGTAGGTGGTCACGCGGCGGTTCTCGAGCGCGGCGACGTGGTCGACGCAGGCGTCCATGAAGGCACGGTCGTGGCTGACGATGAGCACGGCGCCGTCGTAGTTGGCGATAAAGCCGCGCAGCCACTGGACGCTTTCGAGGTCCAGGTGGTTGGTGGGCTCGTCCAGAAGCAGCAGGTCGGGGTGGCGAAGGAAGAGCTTTGCCAGCGCGATACGCATTTGCCAGCCGCCGGAGAACTCGGAGCACGGGCGCTCAAAGTCGGTGACCTTAAAGCCGAGGCCGGACAGGATCTTGCGGGCGTTGCTCTCGAGCTCGTAGCCGCCCAGGTGCTCAAATCGGTCCTGGACCTGGCCATACTCGTTGAGAAGGGCGTCGACGTCCTTGCCCTGCTCGGAGAGCTCGGTGATCTGGGCCTGCAGCTCGTTGGCGCGCTCGCCCATGCGGCGGATTTCCTTGGCGGCGGCCATGACCTCGGCAAGGATGGTGGTGTCCTTTTGCTCCAGGTTGGTTTCCTGCTCTAGGTAGCCTACCTGGCAGTCCTTGGCGTACTGGACTTGGCCGGCGTCGGGGCTGTCGATGCCCATGATGATCTTGAGCATGGTGGTTTTGCCGGCGCCGTTGGGACCCACGAGCGCGAAGCGCTCGCCGGGGTTGATCTGGAAGGACGCGCCGCTAAAGAGGACGCGCGCGCCGAAGCTTTTTTCGATCTTGTCGACCAGGAGGATCATGGTGCCGCCTTTGACCTTGTGTGCCTATATGAAAAAAGGCCCCAACTTGCGTTGGAGCCTCATTCAATGCTCGGGTGGAGACGAGGGGGATCGAACCCCTGACCTCTTGACTGCCAGTCAAGCGCTCTCCCAGCTGAGCTACGCCCCCGTGCGAAGAAGTACTATACGGGAACTCCCCCGCCGATGCAAGGACAATTTTGGAAAAACTTTCGCGGGCCCGGCGCGGGGGCGCTGCCCGGCCGCGGCTGCAGCCGCGGGAATGGGCCGCGAAGCCCCGCGATGGCCTTTTCCGCCCGCGGGGGCAACGCCGCCGCCCTCCCCTCCGGCGCCCTCGGGACATCTCGGGTTCCGCCGCCCGCCGCTTCTCGCCTCCACAGCGCGGTCCGCCATCCGCCCAACGGCCATCCCGCCGGCGACGGGCCCATTATCGGGGCCGATCGCGCTCCCGCCCGCCCGGCGATTCCAAAACCATGCCGGTTTACGGGGCTAGCCCGGGAACTCCCGAGCATGCCGTAATTGGTAAAATCAAAACCGCAGGTAGAAGACTTGCGCATTCCGTGAAATGCAGGGTATGGACGGCCGGTCCGGGTCCAGCCCCGTAATCTGACATAGTTTTGAAATGGTTCTTGTTAACCAGCATTAACTAATACGTGGATTTGGACCGCAAGCGCTTATTAAGGCAATTTAGCAGGCATGTGGAGTGGGAACTTTGACAAAAAGAGGCCGGGCTATTTGTCCGGCCTCTTGATTCTCTGGTGGGCCCTCCGGGATTCGAACCCAGAACCCAGGGATTATGAGTCCCCTGCGCTAACCGTTGCGCCAAGAGCCCTTGTAGAGTGGTGGATGTGATAGAGGCCAACAGAGCGGCCCGCCCATCTTGAACCACGACGTGAAATACTACCATGCAAGCGGCACCCGTTCAACGCACGATCTTGTCGACCAGGAGGATCATGGTGCCGCCTTTGACCTTGTGTGCCTATATGAAAAAAGGCCCCAACTTGCGTTGGAGCCTCATTCAATGCTCGGGTGGAGACGAGGGGGATCGAACCCCTGACCTCTTGACTGCCAGTCAAGCGCTCTCCCAGCTGAGCTACGCCCCCGTGCGAAGAAGTACTATACGGGAACTCCCCCGCCGATGCAAGGACAATTTTGGAAAAACTTTCGCGGGCCCGGCGCGGGGGCGCTGCCCGGCCGCGGCTGCAGCCGCGGGAATGGGCCGCGAAGCCCCGCGATGGCCTTTTCCGCCCGCGGGGGCAACGCCGCCGCCCTCCCCTCCGGCGCCCTCGGGACATCTCGGGTTCCGCCGCCCGCCGCTTCTCGCCTCCACAGCGCGGTCCGCCATCCGCCCAACGGCCATCCCGCCGGCGACGGGCCCATTATCGGGGCCGATCGCGCTCCCGCCCGCCCGGCGATTCCAAAACCATGCCGGTTTACGGGGCTAGCCCGGGAACTCCCGAGCATGCCGTAATTGGTAAAATCAAAACCGCAGGTAGAAGACTTGCGCATTCCGTGAAATGCAGGGTATGGACGGCCGGTCCGGGTCCAGCCCCGTAATCTGACATAGTTTTGAAATGGCACTGATTCACAAGGCAGGCAAACTAGGTAGTTCTACCGCCTTGCGCCGGCTAATTTCCAATTTCTAACCAGTTGCACAAAACATTTGCTCGCAGTCGCGTCTCGGCGCACTTCATTGCCTCGGATTTGGCTTTATATCGAATACCCAAGCGACTGCAGACGCTTTTGACTATGGTGTTTAGCTGCATTTTGTCGTTTAGCATATTGTGGGTCACCAGGAATACGTCGAATCCCATACTCTGCAGTGCAGTCATGCGCTCTGCATCGTGGTCAAGTACAGCGCCTGATCCATGGATGACTTCACCTTGGATCTCGATAATTACCGCCTTCATTAGGATTGGGTTTACGATCACGATATCGCCGTAGCAAACCTTTTGACCTGCGATGCTTTGGGCTGCAACGGATAGAGGGGTTAAATCGTTGAGGTACACGTATCTGAATCCTGCACCACCCAGACGTCGAGAGCGGCTTAGAAGCAGGACCCCCGCGACCTCGAGTGGAGACGCAGCAATGCCGATAACCTGCTGAGCGGCATCATAAAACTGCTTTCCCCACATTTGACTTTTGACCTTGTCGGCGAATCGATGCAGCTCGCTCAGTTCGATGAGCGGCTTTCTCATCCAAAGAGAAGTACCTTTGGGTCTCGTAACCTCTCTTACATCCTCATGCTTGTTCGTTTGGCCTTCATAATCTTGGTTCTTTACGGTTGCGCGGGCGTAAACTCGTTTCCAAGGTACCTCGTCTTCGCCTTCTCCAAGTTCGAACAGATCCTGCGTCCTGGAATTGCGATTCTCTTCTACCGCTATTTTTAACTGCATTTCGGCAGTGGGAGTCGGCTCGAAAACAGAAAACCAGCCGCAAAGTTCGTACATAGCCAGCACGAGATCTATTTGAGACACAAAGCGTGTCATAGTAAATAACGTGTTAAGCGGATTGGTGACACTAAAGCCGAAATGAGTGTCGATTGTGGTGTCGGCATCCGATACCCCTTCCCAGCGAATAGTGGAGCGTAATCCCGAGTGGTGGTTACAACAACCCGGTGAGGCAACAGCGATGATCGGGGTCTTAAGGACGTCGGTCACGAAAGGGGCTTGGGATAGAGCTCGCCAGCCGTCTTCGGAGTTGGGTAGGCGCGGGTAGAGGTCGCGCACCTGCGGTGGGCAGCGCCAGTAGTGGAATGCGGTGTTTGCGCAGACGATTTCGTCCATTTGCGCCTCCCCTGGTATCGGCCGTAGGCCATGCGGATTGCGAGCATGGCGGATTATCTACCGGGGCATCATGCGGGTAAGTACCGGAAGCAAACCAAAAGCTGACCAAATGCTTGACGACTTCGGCCGAAAAACAGTCGTGTTGTAGAAATCCGCTGGAAGGCGCTCTGGGCATATGGTCCCTGTCTCCACATTTGCACTTGGATCCCATGGGGAATTCAATGAAAATTCGCATGCGTTTTATACAAAACATGCAATGGCGTCAGCAAAAAGGGTGCGATAAAAATGACGCCTTAGACGACAACGATTTGTTCTTGGTGCCAGTTTTGGTGTCACTCTTAGTGTCAAAATAAAAAAGGCCAGAGGCTTAATACCTCTGACCTGTACTTTAGATGGTGGGCGATACAAGATTCGAACTTGTGACCCCATCCGTGTGAAGGATATGCTCTACCCCTGAGCCAATCGCCCGTCGCCTTTCGGCAAAAGAGATACTATCATAGCCGCGCGTGGTTTACCAAGAACTTTTTGCCCCCGATTTTAAATTCGTGGGCGCTAACCGCGCCACCGCAATCAGTGCAACCGGCAAACCCCCAGCTAAACCGCCCTTTATCGCTTGATCCACGAGGTCTCGGGGCGGCAGATAAGTCGTGCGTTGTTGTAGGCCATGTCGAGCGTGAGGCAGGTGCGCGCGGCGTAGAAGCCGTCCTCGCGCTGGATGGTCAGCGCCAGCTCGGGCTTGTCGCCGGTCAGGCACAACGGTAGCAGCAGCTGAATCCGGCCACCGTAGAACTGCGGCACCGCGAGCGTGTAGTTGGCTGCGGCGCGGCGAGCGGCCTCGACGACGGCGCCCTCAAAGGCGCGGCGCAGCAGCAGCGAGTTGCCCTCCCCCATCAGGCCGGCGGGAATACGCGTCAGGTTCTCCTCATCGCCCAGAATGTGGTCGATGTTGGAGCGGATGGGCAGGCGGTAGTCAAAGACCAGCTCGGAGGGGTCCTCGGCAAAGCGCACGCGGCACGGCAGGTACTCAAACGAGACCAGCATGGGGTCGCTTTCCTTAAAGAAGCCCTTCAAAAACCAGCGCTGGCGCGCATCGGGCTTGGTGTTGGGCTCAAATAGGCCGTAGATGGTCTCGTAACGGCGTGTGTACAGGCCGGTGTTAAACAGGCAGCGGTCGTCGTCGAACACCAGCGGCAGGTTGGAAGGCGCGGTCTGGTCCACGTCGCGCTCGGTCAGGAACACCGCGCGGCTAAACGAAAACGACAAGTAGTTTTTGAGGATGCGGTTGCTAGGACCCCAGTCCTCGGGATCGGCGAGGTCGACCAGGCGGTCGTAACAGGGCTCGGGACAAAACGCAAACTCGTACACATTGCTGCACAGGGTGCTAGGGATTTCCATGTGGTGTCCAATCCATTTCAAAGCTGGCGTGCGGATGCATAGATTCTATACGTGCGATGCAATTCCGGGGAGCACAACACAGTGACATTAGGAGTCGTACTCCAGAGCAATCGGTTGCCAGACGAGGTCTTCGATAGTGCAGTTTAGGGCATTTGCGAGCGCCAATGCCGAGGAGACCGAGGCGCGGCGTAGGCCGAGTTGGTTCTGCTCGTAGAGTTGTATGGCGCGAAGCTTAACCCCCGATTGGTCGGCGAGCTGTTTTTGGGTTAGTCCGGCCGCCTTTCGTGTCGCCTTGAGGCCCTTTTTGTCTGCCTGAGTGTTGTTCCATTTATCAATGACAATCTGGGCGAATTTGTCTTCGGAGGCCTCGTGAAGCGGATGGTACGAGCCGATGATCCAATCGAGCGGGGCGACTTCAAAAAGGTCGCTAAAACACAAGCTGCTCATCCATTGCGTATAGGCCAAAACCCAGCCCGCCCAATACTGAGGCGAACGGTCGAACGGATAGGTCTCCCTGCATTCGACGGGGGTCAGTCCCGCATGGGCGATAATATCGCGCGCGAGCTCGTCGCCCGCCATGCCGCAGACGACGCGAGGCGTACCGCGCTCAAACTGTTTCATCTCAAAAGCGTTCGACAGGATCGCCGTCAGCTCGGCCGGATTCAAACCTTGGTCACAGAGGGCAAAATCGACCGCCTCGCCCAGCGTTCTCATGGCATCCTCGAGATACATCTCACTGTAGGCGTGGGTCATCACCCGTCATCCCCTCTCGAATGATATTGACGATACGGATTCCCTCAAATGGATTTTCGGTAAGTAGCTCCCGATATTCAATACTGGCTTCTAAGACTCTCCGAGTTCGGAAGTATGCGGCAAAATCCAGACTTATTGACCACGCTGGAGCACACCAACGCCTCTGCCTGCGGTTTCTTTGCGCGAAAAGGCCGGTGTGGTCGGGGTTTCCGGAATTTGCCGCATACTTCCGTTTTGAGAATTCGGAAGTGCGGGGAAAGACCGAGTTCCGCCAACCAGACCCCGGTTATACCCTTTCGTGACCTGCGGTTTTGACGCCAAAATTTGGTTTGTGCTCGGCTGGTTGCGATTTTCCCCGCACTTCCGGAAATGGGCGTTATGGCTGTGTTGTGCACGGCAAGAAAAGCGCCGAGAAAAGGGCAATCAAGCGGCAGCCGGTAGTCTTGGGAAGCGTTATGGGTATTGCGGTGGCTGCAAGCCTTTACCGGATGAGGTCTGCCAGGCACAACTCGCCCTTGGGGATCTTCGAAAGTCGCTTGTATTCCCTGGCGGCTGCCGTAAACGAATCGGCATCCCAATAACTTTTGAGGAAGCCTTCCCTCTTTACCTCGTGCATGCCGAGCTCCTGTTTGCAGAAGTCGCTCGGTTTCATGCGTCCGCCGTGCCAGCGTCTCCACGAGCCCTCTCGAATAATGGCCAGCACCTCTATCTCGGGATGGGTCACGTAGCTAACCACCGGGAAGCGGCCGGCGTACAGGTTGCCGAGTTTGAAGCGTTCTTTCCTCGAGTCCAGCAGCCTGACGATGCAGACTGGCCAGTCATAGTCTAAGTTGAGGTAGTTATCTTGGATATCGGAGGCTTTGCGCAGGCGGGTGACGTCCACGACGTCGACCTCTGAAAAGACGAGCGCATCCGCCTCGAGGAGAGTGTCCACGGCCACCTGTTCCGCTGTTCCCTCGCAGGAGATGATCGGATGATATCCCGCAAAGCGAAAACCGTTATCACCGCTCATCGGACACCTCCTCTGCGACGAGCTCTTTAAGCGCGCGCACGTCGGCGTAGCGCGGAGCGGTCCCCTTCACAAAGTTCGAGGCGAATACCTCCGATTTCTTGTTCTCGATGCGTTTCACGCGGTCGGCGTACTTCACCACGCGCGCACCGCTGTTGCGTCGGGCGAGAAAGAACACGTTGTCCTTGCGGTGCACGTGATCGAGGAGCTGCGGGTAGTGAGTCGTGAAAACCAGCGTCGCGCCGTTGGGGTTGGTCCCGCGGGCGGCAAACAGATCAAGCACGACGTTAACCAGTTGGCGGTTAATGTGGTTCTCCACCTCGTCGACTAAAAGGTAGCCGCCGGAGCGCAGGACCCTCATTGCGCGCTGCACCAGCCCTAGGCCACGTACAGTGCCGGAGGAGAGCACCTCGGTGAGCCCCCGCTCGGAGATCGTGATGGGCTCGCGACCTGTAAACGTCAGTACGAAGGCGCGACCGGAGTCCCGGACCTCGAGGTGCTCGATGCCAGAGTCGAAAACACGAAGCACGTCGTCGAGACCGTTGAATTGCTCAGTGAGGCGGAAGCCACCGTCGCGCAATGCTATCGCTCGGATGCGATGGCCGAAGTCCTTGGCGAGCACAGCGGCTGCGACGGAAACGTCAGGCGGCGTAAGCGCCGCCCAAGAGTCCGGCATCTGAGCTCGGTCGCACAGCGGGGACGCGAGTTTCTCGATTTCGGCCCAGGATGCCAGGGTCGAGCGCTTGAGGGCCTTGGCTGGCAGCGAAGAAATCACCTCATCGGAGAACGTCAGCTCGGGACCGTCGTCGCCTCCTTCGACAGTCTGCAGCACCGACTCGAGCAAGTAAAGACGATCTGCGTGCCATATGACGCACTTGAGCTTGGACGGGCCGTCGAACGCGGCGGGGAACGTTGATGGGAGCCCGCCGCCGCGCGCCGGAGAGCCGTCAACAATGCGGCAGGCGAGCTCCAGCAGGTTCAGTGCTGTTGTCTTGCCCGTAGCGTTAATGCCCGCCAGCGCAACGACGCTATTCACGTAGAGATGGTCCGCCAGTTCGAAAGCCGACTCATCGGAGGCCGTCACGCGGTCGGAGGCGAACAGGTCGATTTCGAATAACCCGTCTTCGAACATCGAGAGATGGTCGAAGCAAACCTTTAACAACTTCATCTCAAGCCTTTCGAATACTTGAAACAGAATTTATGGCTCAAGTATAACACATGAAGGATATCGCGAATTAAGCCTGCCACTAGGCAGAAAAGGCTTATCCGCATTGCCGACCTCGTCGATATACAGGTTCAAATGCTTAGACATTTGATCAAATCGTACAAAAATGGCGAGGTACGTACCTCGCCGATCTGGCACCTCCAAGACGACAGTCTCTTCGGTGGTTAAATTCTCTCACGCTTCAGGGGCTTTTAGAGCTGCATCGATAAGATCGGCGCCGTTGACGAAGCGACCGGACTCCCCCGTCGCTAAAAACGCATCAGCTTCGCGAATGGCCTGGAGGGTTACCGGGTTGGGTTCTTTGGAAGGGAAAGGCCGCTGGCCGGTATTTGCAAGCTCCTCGTCCCGTTTACAGTGCTTCATAGATGCGCACCTCATCTTGTTCGATGCTTTCGCGGAAAGCCGAACGCATTCGTTCGGGTGGGTTGGTGACGATATCAACCTTTCGTCCAAGTTCCTTCTCGAGTTCATGGGAGAGTTCGTACAGCGCACCGAACGTCATGGTGTTGCCGCAGGCTAGGCGCAAATCAATATCGCTATTGGGCGTTTGCTCGCCTCGGGCAAACGAGCCAAATAAAAATGCTTCGCTGACGTCGTATTGAGCCAGCACGAGGGAGGCGACGGTGGATATTTCAGTAGGCGAAATCATGGGTTATTTGCCGTTCAACAGTAGGGCGTCAGGGGGCCAGCGCCGATACCGCGGGTCCGGCTTTTTGCCGTTCTGCAAGCTCGAAGATAAACGGGGCGTTTGATCTAACAAATTCTGTCAAGAAATTGAGGTCATCAGCAGTAAATCCTTCGACGTTGAACCATTTGACCGCAGGCAAGAAGCATTCCGCATGGTCAATGCCAAGGTCAACCGGACGCTCGACGGCTACGCGAACGGTCCCATCATCTCTTGTCTCTGAGTAGGCAAACTGAGTGCCGTCATCTAGCTGAACATAGCTCCAAAGCATTGCTACCTCGTTTACAACTTTTTGAGTTAAAAGACTGCCCCTAACGCGGGATGAATCACATTAGTTACCCGATCCAAATACGTCATCTACAAGATCAGGCAAGTCTGTCCATACTTGATAGGCGGCAACGTTGTCCGCGTTCATTTCTCTTGCGCGACGTTTATCATCCGTATTGTGCTTTGCGGCATTGGTCAAAGCCCGGGCCTTGTTGCCGTCAATTATTTCGAGATTTACCGACTTGAACTTTGACGCGGAGGACCTGTTGGGGTCAGTAGATTTTAGAACGCCAAGGTCGCGCGCTCTTTTCTCGCATTGTGGAGTCGATGCAAAAGTTTCCGGGCATGGTGAGACATGATCGATAAGCCATACTTCAAAGCATGGATTGGAGATCGCGAGTCTAACTTCTTTTGTCTTTGCTTCTCGTTCTGCTGCGGCTAGGTTTCTGAACTCATCTGAATCGACTACGATCCATGCGGAACTCAATGCTTCGATTTCGCCTGCTTTAACGGCCTTTTTATCTGAATCGAGCTCTCGCGAAAGCTGCTTGGCCACCTTCAAAGGGTCTCCGTCAATATGCCGATACAGCACGCTTCCGCGAACGTCCATTTCAGTAATAAGGAAGTTAAAATATTCGGTTTCGGTCACCTTTCCATTGGACACAATTAGGTGGCGCTTTCGCTTGGCTCTTGTCTGCTTTTTGCGGCCGCGAGCAAGCCCTCTCCTTTCTGCCTTAGCCATTTATATCAGCGCCTTCCTTCATGAGTTGGGCCACAAGTTGATGAAAACTTGGGTTGGGCAGCGGCACATAGACACCGTTTAAGTAATTGCGCCCCAGATTCTCATTTGCACGAGGCGAATACTCCATCGCAGCAATTAATTGCGAAGCACCTTCAGAGTCCTTTTCCACAAACCAGACCTGGTCACGTTCAAGCACCTCTTCCATGGGACTCGTGCGCGTCATCAAGGTGACATCATGAGTTGAGAAGATCAGCTGCGCACCCCTTGGATTAGTGCTGGGATCGGCAAACAGTGAGACAAAGTCGCGCAACAGCGTGGGATGAAGGCTTGAATCAAGCTCGTCAATTACCGTTGTGGCCCCACTGCTTAAAGAACGTAAGGCTACCGAGAAAAACGCTAGCGCAGCTTTTGTACCCTCCGATTCATGGGCGGAGTCCAGCCAAAAGCCATCTCCCGAGCCTTTGTGGTGGAAGAACAGGTCATAAGCAAACGACCATTTAAAGTCTTCTGCAATTTTATTACGTGCCTCTTCCGGAATCTCATCGAGTCCAATGAATGAGTCTTTTAAACCCATGACGCCTTCCGATTGACGGACATCCATGCCGTCAATTCCAATGTCAGCATATTTAATGAGCTGAGATAGAATCTGAGCCCGTGCGTCATCGTTGATAAACAGCTTTTTTATGGTGGCGAGCTCTGCAAGATAATGCGTTGCATCATAGAGATTGATGTCATTGGCAAGAGCTGCGAATGCGGGTTGAATTACTTCACTACCAGCCGCCGCGGCGGCAGATAAGAACAGAGAATTATTGCGCGTGATATCCCAAAGTTGTTTTTTGGCGCCTGTAAACGTGCTACCAAATTTAATTGACTGTTCCCCGTTTATCGAAGAGCGGTCATAGAGAAGAGACGGCTGTTTTGATCGGTATACGGTGAGGTTCTCATAAGTAACCTCATTTTTGTTTACGCCAAATGAAAACTCATACTTCAAGTTGCTGGCGATAAAATCTATCGAAAATTCTGTGTCATTTGTTCGCGATTCCGAGTCAAGTAAAAAGGGGACGATGGGTATCTGAGACTTCGCATCGCCTGCTGCGTAACCAGTACGAACAAAGTAAGAGACAAAGTTAAGAGCGTTTAGGAAATTTGATTTACCTGACGCGTTTGCACCGTAAACCGCAGCCACTCGTACGGGCCCAAGTTCTTTTTTGCTCGAAATCGGTTCAAACGAGAACTGTTGAGCATCTCGAAAGCTCTGAAAGTTCTTAAATGAAAAATTGAGGATCATCTTCAGAATCCTATTCAAAAAAGTTGATTCACCGCAGACATTCTTTAATAACAGGGACAATTATATTGTTTTAAAACCATTATTTGTTAGTTTCGTACAAATATTTACTCTAAATTGAGATATAAACTAAAGCGCCCAGCAAGTCCATACAACAAAATGTCTGAAACTGATTTTCAACATTGCTTTTAAGAACAATTTTCAATGATGTCCGCACGCGGTTATAGATTTCGTTTGTCCATTAGAGCTGTAAAACGAAAGGGACGAAATGTTGTTTTGCAAGGACGGGTCCAGTTGGCTGGATGTTATAGATGATCCAGGCGTTCTGGTTCGCCGCCTAGAAATACTTGAGAACCTTCTCCGTAAGTGCACTTTCGATATGCCGAGAACTGAATCTAAGTTCGTGGATGATACCGCTGAGGGATATGACGGAAGCGAAATGTTGCTGTTTCTCGATGAGTCTTTATTGGAGCTAATTGAAGGCTATAGAACTCAGATTGAGAAATACATAGTTGCATCTAAAAGGGGCCAGACCGACTTTTGAACCAGCACAACCGCAGGAAGAAAGAAATCGAGGATCCCCGCTATTCAAATTGATAAAGCAGCATTATTAATTTGAATTGGGGTAGGGCTGAAAGGTAACACGGAGGTCATACCTTAACCCTGTTTGCCCTCGTCATTCATTCATTTGTGGCGAGGGCCTCGCACCTTCTATAAGAGCGCGAGTTGAATTATGTTTCACTTATAAGGGTGGAGAATCCAGTATGAGTAAGAACAAAAGCGACCAGAATGCGCATGAAGAGCAAGTGCTCAATGATGTTCTGAAGCTATCGATGGCCTCGGGTGGTTACAAGAAGAAGGCTGCCTTGAAGGTGAGTGGGTCTATTAACGCAAGCGACGAGTGTCCCGATATTGTTATTACACGCAGAGACGGATCCCTCATTGGTTTGGAGCATTTTAGAGTCGACCATAACGTCAAGCATGGGCGAAACGCGCAATCAAAATCTGCTGAACTCACATCGGCAATGAAAGCTGAGTACGAAAAGCTAGCGCCTAGGCTTAAAGTCGACGACGTATCATCTGAGGAATTAGCGAGCATTGTCGCAAACGATGTCTCAATGGCCAAATATCATCAAAGCTGTGCATGTTGCGATGATTTGGCGCGCTCTCTAGATGCCCGATTGTTTGGTGAAAAAACAGGCCATGCTAGCAAATTACCTAAATACCGCAATCACCTTACTGAACTTAGCGGTGATGATGGACGCATTGAATTGGGCTATTTAATTGAAATTCATTCAGATTTTCAGGGATTATTCATGCACGATGGAACAAGGGTAGTCCGCCTTGACGGTGGACAATGCCCACTTTATGCAGAAATTTACGATCTCCTTTTCAGGGCATCATGCGAGGTCGATTGGATCCTAATAGGTTCTTACCCATGCCTGACTGACCAGATTGCGAATGCCGCCATCATAGATTGTCGTAACAATATGTTTAAGGAGAGCTGCCGCAGGCAGCGTCTTAAAAGAACGGAATATTTAGGTCTAGGTAAAACGGAACCCTTTCTCAAGCAAAGCAGAGCCGGAGAAACAGAAATTGAGCTTTGCGGAGATAAGGTAAATATCACAATCGAAAACCCCGCTGAAGGGATTTCCCCTGAGCTCCTATTTGGCACTGCGATAAATGATGCTGCAAGAGCATTAAATCTTGATAGAAGCGGCGAAACGTATACAACAACTATTTCTGTTCAACTGATTTACGAACTCGTGCGGATGAGGAGTAAGAAGATACGAGGCATTGTAACAATCTATGACGTTATGCGGCTGCTTGCAGAGATTGAGCCAGCTATATTAAAACAGGAGATCGACAGTTTTGGCGTACGGTACAACATTTCCGAAACACCAGACTTTTGCTTATAGACAATCCGGGATGTCACTAAGAAACCAGCTCATACAGCTCACCAATGAGTCCGGTTTAATATTTGCCCGCTTTAGCACCGTCGAATATTGCGAGGCAACTCTGATGGTCTTTCGCTTGGGCACCAGGGTCGACAAAGATCCCGGTGCCCTTTCGTTGCCTTCAGTCTAACCTGCGACATTATTGAATGCTTTTCTCATTCATGTGGACCTGGGTCGCATGTCACGATTCAGCCCATGATCACGTCCGTATGGCTCTGCCTTCGATAATTGGGTGCCTATAGACAAACACGCAAATAGTTATACCTTGTGGATGTCTCTTTCTTCCAAATGGCAGCTATCTCAACAACGACATGCGGCAGCTAGAAGCACTGTAGCAAGCAGGAAAAACGTAAAGGAGACTGCGATCCAGTTGCTGTCGCCGGTCTTGGGGAGTGTCGCTGCGGTCGCGGTGGTGGCTTTGGGTTTGGAGGACGTGGACGCCGTGGTCTTGGTTACCGTCGTTTTGGTGGTCTTGGTTGTTGTAGCCGAGGGCTTCATCGCGGGATCCGTCGTCGGCCCCGCACCGGGCTGCCCTGCAGCAGGTCCGGTACTACCGTCAGGTTCGCCCGTCCCGCCACCAGACACCTCGCCCCCATCGGTCTCCCCCGCCGGGGGCATGGCGACATCGGGCTCAATCGCCACATGCGGTGCCACCGCACCGGAGGCATCCACCACGCCACCAGCACCAAATGCCCCACCGGCAGGCGCTATAAACCTCGCAGACACAAGCGACCCACCCAGACAAGCAACGCCGCCGTCGGCACCGGCCGCCTAAACCCACGAGGCGTCGACGGAAAGCCGGCAGCCGGCAGCACCATCGCCAAGGCCCGCGTCCTGCAGAAACACGCCGTAGGCGCACACGCCCGCTCCGGACCCGGCTCCCGCGGCGACGACGCGCCCGCGGCCGCGCACGGCCATGTCGCCGGCGATCACGCCGGCCACGGCCTCGTCCGTGACGTCGGCCCCGTCCGCCCGGGCATCGACGGCGCAGCCGTCCACCACGAGCGCCCGCGAGACGTGGATCGCGCACTGCGAGCCCGATGCCGCCAGGGACCCGGTGCCGCGAAGCGTCAGGCTGCCCCACACCTCCATGCCGCACTGCGTGATGTCCGCATCGGGCGCATTCGACTCCGTCACCGAGTTTTGCCCGGCGAGCGTCACGACCAGGTCGCCTTCGGCGCCGATGGCCTCGCCCGCGTAGCCGTTAAGTTCCAGGTGGTCGGCATCGGTCCAGGCCCAGCCGGGGCCCGACGCGCCCGGCTCGCAGTACGTCGCGCCCGCGATGATGAGGCTCTCCGCGCCCGCGGCATAAGAAGGCCCGCCCAGCAAAACGCATAGGCAGGCCATGGCGGTAAACATCTTGCAGTCCCTTTTAATGAGAAGGCAAATCGCTATAACCGAGTTTGTCCGAACATCGCGTAAGGCATGAGTCAGGTCGAAGGTGTTCATTGAGACGACAGGGACAGAGATGCCTTAATAGGTCGTCTCGATCTGGGCGAACCCCTCGTACCTAGGATCGACGCACCTCGATAGAGAACGCGGGGGCGCAGTTTGCCGCATTCCGCTCATCGACAGTGTTGGGCCATCGCTTTAAGGAACCTGTCGATGAAAAGGAAGAGTCTGGTAGCGTATGCCCACACGCAGGATCTACCGGCGAGCACATTGCGCAACCTTTTGCAGAGCAAACCGCTGCCAGGGCCTGGTTTGGAGACGATATTCCAGCCTAGGATGGGAGGCAATCATCATTGCGCAGCTAAATCTCCAACAATGTTGAACAAATAGGATGTCATTTGCTTGAAATCCGGATAGCTTTGGTGGTGTCGATATTAAGGGAGCTATCGGAACAGCTCATCATGGCTGCCGGTGCGTTCAAAGAAAGCTACCTCTTCGTTTGATGACCATATGACAAGCCAGTCGCCAGAGTTTGCTACGTGACATTCGTTTCGCCCTGCCCAGTTGCCGCTTAGCCGGTGCATATTATGACGTCGTTTTAATATGTCCATTGACTCGGGTGTATTCTGTAGCACCAGGTCAATTAGCTTTTGAAGCTCGGATAGATCCCATTTACGGCGCTTTGCTTTTTTCTTTAAATCGCGGGAGAAGGCTGCAGAGAACTCTGCGGTTAACGTGCTCATTGTGCCATCGCCGCAGCGATAAGATCGGCGCCATTGTCAAAACGTCCTTTTTTGCCAGATGCAAGAAACGCGTCCCCCTCGCGAATGGCCTCAAGGCTTTCGGCATTGGGCTCCTCAGGGGCAAAAGTCAACGGGATGCGATGGGTGTTGACCATTTGCTTGAAGAATGCGCGCGTCACGGACGACAAATCAAGTCCATAGTAATCAGCCACTTCTGCTGCCTCGCGTTTGAGGTCATCGTCAACCCTAATGGTTAATGTTGAGCTTGCCATTTTTGGACCCTCCAATCATGTGAGTGCAACCTTAGTATAACGCACATACAATAGTAGATTATGTAATTACAATCAATTAACTAAGCCTTTTAGTGGTACGGCACCTCATACATTGCATGCAGTAAAAAGGCAACGCTCCCTTTCGGAAAGCGTTGCCTTTAAAGCTTCTACAGGGCCTTTGTATTGCAGCTAGGCATGCCGCACGCCCCAACAGCGATATGCGGCACCTAGATGCCCCAGTCCCAACAGGAGTAGCGTAAAGGACGCGGCAATCCAGTTGCTGTCGCCGGTCTTGGGGAGTACCGCAGTGGTCGCGGTGGCAGCCTTGGGCTTGGCCGTCTTGGCGACCGTGGTCTTGGTTACTGTCGTTGTTGTCTTGGTTGTCGCGGCCGCGGGTTTCAGCGAGGGATTTGCCGTGGGCCCCGTGGTGGGCTCTCCAGCAGCGGGGCTTGAATCGGCGGGAGACTTTTCCGCCCCACCGCCCGGTACCTCGCCCCTGTCCGTCTCCCCCGCCGGAGACGTGGCTACATCGGGCTCAATCACCACATGCGGTGCCACCGCACCGGTGGCATCCACCACGCCACCAGCTCCAAATGCCCCACCAGCAGGCGCCATAAACCGCGCGGAAACAAGCGACCCGCCCGTGCACGCAACGCCGCCGTCGGCACCGGCCGCATCGAGCCACGAGGCAGCGACGGAAAGCCGGCAGCCAGCCGCGCCAGCACCAATGCCCAGATCCTGCAGATACACGCCGTAGGCGCGCACGCCCGCTCCGGACCCGGCTCCCGCGGCGACGACGCGCCCGCGGCCGCGCACGGCCATGTCGCCGGCGATCACGCCGGCCACGGCCTCGTCCGTGACGTCGGCCCCGTCCGCCCGGGCATCGACGGCGCAGCCGTCCACCACGAGCGCCCGCGAGACGTGGATCGCGCACTGCGAGCCCGATGCCGCCAGGGACCCGGTGCCGCGAAGCGTCAGGCTGCCCCACACCTCCATGCCGCACTGCGTGATGTCCGCATCGGGCGCATTCGACTCCGTCACCGAGTTTTGCCCGGCGAGCGTCACGACCAGGTCGCCGTCGGCGCCGATGGCCTCGCCCGCGTAGCCGTCAAGCTCCAGATGGCCGGCATCGGTCCAGGCCCAGCCGGGGCCCGACACGCCCGGCTCGCAGTATGTCGCGCCCGCGATAAACAGGCTCTCCGCGCCCGCGGCACAAGAAGGCCCGCCCAGCAAAACGCATAGGCAGGCCATGGCAGCGATCGCGATGTGATGACGGCCGGTGTGGGACTCGGCGGCAAACATAGCCGCTCCGATCTTCGCAGGAGCCAATAGAATATGCACCAGAAAAATGCCCTGGTAGCAGCACCTATTAGTTTAGCGAGATCGATGCGGGAGCAAAGAGAAATCGCGTGGGCAATGTCCACAATTAGGTGTAAATCGTTTTGCCAGCCGGTGAAAGGGAGAATCAGCTTCCGAATTCGCCCTTCACGTTTCTGATGATGTTGTTTGATAAATGGTTCCGATAGTCCATAAAAGATGGTTCATAATAGATTTAGATGAAAAACCTTCGGATTTGTAAGGCGGGGTCGCTGAGACGGTACCGCCTAGTTTTATCAGCGTGCGCCTAACGATCGAGATCACATTCTCCCTCGCGCGCGAAGAAGTCTTGCCCTGCGAAGACTATGATCGGTTGGACAGGCCCGGCGTATATCGCGTACTTCCGTAGTTTTTCTTCGGAATATCCGTATTAAAAATACGGGCAAATTGACCAATTTGCTAAGCTACTTTATCCTGTGTTTCAAATAGACTCAGAAAGCAGAGGAGCCGTGCCATGCTCAAGAAGTTTTCGGTTTCAAATTTCAAGTGCTTCAATAAGCGAATTACATTTGATCTATCCGATCCCGCCAACTATTCATTCAATCAACAGGTAATTCAGGATGGCATTAAGGCAAAGGGCATCATATATGGTGCGAATGGCAGTGGAAAGTCCAATTTCGCCCTCGCGATATTCGACATTGTTCTGCATCTGACCGACAAGGAAAAGCTGCTCAAAAAATACTCGCCATACCGGTGCCTTAATTCAAAGAGTTCAATTACAGAGTTTCAATACGATTTTGTCTTCGACAATATCGAGGTCGTATACCGCTACGGGAAAACCGACCCACAGACGCTTGTATACGAGAGTCTGTACATTGCTGGCGTGGAGGTCTTGAGCTACAGGTTCGACGCTCAAACGGGCCATGTTGACCTGCCGGGCGCCGAGTCCCTCTCGCTTTCTACCGATCTCCCCACTGAGTCCGACAGGCTGTCGCGTGTCAAATATGTCAAGAGCAATGCAATACTGCGAGATGAGCCGTCTGCCAGGGCGTTTAGAGCCTTCACCTCCTTTGTCGACAACATGCTCATGTTCTACTCGCTCGATGAGCGTGGATATCAGGGGCTTTCGGTTGGCTCGGATATCTTTACCCAGGGCATTATTCGCGAAGGAAAGATGGAGGACTTCCAAGAATTCTTGCGCCAGCAGGGAATCTCCCTGAACCTCGTATCCGTGGACGTGAATGGAGTTCCCGAGCTTTATTGCAGGTTCGAGGGCGGTACCGTTCCGTTTGCGTCGGTCGCCTCGACAGGCACCATGTCACTTGCTCTGTACTACTACTGGTATATCAAGATGAGCAAGGCTTCCTTGGTCTTTATCGATGAATTCGATGCCTTTTATCACTTTGAATTGTCCCGGTCGATCGTGGAGATGCTACGGGACCTTGAGGGTGTCCAGGTTTTCATTACGACGCACAACACGGACCTTTTGACGAACGACCTCATGCGTCCCGATGTCTATTTCATTCTCAAGGAGGGGGAGATTCGCTCGCTGGAAAAGCTAACACCCAAGGAGCTCAGATTGGCGCATAACCTCCAGAAGATGTTTAAGGCCGGTGCTTTCGATGGCTAGCCCGGTCACGCTCTTCATCGTTGAAGGAGAGTCGCGTGACCTGCGCTTTGCGGAGAAGATGAAGGATCTTTTTCTGAAAGGGAGAGATGACCTGAGGGTGATCTGTCTGCCAGCGGCGCAGAACATCTACATGCTTTACGAGCGGCTTGCAGAGGAGGACTTCGATCTGGATGTTGTGGAGGTACTGAGAGAAACGGTGCCTTCTGCTGCAAAATGTCTAGAGGGCGTGGAGAGGGATTCTGTTGATGAGGTCTTTCTCTTCTTTGACTACGACTCTCATCAGAACAATGCGCCTGGATGCGAGTCCGATGCCCTTGTGGAGGCGATGCTCCTCGCATTCGATAACGAGCACGAGAGCGGAAAGCTCTATATAAGCTACCCGATGGTCGAGGCACTGTACGATTATCGCGCAGGGCAGTGCCAGGCGCATTCAGGCTGTTTTGTTGACAACTCGGAAATCGCTCAATATAAAAATAAGTCGGGAGAGGGAAACGTTAACGTGGGGAAGCACATGGAGCTTCCCCAATGGAAAGATGCAATCGCTGCCTTCGTATTGAGATGCAAGTGCCTGCTCGGTCTCGATGAGGTTTCATTTGAGACGTATCGAGAGCTGGTTACGGTCGATGCGATCTTCCGCGAGGAGAAAAGGATGCGGATCGAGGACGGTTCGGTGTTTGTGCTATCGGCTTTTCCAGAGTTTCTGCTCGACTATTTCGGTGATAAGTTCTTTAATTCCATGGCTCCGATGCGCCACCTTAAGTTCGATGATTGCCCCCGAGGAAATGGATGAGACGCAATTAATCTCGCGGGTACAGGTTCTCCTGTCTAAATTGTGAACTCGGCATAAGAGACGTTGTTGGCCATGCCCCGGACAGCATCCAGTCGATGATGTTCTCTTGCCTGATGCCGCCGCGACCTCCCACGTCAACGCGGTCGAGCGTGAGCGGGGTCTTCGGATAGTTGTTCCGAATCGCCTGCAGCGGCGCGAGCTCGGGAAAGTACCTCACTATCAGCTTCCCCCACTCCGACTTCGGGTTCACGCAGGTGATGTGGAACCCGTTAAGCCCAGCTTGGACAAGCTGTTAGGAGACTGGCAAGTCGCTCAGACCGTAGGATATTCCACTTCAAGCAGGTTTGCGGAACTGTTTCGCAAAAGCACTGGGTTGTTGCCGTTAGAGTACAGAAAAACAGCACAGCGAAAGTAAAATGAGCGCCAGGGATTGTTCTCTGGCGCTCACCCTATTATTGAAATATCAACTCGGATTGTATAACTTCCTCCACCTGCGCTTTCAGCGTGTTCATCAGCCCCACCCAGCGCATAGGGTCACGGGCTTTCAGTTCCTCGGTGACACTCGCCATCTCTATTATGTAATTTCTCTCCGAGAACGAATTATAAAATGAAGCTAAAGCGCATATCACATCATTCCCAGCACATCCTATGAACAATAGAACGTAATAGGGTGATGTGATATGCCGAATGTAAAAGATTGCCCTGGATTTGAAACCTTCGGAGCAGATGTTCAGCAGGCGCGTGAAGCTGTGAAAATGTCTCGCCGGGAGTTGGCCGAAAAGGTCGGCATTGACCCGCGCTATCTTGCAAATATTGAGCTGTGCGGCACAATTCCAAGCGTGCCGGTTGTGATGCAGCTCATCCGCATTTGCAAGCTGCCCGCAGAACGCTACTTCAACCCGGAGCTGCTTCGGGAGGACAGTGAGCAGCGTCAGCGGACAAGCCACAAATTACAGCTTTGCCCGGAGAAGTATCTGCCCATTGTGGAAGGTGTCATTGACGGAGCCATCAAATTGAAAGATGCGGATGATGAGAAGGAGGATGTGTAAGCGTCCTCTTTTCTCATTTGAAGAAATACCGCCCGAAAGGGCATAAATACAGGGTACGAGAAACCGGCAAGCAATGCCTCGTGGGACCCACCGAGGCCAAACCTGGGATTTTCGCTGGCGCGAAGATCCCAGGTTGCTTGTTGAGGGCGCTGCCCCCAAGCCCCCATAAACAGCTCCATTTTGGAGCTGGCTGCGCGTTCTGATAGAACGCTTTTTCCATCGCCCAGGCGATGGATAGCACAGGACAGAAACCGCATCAAAAGCAAGCCACCGGTGGGCGGTACTTCGCACTCTTGACCCGGTTCCCGTCCTGTGCCGGTGAGCAGACAAGAGGGAAAGCCGCCGCAGGCTTTCCCTCCCGAAAAGCCAAAATCCATGAGCCAGTCATCGTCCCTGGCTCTGCTCCTGGGCATAGTCTCTCTCTGTCTGCTTTTCTTCCTCATAGCCCATGATGCGGTCCACATTGGCCTTGACGTTCAGAAGCTCCTTCATCTCATCACGGGCCTTTCGGTAGCCGGAATAGGCTGCCTTTTTTTGTGCCATCAGCTCCGCATATTCCGTCTGCAAACTCTTGACGGTGGGGAGCTTTTTCATTCCCAGCTCATCAAATGCTTTCTTTGCGGTCTGGTGTAAAAGAATGTCCGCCTCATGCTCGGCGCGGAACTTCTTTGAGCTTCCATGTAGCAGCGGTTGGTGCTATACTTATTCAGTTAAAATTTCAAAGCGATAAAGTGGAATTTATCTTAGAAATTACAGCAATGTTATTTTGATAAACTTTCAAGAATTGAAATATCATGCTTATCTTTATCTCTTAATTCATAACCTGAATGGAAAACTCTTTGGCCTTTTAAGGATATACAAGGAATTGTTTTTCCTTCAAAAAAAGCACTACCAAAGTAATCTTTTTCAAACTCATACCAGCCACCCTCTAAATCAGCTTGTTTTGAAGTTCCGTCCTCATTTAAAACGAACGGGTGAATGTCTAAGTAACCAAGTTCATCACTATATAACTCTATTCTAACCGGTTTCCAGTCTGTATCAATTTTATAGCCCAGATTCAAAAGCACATTTAACAATTTTTCCGTATGTTGAGCATCAAAATTTATATCTATATCTCTATGAATTCTTGTTTGTTTACCAGCTAAAATATCTACACCCCATCCGCCATCCAACCAGTATGTAATTCCAGTATTTTCGAATAATTCTATTACTTTCATTAAATCTTCTTTTGTTGTTATTTCTTTTCTACCCATACAAAGTCTCCTTTACAACTTCTAATTTGTAATAATCATTCTACCATACCGTTATGAATAAATCATCTCATGTAAAACAATTTCTTCTGCCCGGTTGTGAATGTTATTGCAACGCTGCACCCATTCCATTTGACGGGTACGCTTCAATTCCTCGGTCACGCCCTCGGCAGCTTTCATCTGCTCCATGATGGTGTCTAACCGTTCCTGTGCCTGTTCGTTCAGGTCTGCAAGATATGTCCACAATTCCCCGGTCAGTATCAATGTATTCAATCTGGCTGGGTGGACTTCTCTTAAATATTCCCGGTGCATCCGTCCGTACTTTCCGATAGGGCGGTGTTCCTCCGGCAGTTTCAAGTCCGGGATGTAGTAATCTCCGACAAGGATATAATCAATTCCGTTTTCCGTTATTCTTGGTTTCAATTCGCTCATGTTCCTTACCTCCTGTGGAAGCAGGCTCGTCTGGTACTAACTCAATCACATCGGTAATCTCACAATTCAGCGTTTCGCAGATACGGGCTAATGTATCCATGCTGATGTGCTTTCCCTCTTTGCTCATGTTGGCAATCATATTTGTTGTCATACCAGCGGCAAGCCTTAAATCCTCTTTTCTCATATCACGCTCTAACAGTGTGTGCCAGAGTGGTTTATAGCTGATGTGCATATTGTTTTCCTGCCTTTCTATCCATACCACCGGGGCGGCTGCCCCGGCAGGAACTTTTCTCTTATTATAACACCAATCTTGTGAAATCACAATTTATTCTTGTA
>UQXP01000013.1 GCA_900545055.1 uncultured Collinsella sp.
GCGGTCGGCGGGGCCATTGTGGCTCTTGACAGCGGATTGGGTCATATGAGCGAAAACCCGCCAGAGCGAGCAAGGTGCCTTCAAGCAAAATGGCGCCGCAGGTTGAGCATAAGTCAGCGAGCGGGCCGCATTTGAGACAAGGTGACGTGAAACGAAAGGGCGCTGACCTTCTGGTCGCGCCCTTGAAGTTGAACGTCAGATTGTCCAAATGCGGCCCGCGCAGCGTCGAGCCGTTACGGCGTTTGGTAAAACGCCGTAACTCCTACGGCCGCTGGCCCATGCCACCCTCGAGGGTGACGGTCTCGCCGTTCATGTACTTAAAGTCGGGACCGCAGAGCTGAACGACCACGCGGCCGATTTCCTTCTCGACGTCGCCGTAGTGACCTGCCGGCGGCATGTGGACGTTGGCCTTGAACGCCTCGGGATAAGCATCCTGGAAGTTCTCGAGCGCAGCGGTCCAAGCAAGCGGGCAAACGATATTGACGTTGATGCCGTCCTTGCCCCACTCGTTGGCGGCAACGCGGGTCAGGCCGCGGATGCCCTCCTTGGCGGCAGCATAACTGCACTGGCCATAGTTGCCAAACAGGCCGGCGCCCGAGGCAAAGTTGACCACGGAGCCCTTGGTCTCCTTCAGGTGCGGATAGGCCTTCTGCATGTACAGATAGGTAGCATACAGACCGGAGTAAATGGCCAGGTTAAACTGATCCATGGTGTGATCGGCGATGGTCACGCCCGAGGCGCTAGCCTGAGCATTGTTGACGACGGCGTCGATGCGGCCGAACTCCTCAATGGCCTTGTCGATGACGTTCTGGACGACGGCCTCGTTGTCCTGACCAGCCGAGACATCGGCCTGAACAGGCAGAACCTTGACACCGTACTCGGCCTCGAGAGACTCCTTGGCGGCCTCGAGCTTGGCGACGTTGCGGCCGGTGATGACGAGGTTCGCGCCCTCCTTGGCAAATGCGATATCGATGCCGTAGCCGATGGAGCCAGCGGAACCGTCCTTAAGCGTGGCCTTGCCGCCGCCGGTGACGATCACGGTCTTACCAGTGAAAAGTCCCATACAAAGTCCTTTCAAATCGCGACGGGCACGCCCGCCGACTGCGCGTATCCAACTTCACGCGCCAAAAGCTGAGATGCAACTTTAGCGTGTTCAAGCAAAAATAAAAGACCGCGGTAGGCGAACGGCACCACGTCGTTCGGCGAAGGGATTGTCAAGTACAAACTGGATAAAGCGGCCGAGTTATTGTTATCAGATCGAGCCATCGAACACGTTTTGAAACTTTGCTGCGGCGCGCGGGATGTCGGCGCGAGACTTTATCATAGGGTGACAAACAACGATGAGGAGCACATGCCTATGACAGACGAGCTGGACCCCCAGACTCAACAGCATATTGATGATCCCGCAGACGTCACCACAGATACTGACGCTGTGACCTGCGATGGTATCGACATCGACGACCCCATCTTGGACGAAAGCGCTGCGGCAGAAACCCCTGCCGCAGAAAACGCTGACGAGCAAAACGACGATGCGCCCGCTCAGGACGACGCTCCTGTACAGGATGCCGCTCAGCAAGCAGCGGGCCCCATCGAGGTGTCTTCGGAAGAAGAGCTCGATGCCGTCATGGACTCCATGATGGATGCCGTCAAAGCGATGAAAGACGCCGTCGCCGATGCCGATATTGATGCCGAGGAAGAGGAGGCCGCCGAGGCGGCCTCGACCTTTGTGCCCGGCGAGACTCCGGTTGCCGACCAGGGCAGTACCATGCCCTCGTTTCTCCAGCTCGAGCACCCCACGATTGGCGCCGATGCGGTCGATCCGCACGCAGCGGGCTTTTCTGTGGTCGAGGGCGGTACCGGCAATATCGCCGCGCCGCAGGCTGCCGATGCGGACGCTGTCGACACCGCTCGCCCGACCGCCCCGCACTCCCCCGCCGCGAGCCGCGATCTGGGGACCGCCGTCTCGAACACTGCGAACGCCGTGGGCACCTTTATCGCCCAGGGCGCCTCGGCCATGCGCGAGATGAACGCCGCGAAAAAGGCACTTGCCGATGCCCGCGCCCACCTGGCCGAACTTGAGCAGCGCATTGCCGATCAGGCCGAGGAACTCGAGACGCGCCAGGATATCGCAGGCCGCTACGACCAGATCGTCGCCGACCAGCGCCAGGCGATCGCCACAGCGCAAAAGACCGCTGCGGCAGCCGAGATTGACCGTGATGCCCACGCCGCCAAAGCGACAGAGCTCAAGGGTCAGTTCGAACAAATGAAGACAGAGGATGACGCGACTGAGCTCCGCCTGAAGGCCGCGCTCGACGCCGTGGAGGCCCGCGAGGCGAGCTCGCGCGAGACCGGCAACCGCCTCGTTCGACGTCTTGAGGATTCCAAGCGCATCCGCGACAAGGTGAAGGCAGAGCGAGACGCCGGCATTGCCGCCGCACAACAAACCGTCGACGCCACGCGCGCCCAGCTCGAGACGCTGCGTCATGAGTACGCCGAGCTGCAACGCAATCCCTCGGCAAATCCCGCCAACTATACGGTGCGCACCAGCGAACTCTCGATGCAGATCTCCGACACGGCAGATGCCCTGCGTAAAGCCGAAGAAGATGTCCCGCGCATCACCGCCGATCTTGAGCACTCGCTTGCCGCAGCCGAGCAGGCCGTCGAACAGGCGCAAGCCCCCATCGCCGACGCTAAGCGAGCCCATCAGGCCGTGACGGCAGAGGCCGATGCCGCGCGCGACGAGCTGCAGACCGCAAAAACCGCCGCTGCAACGCGCCAGCGCGAACTGCGCGAGAAGATCACTGCCGAGGACAAGGCACGCCGCGACCAGGAGCAGACCATCGCCAACGCCCAAGCAGATGCCGCACATGCGCAGTCGATCATCGAACAGGCGACCGAGGTGCACGACCACCCAGAGATCACTGAGTCGCTTGCAGGGTCCTTGGCCCGGGACAAAGCCGAACACGCCGAGACCGAGCGAGAAGTCGCCCAGCTCGAGGCCACCGAGGACGCGGTGCGCGAGCGTACCCGCGACTCACGCATCAAATTCACCGGCGCCATCGTCTGCATCGTCGCTGCAATCCTGGTGATCATCCTAGTCTGGCTGTTCGCGAGCAAGTAAACCAGCTGCCAAAAAAACGCCTCAACTCAGTTGCGGTGAGATAGTTTCTGTTTAGCCCCAAAAAGGCCAATTCAAGAACTATCTCACCGCAACTTATTTAGATCGACGCAAGGCAACCTATCCCTCTTGCACCGATCTCTTGACATAAGGACTGTCCCCAGATGCCGGCACAAAAGGAACGTCCCCAAGTGCCAAGTGCCGCAAGAGTGTCCCCTTTGACTAGTCATTTAAGAACGTCCCCAATGACTACCCAATGACTACAGCGACAACCACGGCAACGCCGATGTTTTGGCAACGACAGCGAGCGGGTCGCATTTGAGGCAAGGTGACGTGAAACGAAAGGGCGCTGACCTTCTGGTCGCGCCCTTGAAGTTGAACGTCAGATTGTCCAAATGCGGCCCGCGCAGCGTCGAGCAGTTACGCGGTTCGTAGAACCGCGTAACTAACAAATGAGCATGGCGTCGCCAAAGCTGAAGAAGCGGTAGCGCTCCTCGATGGCGGCGGCGTAGGCATCCATGATCTGGTCGCGGGTGGCAAGCGCGCTCACGAGCATCATGAGCGTGGAGCGCGGCACATGGAAGTTCGTGATCAGCGCATCGACCACGTGATAGGTCGAGCCGGGCATGAGGTAAAGCTGCGTCGTGGCGTTCTCGCGCACCACGATGTCACCGCGGCCAAGCGTATCGGCCCCGTCCTCGCGGCCTTCAAAATAGCGCGCCGTCACGGCCGGATCGGACACCGGTGCCTCAGCGTCAAACGCGCTCTCGAGCGAGCGCACTGCGGTGGTGCCGACGGCGATCACGCGGTGCCCCTCGGCCTTCGCCTTATGCACGGCGTCGACAACCTCCTGCGACACGTGGTAGCGCTCGGTGTGCATGACGTGCTGTGTAGGGTCGTCCTCCTCCACCAAGCGGAAGGTATCAATGCCCACCTCGAGCTCGACGGCGGCAAACTTCGCACCCTTGGCCTCGATAGCGGCCATGAGCTCGGGAGTAAAGTGCAGGCCCGCCGTGGGAGCGGCAGCCGAGTGCTCCTCCTTCATGGCGTAGACGGTCTGGTACTTCTCGGGATCGCCCTCGTAATCGGTAATGTAGGGCGGCAGCGGCACGTGGCCGGCAGCATGGATGGCCTCGTCGAGCGTGCGCGGCTCGCCGGCGGCGTTGCAACCAGCCGGCTCAAAACGCACCAGACGGCCGCCGCGGCTATCGGTGACAAAGTCGACGACCTCGGCCGTCAGCACCACGGGCGCGCCCTCGGGCGCATGGGCGCCGCCGGCCCGATACTCAATCTGAGCACCGGGCTTCAGGCGCTTGCCCGGCTTGACCAGGCACTCCCAAACATGGCCGAGTGGATCCACGTCCTCGCGGCGCTTGAGCAGCAGCGTCTCGACCACACCGCCCGAGCCGGCCTTGCGGCCGATCAGGCGGGCCGGCATCACGCGCGTCTGGTTGATGACGAGCACGTCGCCCGGCTCGATATAGTCGATGATGTCACGGAAGATGCGGTGCTCGACGGTGCCGCCATGCTCTAGCGGCGTTCCTGTCTCGGAGCCTTTGCGATCAACCACCAGCAGGCGGCAGGAGTCGCGCGGCTCGGCAGGCGCCTGGGCGATGAGCTCTTCGGGCAGGTTATAGTCAAAATCATCGGTACGCATAGACACGTCGGATTCTCCTTATATAGCTAAAGTCCGCTCTACATCCTAGCAGGCTGACGTCCCAAGTGAACTACTTTTTGGCGGCTTTGCGCTCGTCGCGGATGCGGGCGCGGTCCATGGCCGCCTCGACAGCCGAGAAGCGGCAACCACAGTAGTTCTGCCGATACATGCCAAGCTCGCGCGAACGGCGTGTCGCCTCGGGGTAATACGGGCGAAAATCGCGAATCACCGGGATGAGCCCATGTGCCGCCGCCAAGCGCTCAAGCACATCATTGCAGGTATCGAACAGCTGATACGGCGAGACGGCGAGCGTCGTGCCCACAAACTCAAACCCGCGCTCCTGGGCCACGCGGCACGCCTCGGCCAAGCGCAAGGCATAGCACGCGCGACAGCGACGAAGCCGATCGGCGCCCAGCGGTGCCACGCCGGCCTCCCAGCGCTCACGGTCCTCCCCCGCCTCGATAAGCTCGATGTCGCCATCGGCACACCACCGGCGCAGCTCGTCTAGGCGACGCTGCCATTCATCGCGCGGTTGAATATTGGGGTTGGTCCAGCAAATCGTGGGCTCAAACCCCTCCTCGCGCAGCAGGCGAACCGGCTCAAGCGAGCATGGTGCACAGCACGCATGCAGCAACAACGACTTCATCGACATCTCCTCACCCAAAAAAGCGCACGCCAAAGGACGTATCCTCGCAGGCGACAATGCGGCGGTCGCGCAAAATGGTCCGCACGTAATACCAGTCGCCTACACAGCCCGACAAATGCAGGCCGGCAGCCAGATAGCACAGCAGCGGATAGCCCGAGAACGCAAACCCCAGGGCAAGCGTTGTCGTCACAACAACCGTCGGCGCCAGGCAAACCGCCATGTACCGCCGGCGCGAATACACAACGCCTTCGGCGCAGGCATAAATCATGCACGTCTCACGGTTCGCTCCAAAAGTCACGTGCGCACCCGCGGGCGCAAACAACTTAAAGAACGCTGCATGCACCAGCTCGTGCACGGCAAATGACGCCGCAGAAACCGCAGCCAAGCCGACTATCCAGCCCACGACAGCCATCCAGCCACCCGCGTCAGCCGCATCCAGATCCGCAGGCCCGCCCAGCAGCATAAACACCGGCACCAAGCACACGGCAAACACGCCGACGACGACCATCCCCCACACGAAGCAAGCGTGCAGAAAATCCTCGTCTTCAAACGCATGTATGTTGGAAATCTCATTCATAGCATCTTAGGATAGCGCCCCTGCCACGTACCCGTCCGCATGTGCGATAATGTCGAACGATATGCACGAATTGACCACCGCGTCGCCAGGCCTTGCGCCCGGCCGCGCTCCCACCATATGCGAAGGAGTCCCATGGCATCCAAATACTCCATGAACGACCGTCCCAGCTGGCCTCGCCGCGCCATCGTTACCGCCGGCGAGCCCTATGGCAACAAGGGCCTTCACTTTGGCCACGTTGGCGGCGTCTTTGTCCCGGCCGACTTCTTCGCCCGCTTCCTGCGCGACCGCCTGGGCCGCGAGAACGTCATCTTCACCTCGGGCACCGACTGCTATGGCTCGCCCATCATGGAGAGCTACCGCAAGCTCAAGGAGAACGAGGGCTACGACAAGTCCATTAGCGAGTATGTCGAGTCCAATCACTCCCGCCAGGCCGCGACCCTCAACAACTACAATATCAGCTGCGATATCTACGGCGGCTCGGGCCTTGAGCCGGCTGCGCAGATTCACAACAAGGTGACCGCCGAGATTATCAAGCGCCTGCACGAGCAGGGCACCATCTCCAAGCGCTCCACGCTGCAGTTCTACGATGCCAAGGCCGGCACGTTCCTCAACGGCCGTCAGGTGATCGGCCGCTGCCCCATCCAGGGCTGCAAGTCCGAGAAGGCCTATGCCGACGAGTGCGACCTGGGTCACCAGTTTGAACCCGAGGAGCTCATCGCGCCCAAAAGCCAGCTCACCGGCGAGGTGCCCGAGCTGCGCCCGGTCGACAACCTCTACTTCGACCTGCCGGCCTACCTCGACTTTATGAAGACCTATACCGCCAAGCTCGCCCAGAACCCGCAGGTTCGCTCCGTGGTCTCCAAGACCATGGAGGAGTGGCTGCTGCCGGCTCAGCTCTACATCCAGAACAAGTTCCGCGAGGCCTTCGATGCCGTCGAGGACCAGCTGCCCGAGCACACCGTGCTGGAGCCCGAGGGCAACAAGAGCAGCTTTACCGTCACCTTCCCCAGCTGGAAAGAGCGCGACGACGCCCACGCGGTGCTCGCCAACGGCGGCGTGCGCTTCCGCAGCGGCAAGGCGCTCGTGCCCTTCCGCATCACCGGCAACATCGACTGGGGCGTTCCGGTGCCCGAGGTCGATGGCGTCTCCGACGTCACCTGCTGGTGCTGGCCCGAGAGCCTGTGGGCACCCATCAGCTATACGCGCACCGTGCTCGCACGCGATGCCAAGGCCGCCGGCGTAACCGAGGGTGTCGCCGCCCAGGACGCCGCCCTTATGGGCGAGCCCGCCGCCGATTCCACGCAGGTCCCCGCGCCCACCTACCAGCACAGCTCGCTCGACTGGCGCGACTGGTGGTGCTCGGACGACGCACAGATCTACCAGTTCATCGGTCAGGACAACATCTACTTCTACTGCATCGCGCAGACCGCCATGTGGGAGGCCTTGGGCTGGGACCTTACGCAGAGCACCGTCAGCGCCTGCTACCACCTGCTCTACATGGGTAAAAAGGCAAGCTCGTCCTCGCAGACGCCTCCCCCGCCGGCAGACGACCTGCTCAACCACTACACCTGCGAGCAGATGCGCGCGCATTGGCTTTCGCTCGGCCTGTCCGAGAAGCCGGTGAGCTTTAGCCCCAAGGCATATGACGCCCGCGTGACCGGCAAGGACAAGGATGGCAACGAGGTGCGCGCCTGCGACGACAAGCGCGTCATCGATCCGGCCCTTAAGGAGAGCGCACTGCTGACCGGCGTCTTCAACCGCCTGGCCCGCAGCTGCTTCTACGGCGTCGCCGTCAAGGAAGGCGACGAGAGCCCGTACCGCAACGGCTGCATTCCCGCCGGTGCCGCCTCCGCCACCGCGGTCGAAGCCGCCGAGCAGGCCGCCCTCGCGTTTGAGCAGGCCATGTACAAGTTCGAGACGCACCACGCGCTCGCCGTGTGCGACGATTATCTGCGCGCCGCCAACAAGCGCTGGAGCGACGCCTCCAAGGCCGCCAACAAGCTCGAGGGCGAGCAAGCCAATACCGCGATGACGCAAGCCCTCGTCGACGCCTTCACCGAGCTGCGCGTGGCAACCGTCCTGATGCACGGCATCGTCCCGGCCGGCTGCGAGCTCATCTGCGAGTACTTCGACGTTGACCCGGTCGCCTTCTTTAGCTGGGATAATATCTTTGCCTCCACGGATGAGTTTGTGGAGAGCCTGGGTGAGAAGCCCGGCGAGCACCGCGTGAAGCCGCTGCCCCCGCGCTTCGACTTCTTTAGCAAGCACGAGAGCCAGTACTAGGCAACCGCAACGCGCCCGGGAATGATTATTCTGGGACGGGGATTAAAAAATCATTCCCGGGCGCCGCAAAGTAGTCTTTCTGGGACGGGGATTAAATGATTTTTTAATCCCCGTCCCAGAATAATCATTTAGGTGGAAGGAAAGACGGATGTCCAAGCCGCGTCGTCGTAAGCAGAAAAAGCAGGTTAAGCCCGAGCTCAAGCTCAGGCAGTTTGCCGCCACCGAGCTTTCCGACCAGCTTGCCGCCCTTCCCTGCGCCGCCGACCTGCCGCGCTTTATGGTCGACACGGTCGCCGGCGCCTATGCGCCCGCCGATGCCGAGCTCATGATCGAGGGCTTCGGCGCCGCGGCCACACGCCCGGTCACGCTGCGCGCCAACACGCTCAAGGCGACCGCCGAGGACATCGCTGCGGCGCTCGATGCCGCCGGCATCGCCCACAACCCCGTCGCCTGGTACCCAGACGCCTTTATCCTGCCCGAGGCCCAGGTTTCCGATCTGTGGGATCTCGACATCTATCGCGACGGCAAGATCTATCTGCAGAGCCTGTCGTCCATGATGCCGCCTTTGGTGTTGGGCGCCCAGACAGGCGAGGACATCCTGGACATGTGCGCAGCCCCTGGCGGCAAGACGACGCAGATCGCCGCCCTCACCCAGGGCCAGGCACACCTCACCGCCTGTGAGATGAGCATCCCCCGCGCCGAAAAGCTCGAGTCGAACCTCCATCGCCAGGGCGCCAAAAACGTGCCCGTCATGCGCATCGACGCACGCGAGCTCGACGAGTTCTTCCGCTTTGACCGCATCCTGCTCGACGCTCCCTGCACCGGCACGGGCACCGTCATCAGCGGCAACGAGAAAAGCCTGCGCGGCCTCACCGAGCAGTTGCTGAGCAAGTGCGCCCGCTCGCAGCGTGCGCTTCTGGACCGCGCCATGGGAGCCCTCAAACCGGGCGGCACGCTCGTCTATTCGACTTGTTCGATCTTGCCGCAGGAAAACGAGGACGCCCTGCAAGAGGCCCTCGACAAGCATATGGACTGCGAGCTCATCCCCCTCGACGGCACGCCAAGCGAAAGTGAGGCACGCCGCGCCCAGGAAGCTGGCGAGGAGCCGCGCATCGAGTCCAACGCCCTGACCGAGGCCATTGCCGCGGGTCAGGTATCGGCCATCGCCAACGGCCTGCCCGGCACGCTCACCATTCCGCCCAGCCGCGAATTTGAGGGCTTCTACATTGCCCTGATCCGAAAACGCAGCTAGCGCACGGATCCAAAACTCAACAAGCTATCTCCGTGCGCGTTTGCCCTGCTGGTCGCGATGCTGTTTAAGCATCGCGCGCTCCTTGCGTTCGGCCCTTTTGCCCTTAATGGCCGTGACCACAAAGTAGATGACCGCGGCGGCAACGATTGCGCCCACACACAGGCCAATCGAGCCAAACATTGCTGTCAATTCCATACCGCGTCACCTCTCTTTTAAACGGGACATTCAAGATAGCACCTCAATACCCGCCACCACAGCTCCTTCACGTTCGCCGGCCCTTCGGTCTAACGGATGGCGCGGCGGGGAAAAATCAACTCGTCAAACGATTTAGCATTCGCAATTCCGGCTGCATCGCGCCGGCCGTCATCACATAGAATCGAGCTTCCATGGATACCCTCAACGATCTAAATGAGCGCGTCGACGCCTTCGTCGGCACCAGCTCCTTCGACACGCCTGCCGCGGCAAACGACCAAGCCCCCATCGATGTGCCCGCCGAGGTTCACGAGGACATCGTCGCCTCGGTCGATTTCTCCGAGGTCGAGCTCGCAGACGAGTTCACCGAGCCCCAGGTAGCCGTGACCCCCAACGGACTGCTCCCCATGGAGCCCCTGCCCATCGACGGACGTCTGCGCAAGGCTGCTCTTCGCATGCCCGACGAGATCGAGGAGGCCAGCGGCTTCACGCTCTTCGGCCGCCGCATCAAGTCGCTCATTTACACTACCGATGTCGCGGTTATCCGCAACTCCAACGCCGATGCCGTTTTTGCGGTCTACCCCTTCACGCCGCAGCCCGCCATTACGCAGGCGCTGCTGACCGTCGCCGAGTGCCCGGTCTTCGTAGGCGTGGGCGGTGGCACCACCACCGGCAAGCGCTCCGTTCAGATGGCAGCCGTCTCCGAGATGCAGGGCGCGGCGGGCTGTGTGGTCAACTCCCCCGCCACCGCCGAAATGGTCGAGCACATCACTAACATTGCCGACATCCCCGTCATCGCTACGGTCGTTCGCTGCGACGACGATGCCCACGCCAAGGTGCGCGCTGGAGCCAAGATTCTCAACATCGCCGCCGGCAAGAACACGCCCCAGGTCCTACGCGAGCTGCGCAAGCACTATCCCAACCTGCCGCTCATCGCGCCGGGCGGCAAGACGCCCGAGAGCATCCGTGAAACCATCGCCGCCGGCGCCAACGCCATCATCTGGACGCCGCCTTCGGCCCAGCAGCTACAGACCGACATGATGCAGCGTTATCGCAAGATGAAGGAAGACGCCACACCTGTCATCTCGCACGACGATGTGCCCATTATCGACCAGGTCTCCGCCGCCGAGGTCAGCCAGGTCGAGAACATGAATCCCGACGTGCCGATTCCCGACGAAGTCATCGAGCGCGTCGCTTCGATCCACGAGCGCGTCGAGGAGCATCGCGCCAACCGCGGCCTCAAGCCGTCACTGCACGGCTTCTTCTTCCGCGGAAAGAAACGCTAACCCCAACAGCAAGGCCCGCCCCACAAACGTGAGGCGGGCCGTTTTCGTTTGAGCAATCATGCAGCGATGTGATGGGGCAAATTAATCCACGCGTTTGTCGCCCATAAAGAAGAGCGCCACCGTGCCAGGTCCGGTATGCGAGCCAATCAGAGTACCGATGTTATTGATCTCAATCTTGCCTTTAAGCTGCGGAATCTGTTCCTCGATCAGCGCCGCAACTGCCTCGGCATCCTCGCGGCACGCCGAGTGCGACATGACGCACTTACCCGAATAATCCGCACCGTCCTGCACGTGTGCCATCATGGTCTTAGCCATCTCGGAAATCGCGCGCTTCTTAGTGCGAATCTTCTCACGTGGCGACAGCCCACCTTCGCAATCGACCGTCATAAGCGGGCAAATCTTAAGCGCCGTGCCGATGATCGCGCTCGCAGCCGAAATGCGACCGCCGCGCAGGTAGCTCGACAGATCGGTCGAGAAGAACCAGTGGTGCAGGTTGAGCTTGTGCTCCTCGATCCAGGCAGCCGTCTCGTCGAGTGAAGCCCCGCTATCGCGCACGTCGGCGGCACATTCCGCCAGCAGGCCAAAGCCCGAAGACGCCGCCAGCGAATCGATGACGCGCACCTTGCCGCCCTGGGGATAGCGATCCGCGAGCATCTGCGCCGCAACGCAAGCCGAGCCATACGTACCCGAAATACCCGACGACAACGTCAGGTGCAGCACGTCTTTACCCTCGGCAACAAGCGGCTCCCAAAACTCCTCGTACTCACCCACGCTCACCTGAGACGTCTTGGGCATGGCGCCTGCGGCAATCTGGGCAAAAAACTCGTCCGGCGTAATCGACTGATACAGATCGTCCGTATAGACAACATCGTCGATCTCGTAATGAAAACACACGACAGGGATATTGCGCGATTCAAAGAACTCCCGAGTTCGATCGGCGGCGGATTCACAGGTCAGGACAAAATCACTCATATGAGGCTCCTTACTCATTGCTGCGCAAATTATCGCACAGTGAGCCTACATACGGTACATATGTCCACTATTTACCAAATCGAACCAAAAATAGCGAACATCTTTACCACCATCGTTTCCACCGACCCCACGCATAAATATCTGAGAAAACACCCTCTATCGTCTCCACTCAACCGCCATATCTACCTCCACTAAATCGATTTACCAAACCGTTCGGCTAACAATTCGGCCGCCCATCCCCAATCGAAACAAAAGCGGCGCATACTGATAAACGTTTTACGCTGTTTATCAGTTTTACCAGCCCTATCGGAAGGTGTTTCATGGTCGCATTCGATCGCAATCCGCAAGACTTCAAGTATCTGCGCCTGCTGTCGAGACAGTTTCCCACCGAGCAATCCGCGTTTACCGAGATCATCAACCTCTCGGCCATCCTCAACCTGCCCAAAGGCACTGAGCATTTTATGAGCGACGTGCATGGCGAGTACGAAGCCTTTATGCACATCCTCAACAACTGCTCGGGCGTCGTGCGCGAGCATGTCGACGAAATCTTTGGCGAAACGCTCTCCTTTGACGAGAAGGGCGAGCTGTGCACGCTCATCTACTACCCGCGCGAGAAGATCGAGCTGGTCCGCAGCCAGCGCGAGGACTCGCCCACCTGGTACAAGACGATGCTTGACCAGCTCATCATGGTCGCCCGCTCGCTTTCGAGCCGCTATACGCGCTCCAAGGTGCGTAAGGCCATCCCACGCGATTACGCCTACATCATCGACGAGCTGCTACACACGCATCCGGACGAGAACAACTATCGCGTGCGCTATCACGAGCGCATCGTGGAGTCCATCCTAGAGACCGCCAGCGCCGACGACTTTATCGAGTCGCTCGCCTCGCTCATCAAGCGCCTGGCCGTCGACCACCTGCACCTGGTGGGCGATATCTTCGACCGCGGTGGCGGCGCGGCCAAGATTATGGACCGCCTGCTCACCTACCATTCACTCGACATCCAGTGGGGCAACCACGACCTGCTGTGGATGGGCGCTGCGGCCGGTGAACCTGCCTGCATCGCCACGGTGCTGCGCAACAACCTACGCTACGACAACTACGAGATCCTGGAGAACGACTACGGCATCTCGCTGCGTGAACTTGTCGCCTTTGCTGATGCCACCTACACCGCCGGCGAGTCCATCACCCCGCTGATCAAGGCCATCAACGTGCTGCTCTTTAAGCTCGAGGGCCAGATTATCCAGCGCCATCCCGAGTTCGACATGACCGACCGCCTGTTACTCGACAAGATCGAACACGACACCGGCACGGTCACGCTCGCCGACGGCAGCGTGTGGCCGCTCACGACCAACGACTTCCCCACCGTCGACCCGGCGGACCCCTATACGCTCACGTCTCAGGAGCAGCACATCATCGACAAGCTCGTGTCCGAGTTTGTCACCGCCGATCACCTGCATCGCCATATCGATTTCCTCTATTCCCACGGCTCGATGTACAAGGTTGCCAACGGCAACCTGCTGTTCCATGGCTGCGTGCCACTCAACGAAGACGGCACCTTTAGCAGCATGAACTGCCTGGGCACCTGGCACACTGGCCGCGATTATCTCGATTTTTGCGACTACATCGCCCGCCGCGCCTGGCGTGTGGGCGACCGCGACGCTCTCGACTGGATGTGGTACCTGTGGATTGGCTTTAACTCACCCGCCAGCGGACGCCTGGTGCGTACCTTTGAGCGCGCCTATATCGCCGATAAGAGCACCTGGGTCGAGCCGATGGACCCGTACTTTACGCTTACCAAGTCGCCCTCGGTCTGCGACGACATCATGCGCGAGTTTGGCGTCACGCCCATGGCATGTTCACCGACCGGCCACATCATCAACGGCCACACGCCCGTTAAAACCACCAAGGGCGAGCAGCCCATCCGCGCCGAGGGCAAGCTGCTGGTCATCGATGGCGGCTTCTGCCGCGCTTACCATCCCAAGACGGGTATCGCCGGCTATACGCTCATCTCGAGCTCGCGCGGCTGCCGCCTCAAGTCGCACCGGGCCTTTACGACGGTTGCCGAGGCACTCACCCGCAACGTCGATATCGAAAGCGAGACCAACCGCTTTGACGAGGCCGACCGTCGCCGCATGGTGAGCGACACCGATTCCGGTGCCAAGATCCGCAGCCAGATCCAGGACCTGCGCCAGCTGCTCGATGCATATAGAAACGGTGCTATCGAGGAGCGCGCCTAGCACCACCCGTGGGGATTGGCTAAACTTGCTGAGTTTGTCATCCCCGCGGCGCCCCGGCGCCACCATAAGGCAGGTACCATGCAAAAGCTCCTTGCGCAGATCATGAAGTTTGGCGTCGTCGGCGTCATTGCCACGGTCATCGACTTTGGCATTATGAATCTGCTCCACTACGGTCTGGGCCTCAACATCCTAATCGCCAACACCAGCGGCTTTATCATCTCACTCATCTTTAACTACCTCGCCAGCATGAAGTACGTGTTTGCGCACAAGGAGGGCATGAGCCGCCGCCGCGAGTTCATTATCTTTGTCGTGCTGTCTGTGATCGGTTTGGGACTCAACGACGGCATCGTGCTGGCGCTCAACGCCGGCCTGGGGCTCGAGGCCAATATCGCCAAGACTTGCGCCACCGCGCTTGTCATGGTCTACAACTTTGTGACCCGAAAGATCTTCCTGGAGGGCGAGGAGACCAAGTAGCTCGACTTTCCCGCACAGCTACGGGGCCCACGGACGACGTGCGTCGAGCGCTGCGTTGTTCGTGGGCCTTGCTCGTTTACGGAAGGATTTACAACGTTTGCGGATTGTCTCTTGCAAATTTGGCGAGTTCGTATAGTTCTTGGCAAAGCCCTTACGTTTCCCTTGCAAAAGCTCTAAAGTATCCTCTGCTCGATTCATCAACGCATTGGATGTGATTACGTGCGCAAGGCACTGGCACAACCTCATACGAAGCAATTCCTCAAGTTCGCTGTCGTGGGTCTTATCTCCTTTGGCATCGACTGGGGCATGCTCATTGCGCTCGTCGAGCTGTTCCATCTCGACTTTTTGATGAGCACCACGATCTCGTTTATCACGTCCGTCGTGGTGAACTACTGGCTCAGCATGAAGTACGTGTTCGACCATCGCGAGGGCATGAGCCGCAAGCGCGAGTTCACGATCTTCACCATCCTGTCGGTGATTGGTTTGGGCCTCAACGACCTGTACATGTTTGTGGGCGTCACGTTTTTGAGCATCGGCTACCAGGCCATGAAGGCCATCGCCACGTTCCTGGTCACCTGGTACAACTACTTTAGTCGCCGCTTCTTCCTCGAAGGCGCACAGTCGTAGTTTGTACGACATTTGCTTGAAGGTGTAACCGGCTGGAACTCTCGTTCCAGCCGGTTTTTTGTTTGCAGAGTCTGCCGAGAAAGGCGTACGAGGCGGGCTACAACGCTGGAATGGGACGCAGTTTCCGGATGAGCCCCCATGCGGAAAACCCATCCCGGAATGAGCCCTCAGAGCGGGACACGCTTTCCGAAACCCGCCCCATCGGGAAACTGTGTCCCGGAATTCGCCTTCAGAGTGGGATGGAATTTCCGGTTGAGCCTCGATTGGGAAACGGCGTCCCATTCGCATGAAAAACGGGCGGCCCGGATGTTTGTCCGAACCGCCCGTTTGGCATGTTATGTCGAGGCATTTAGCCCGTTACGTAATACCAGACGACGTTGGCGCCATTGGAGAGTATGTAGTTACTGCAGGCCGTCATGGGCGTTGTACCGTTAACGGAGTACATCCAGCCGCTCGTGCCGCCATGCTCCTTCTCGGCCAAACCGCCAATGGCGGCGACATACGTGCCGTACGACGTGCCGTACGCATTGACGGAAAGGCCTAGCGCACGCAGGGCATCGTAGACCGTAGCGCCCTCGTTAAAGGTGAAGGTACCACTAGAAGACACAGGATTGCCCACAGCGCTCGATGTGACCGAGACCGTCACCGTAACGTAGTTGGACTCCTGTGAGCCGCTCTGGCCGCCCGAGGAGGCGGTTCCGCCGTTAGAAGCAGAGGCGCCGCCAGACGATTGGCCGCCGCCCGAAGAGGTACCACCAGACGTGTTAGAAGTATCGGCAGTTTCGGTATTCTGAGCAGCCGATACATCGCCAGACTTCTTGCCACGCTGGTCTTCAGACTTTTTGCCTTCCGAGTTTTTATCCGAGCTCTTGTTCGAAGACTCGGAATCGCCCTTGGCGTCACCCGAGTCCTTGGACTTATCTTTCGCATCGCCCGAAACCTTGGAATTCTTGGAGTCGGCCTTGCTAGAAGCAGCAGCCGAACCAGGCACCTTGGCATCATTGGCGACGACGCTCTCCCCCGTCACGGTCTGGACGATCCAATCAATGGACCAGGCGCCGCTCTCGGAGGGGTGGACAAAGCCCAGCGATACGACGATCAACGCGATACAAACCGCGGTCAGAGCGCCAAGCATCGCCTTGCGCCGCGGGGCGGACGCCGCCGAAGCGGCGCCCTTTTGCTTTGCATCGTCGAGCTGGATAAACGAGGAGTCGGGCTGCTGCCCGTTGGTCCCCTTGGGCTTATCGGGCATTACCGTCACCCTTGCCGCGCTTGGTCAGCATGAAGACGGCGATGAGCGCGAGGCCGATCACGCCGGCCGCGATGCCGACAATAGCGAGCGGGTTGAGGCCAGACTCCTGCGCGGAAGCCTCAGTGGACTTCTTGGCAGTGGTCGTGGAAGCGGATGCCTTGTCGGACTTGCCGTCCTTCTTGTCAGACTTCTTCTCGTCCTTCTTGTCGGACTTGTCGGAGTCCTTCTTGTCGGACTTGTTGTCCTTGGTCCCGCTCTTGGTCGACACCGTCGTCTTGGTCACCGGCTTCTGACCCGGGGCGACAGCGCCACCCTTCGAGCCGGAGCCAGTGCCCGCGCCGGTACCAGCACCAGTGCCGGAGCCGCTGCCACCGTTAGAGCCAGAACCGCCATTGCCGTCAGGGTTAACGGCGTTCTTGGTCCACTTGGCATACAGCGTCATATCGGCCGTCACCGGCGTGCTGAAGTCATACGCCTCCGTGCAAGCCTCATCGGTGTACCAGCCACCGAAGGTGTAGCCCTCACGCGTCGGATCGGCAGGCTTAACCAGCTTGCCGTCGGCCGTAGTCTGGAAATCGACCTTGGAACCCTCGCCAGTCTCGAACGAGACCTTAACGCCACCATTCAGCTTGAACAACGTGCCGGAATCGTTGATGTAGTAGAGGTTACCCTTGGCGTCGCAGGCAATCGGCGAGTCGCAGTAGTTGTTGTGTCCCGTTGCGCTAAACGCACCGGTCGCCTGCGCGTCACCCAGCTTGTAGCGATAGACACCGCCGCCCGAGGTGTAGTTCACATAGTCGGAAGTCGCACCGTAGTTAACCGTGAAGTAGACATACGTGCCATCTGCCTGGGCGCTCACGAGCGGTGCACCCTTGATGCCGCCGATGGGAAGCGCGGAGCCATCAGCAGACGAAACCAACGTCGTAGCAAAGTCATTATCAAGGTCGACAATCGCCAGCGCAGAGCCACCGGAAACCTCGCCGCCGACAATCAGCTTGTTGCCATACAGCGTAGGCATGCAGGCGCATCCCGTAAGACCCAGGTCGACGACGCGCTCTTCGGAAATGCGCGAAGCGGCATCCGCATCACGCGAACTACCGTCAGAAATCGCCAAAACGTGCAGCTTGCCATCGCGCGAAATCAGATAAGCATGGCTACCGTCGGCGGAGAGCACACAGGAGGAGTTAACGATAGCCCCAACGGAAACGCTTCCAAGCACAGCGCCCGAAGACTTGCTGAGCATCTCAACGGTACCGGCGCTGGTGGGAACCAGAATAAAGCCGTCACCCACGGTAGCGCCCGTCCAGTAATAACCCTCATCGGCGTTGACGTGCTGCCAGGAAACGGCACCGGTCAGGATATTGATGCGCGTCAGATGGCCGTTGTTATACACGCCCTTACCATAGTCGACATCAACGGTGCCGACATAGAGATAGTTGCCATCGACCGTCAGCTGAGAATTCGACTGAGCAGTTTTGCTCACAGGGTCGGTAACCCAAACCGTCGTGAGCGTATCGGCCGTCAGAGCCTGGACCGCACCGCCATCGAGCGGGACGATGACCAAGCCGTTCGTATAAATCGGACGCGTCGTGTAGCCAATCGCAGTCTTAAGATTCGACTCGGCCAGCACCTTGCCCGACTCGGCATCGATCTTAAGCAGGCGCTTGTTGACGGCGAGATACACATTGCCGTTTACGACAATCGGCTCGCTCGCGTTGGGGTACGTGGCGCCCGAATAGGCCTTCCAATCAAACGTCCAAGAGCTTGCCAGCGCGCCCGTAGGCGTGGACACGTTCTCGACCACCGCATTGGAATTGCCGCTCCAGTCGGCTTTCCAATCGGTCGGGCGCGAAGCGCTCGGATCAACTACGACTTCATCGGGATTAGGAACGGTATCGCCAGCAGCATAAGCCCAGACGATCTTGTCACCCGACTTGAGCACATAGTCGCTATCGAGCTGAGACCCAGGAACGCCGTTGACAAAGAACGACCAAGCACCCGACAGCTCGGTGCCATCAAGCGGAGAGACAAGAGTGTGAACGCCCCAATAACCAAATTGGTCGTACATCTTGGACTTGACGCCAACGGCATCGAAGTAGGCAGCAGAGGCATCCTTGATCGTCGTGCCCTCGACAAACACCTGCATCGAAGGATCAGTCCAGCGCTGAGCCTTATCGTCCTTCTTGCCGATGATCTCCATCGAAACGGAGACCTGACCAGGCATGGTGCCGTCGGAGCCATAGACCCAAGCAATCTCGTCGCTTGCCTTAAGCGTATAGGCGCCCGCACCAACATCAACAGGCTTGCCATTGACAAAGAACTGCCAATATTTCCAGGTGTTTTCGTCAACCTTCTCGCTCGAGAGGGTCACGTTCTTTTCGAACGGCGAGGTCAGCGACTCGAGATACCAGCCAAACGAGCTCTCCCCCGTTTTGGCGCCAATGCCAGACTTTTTAAAGATCTGCTCGGAAAGGTCAGCAGCGGTTGTTCCCTCGTCCACGAGAGCTGTCGTAGGCTGTGCCCACGTCTGCCGGGCGCCCGAAGCATCCTGGCCGATAACGGTGCAGCTTACCGAAAGCTGATCGGCAGGAGCGGGGTCACCGTCCTTCGAGTAGCACCAGACGACTGAGTCGCCGGCCTTGAGCGTGTAGCCGCCGGCGCCGACCATGGAGGACTTGCCGTTGATGAACAGCTGCCAATACGCTTTGGTCGCCGGATCGTAGGCGAGCGTGCGGTTGGAGTCGAAGGGCGACGTGATTGAGTTGAGCGCCCAGCCCCAGCTTCCGTTGGGGTCGTAATCGGCCTTGAGGCCGGTCTGCTTGAAGAGCTGCTCGGAGAGGTCGGCCGCGGTCGAGCCCTTCTTCAGCGTAATGCTCTGAGCGGCGGCCCAGGTCTGCTGAGCACCCTTAGCGTCGGTGCCGACGACCGAACACGTCGCGGAAACCTGCGTGGAAACCGTGCCCGTGGGATCCTCGTACACGAGCTCGAGCGTGTCGCCATCGCTCGGGTAGTAGCCCGTGGCATAAGAGTTGGCAGCCTTGCCATTAATATCAAAACGCCAGTACTTATAGCCGGACGCCGTGTTTTCCATCGCGAGCGTCTGGGACTTATCGGGGTTCGTAACCGAATAGGGAACGCCGCCGTCCGTGCTATAGCTATAGCCGGCGTCGTCAAGCACCTTGGCAAAGATGTCCCAGGCAGACATTTTTTGGGTACTCGACCACTCAAACGAGGCCGTCGGCACCCAGTCCACAAGGTCATAGGACTGACCGACATCGTGCTTGCTTACGCCTACAACCCTGACGTTAACGGAAAGAGACTTTTCGTCGGAAGAATTAACGAGCCAAGCGGTGCTCTTGACATCGTTGTTGCCGGCGTTTGCCACGACATAGGCGTATTTGCCCTCAGCCGAGGCGGGAAGCGTGATCGCGCCGGTCGTTTCGTCGGCGCCAAACAGCTCGTGGGCATTTGTGCCCTCAGCGTCATCGGCGAGATACCAGCGGTAATCGACGAGGGAGCCCTCGGGGAGTGCCGTCTCGTAATCGCCCCAATCGCCCGTTGCCATGTAATTGGCAGTAGGGGTAAGCGTTCCGCCGACCTGTGCAAGGTTGCCGCTCGAAGCGACATTAACCGATGTCAGGGTATACGCCTTGGCATCTTCGCCCTTGACGATGGCATAACGCGTGGAGGCATAGTCGGTGTTGTAGCCACCGTCGACGATGCACTTGAGGTACTTGCCGACGTACTTTTGCGAAATTACGAACGACGGCCTGTGCGCGTTCTCATCCGTCAGCGTCGTGAACGGACCCTGGGCGCTATCGGCAATCTGCCACGTATACGTCAGTTGATCAGATGTAAGCTCGGCACCCTTTGTTCCTGCAGACGTCTTCTCGAATGCAGTAACACCGATCTTTTCGCCACTCTTGTAGACAAACTTGGCGTCATCGCTCTGATCGCCGACGATCTTTTTGAGATACGCCAGGAACAGCTCGTGCGAGCCTGCGGCCTTAACGGCCACAGCAGTAGTCGCCTCTACGGTGTTATCGCCCGCAGTGGCCGACACGCTCACCCAGCGCTTGGCGTAGTCATCGGGAATCGTAAAGCTGCTGTCGGTTTTGCCCTCGACCACATGCCAGTCGGTCTTCGCATCAAACGCAGAGGAAGACGGGTCGACAGAGGACCAACGCCACGTGTAGGTAACGCCCTCGGTAACCGGCTCAGACGAGTAATCGACCGCCTTGTAGGCGCACGCCTCAATCGTAGAGCCAGTGTCCTTGGCGCCCTTGCTCGCATTGGTAAATGCAACTGAATCGAGCGTCGTCGCGCCCTTGGGCAGAATGCGGCCCGCCTTGGTCTCACAGCTATCGGAGCCGGGGATACCCTTCTTGGCCTTAGCGACCACCTTGAGGTAGCGGTTCGCGCACTCCTTGGTAACCGTGAAGGTATCACCAGTTGCAACCTGCTCGAACGTGCCGTCAGCAGAATCGGCCACCCACCAAGAAAAATCGACCTTGTCGGAGCCATAGAGGTCAGTCGGCGTGTCGTAGTTAAGGTAGTAGGCGGCAGCCTTAATCGTGTCACCGACGTTAGCGTTGGGGACGTTCTCATAATCGTCGCCAAATTCGGCGCCGTTATAGGCGAGAACGATGTGGCCTAACGCGATCTGGTCACTCGCGGCAACAGGACCCGGCGTATTGTAGCCAACAGACGTGGGCGTCCCGAAAGAGCTGCTCGGACCGTACAGCTCCTGGCCATCGCCGACAACCTTAACGCGAATGTACTTGCCCGCAAGCTGCGAGGCGAGTTCGTCCGTAATCGTTAGCGACTGGCCGGTCTGACCGGGAATCACCTGATAGGCAGAGTCCTCGGCATCGCGCGTATCGGACGCAAGCCACTGATAGGTCCAGCCACCCTGCGCCGCAATACGCTTATTGGGGACCGCTTCGCCGTCGTAGGCATTCGCCCAAAGTGTAGTGCCAGGGTTCAGTATCTCGGCCTTGACGGACGAATACGAGCTCGAATCGTCTGCCGAAGACTGGATGAGGACATAAGACTTTGCATCCAGGGCCGTCTTGGTAGGAACGGGTGCCTTGATGGTGTTCGTCGCCGTCAGCTTTTGGTTGTTGGCGCCCTTGGTCGGGCCGTAGATGACGTTACCGCTTGCATCGGTAATGCGTACGCGCAGGCACTTGCCGTTAAGCTGAGTACGCAGGGCATCGTCCAAAACGATCGATGCGCCCGTCTGGCCCTCGACAGGAACAAATGCGGAATTGTCCGCATCGCTCTTGTTGCTGATGTCGGCAGCAAGCCACTGATAGGTGCAGCCCGAAGCGCTGGCGCGCTTGCTGGACGAAGTCCAAACATTCGCATAGAGCGTAGTATTGCTCTGGATAAAAGCGGTGAAGTTAGAGCCAGCCCAACGAGAAGGCGACTGGCTTTTTCCGACGCTGACACCATTATTCGAGGAAAACGTATCAGCGGCACGAGACGCGGCCTTGGCAACACTGGGCTCGCTGGCCACCGCAGTCGCGTCGCCGGTCTCGGCGGTGGTGTCAGACGCCTCGCTCGCCGGGGTGGCCGAAGCAGGGTCTGACGCAGCGGGGTCGTCCGATGCATCATCGCTCACGTTGTCAGGCGCGGCCGAACCCGTATCCCCAGTTTCGGAGGAGCCACCTGCAGCCGAATCGTTTGCGTCGGCAGCAGCCGCGGTAGTATCTGCAGCACCGTCCGTGGCCTGCGCGCCCTCGCTCGGCGTTGTGGCCTGAGCCACGGCCTCGGCAATGCCCTCGGCGCCATCGGCCCACAGCTGGGCCGGTGTGGTGCCAAAGGCCATCGCGAAGGCCAGGAATGCCACCAGGCCGCGCTTGGCTACGCCGCGCGCGATCGCCCCATGGCGACGCAACGAGGCGCGCTTGCGCTCGTCCTCAAACATATCCATTTGTCCCCCATTGTCTGTACTTGGAGCGTTGCCCTGAGGCTGCCCCACGTCATCGCGCATGCTGCGCTCGAGTTCCCCCATCGGGGTCCCCCTTCCCTCCAGAGCCCTATGCACACCGGCGGCATACGCCGCAGCCGCATGCAAGATGGGAGGCGATCCGACTTAACCTTAACGGCTCGGGTACGTCGTCCGATCTGCGACGCGAGCATCCCGAGCCAAGAGGAATTACGGTTACTGGTACAGCCGGGGACTTGCACCCCGATTCTCCCAAATGCGCAGGAAAACCACGCATTCGTGCGTCTCCGCACCACCATCTAGGCCATTGATTATTACTGTCAGTATGGTATCACGCAAAAGGGCCCCGTACGCAGGCGAAGCCCAAGGTAAAAGCTATTGTTTGCGATAGGAAAGAGTTGGGTATGGAAGGGCGCCGTGGGACAAGACACCGTGCAGCTACGCTAGTGCTTGCCGCCGTGACTGTTGCGCCAGATATTGCGGCCCAGCATGAGCGCCAAAACCAGCGCGCTCACATAGCCAACAAAGCCGATGATCGGAATACCGAGCACAACAGGCTCGATGCGCGCATAGTAGACCACCGAGGAACCGATAAACAGACCGGCGATGACAATGGCCATTGACATGCGGTCGACGATGCCGCCTATCTGACGCAGCGCCTTGTCGCTACTCATGAGCTGCAAGTTCAGCTTGAGCTGACCGCGCGTGAGCATTCGCGACGCCAGGCCCAGATACTCAGCCGCTTCGAGCGAACCCTTTGCCGCTCGGTAGCTACTCGCCGCGAAATCGCGACTCATGTCGCGCATGCGCGCATAGGTGCTCTTCTCGTTTTTGATATGCGTCTGGATGATCTGGATCATGTTGACGTTGGGCATGTACTCGGTCAGCAGGCCCTCGAGTGTCACCATGCCGCGCGCGAACATCGTCACCACGCTCGGCAGCTCAACGTCGTTTTTGCGCGCCAGGTTTAGCAGCGAGGTCAAAAACTCACCGATATCAAGATCCTTAAGATCGAGCCCCGCAAAGTCGGCGACGATAAAGTCCAAGTCGGACAAAAAGGCCGAATGGTCGAGCTCGGCCGAATCGCCGCGCGTCACGGCAAAGCGCATGAGCGAATCCTTGAGCTTGGGCACGTCGCCCTCGGCCACGGCGAAAATCATATCCTTGACGATACCGCGGTCGTGACTCGACATGCGCCCGACCATGCCCAGGTCGATAAAGTAGACGATGCCGTCCTTGAGGATGATGTTTCCCGCATGCGGGTCGGCATGGAAAAAGCCATCGTCGAGTACCTGCGTCGAGTAGTCCTCGACAATCGCCGAGCCGATCTTTTCCAGGTCATAGCCCTCGGCCACCAGGCGCTCGGGATCGGCAATGGAGATGCCGTCGATGTAGTCCATGACCACGACGTGTTCGGTGCAAAGGTCCAGGTAGGATTTGGGACACGAAACGCCGTGCACGCTTTTGTGGAAGTCATAGAAATCGTTGAGGTTTTTGGCCTCGGCCAAAAAGTTGGTCTCCTCGCGAAATGAGGTCCACAGCTCTTCGACCACACCGTGCAGGTCAACAAACTGATCGGTGTTGACGAACTTGGAAACGATGCGCACCACCGAACGGATGATGTCGATGTCCTGCGCCATCACCTGCTGCGCGCCGGGGCGCTGCACCTTAACGGCCACGTCCTCGCCCGTCACCAGGCGGGCGCGGTGCACCTGCGCGAGCGATGCACTACCGAGCGGGTTGGGGTCGATCGCGTCGAATATCTGCCCCAGGCGCTGGCCGTATTCCTCTTCCAGACAGCGGAGCACTACCTCATACGGCACCGGGTCTACGTCGGAGCGCAGGCGGCGCAGCTCGTCGCAAAACCGCTGCGGCAAAATCTCGGAGCGGTTAGCCAGAATCTGCCCCATCTTGACGAACATGGGGCCAAGCTCTTCGAGCAGACGACGCAGGCGCACCGGCGTAAGGTTATCCCATACGCGGTACTTTTTGATCAGGCGAACGATCTGCCCAATGCGTTCGCGGCGGCCTGCCGGCGTGAGCTGGTATTCCTCGTCCGGCGCCATCGCGTCGGGCTCTTCGGGAACCATATCGACAGCACGCGGCTTCTTGCGAGCGCCCGAGACGGCGGCATCGACCTCATCGACAACCGCCGCCTCGTCACCCAAGGGATCTAGATTGTTGTAATCGGTGGTGGAATCTGCCATCTGCGCTGCTACTCGGCCTCTTCGGTGTCCTCTGCATCGTCGGGCTCAACGGACTCGACGGGCACCGAAGTCACGTTGTCCTCGACCGAATCGACGATGTCGCGCACATGGGCCAAAAAGGCCGTGCGCTCGGGGGCGGTCATAACGCGGACGCGGGCCAGGATGAGCTCGTCGAGCACGCGCTGCGCCGCAGTCTCGCCCTGCATGCCCAGACGCTCGGTCAGGTCGGAAATGGTGCCACCGGCCTGCTCGAACATATCGGACACGCTGCGGGCGATATCGGGGGTTCCGGCGTCCTTGCGAACCTGCTCGCCTTTGGTATTGAGGTCGTCAAGGACCTTCTTGCCGCCCTCGACGGCAACGGCGGCGGCGCCGAAGCCCACGTTGATGGCACCGTTAACAAGCTGATCGAATTTCATAACCATGGTTGGCTCCAATCATGAACAACTGCATTGGCCTTCTTGTACCCAAGATTGAGCGAACGACACAAAATCGTTTTACCGCCGAGATAGAAATCGAGCGGGGCAAAGCCTTTGACGGCGTTTGTCCCGCTCGCTCGCTGCAAGGTTGTCTTTACCTTACGTTGTCGTTCATCGCGAAGGAGTTCTTCATGGCACAGCTCGTGGTGTAGAGCACCTTGCCCAACAGAGCGTCGGTCTCCACGCGCACGAGCTCGGCAAAGGCCTCGTTGGCGCGGGCGAGCTCGGCAGGCACCTCAGCCTCGGGCAGCGCGGCTACGACAGCGTCAACGTCGTGAATCTGCTTGTGCCCCATGCCGCCGACCTTCTCCTGATAATCCTCGACCGCGCGACCGCACTCATGGAAGCGAACATCGGCCAAGGCACCGATCAGGCGATTTGCCCAATAGAAATTCTCCGACGTCACGCGAGCCTGCGTGCCGGCGTAGTACTCGGGCATGGTCTCGACATTGGCGTACAGCGGCACGAGCGCGTTAAACGAGTTAGAGCCAAACGCCATCCACTGCACGGCGCGATACGCCGGCTGCGCATAGGGGCGCAGCTGCAGCACGGCAAGCTGGCTGTTGCGGTTGATGCCGATGGGACGATAGGCGCCGCGCGTGGCGGGCGTGCCCTTGCTGCCGTAGCAGTCGTACTCCGTGCCCTGGTAGTGGCTCGAAAGCACGTACTTGATGTCCTCGATGGTCACCTTGCGCTCGGGCACGCGGCTCCAGGGGATGTCGTCGCTCTCGGGCGCGTAGTCGGCCTCGGGACCATCCCACACATCGCTGGGGTTGAGGCAGCGTTGCATGTACCAGGCGCGCGGCGTGTTGTAGACGTGGTCACTGTCACTGTGCGAGCCAAAGGCCTCGCGCGGACTGAAGACCGCAGCGGGACCGTCGCCCTCGACGCCCAGCGTCAGGTCCAGATGCCACTCGGCCATCCAGGAGCGCAGGTCGGCGGAGCACATGTGGTCGGCCTGGGCGCCCTCGGCATCATCCAGGTCAAAGCTATCGATACCCAGCTGGTTGGGCATGGTCACATAGGCGTCATCGGGCACGCGCTTGGCGATCCAGTGGTGGCCGCCGATGGTCTCGAGCCACCAGATCTCGTCAACGTCACTAAAGGCGATGCCGTTGTTCTCGTAGGTACCGTAGCGCTCGAGCAGGTCGCCCAGGATACGCACGCCATCGCGGGCGGACTTGGCATACGGCAGCACCAGGGTCACCATATCTTCCTCGCCCAGACCGCCGGGCTGCGCCGGCACATAGCCGTCCTCGCCCTCGCTGCCCTTGGCGGGCACATAGTCCACGAGCGGATCGGCGCCACGGACGCGCTCGTTGGTGGTGAGCGTCTCGGTTGCGGACATGCCAACATTGAGCTCGTTGAAGCCGGCCTCGGCCCAAATGCCATGACCGGGGACAACGTCGGGGACGCTTGTATAACGCATGGGATTATCGGGCAGCTCAACGGTCAGGTGGCTCAGGACGCTCGTGTAGACGCGCGGCTGTTCATCGGGATGCACCACGCGCATGCGCTTGGGCTCAAACACCCCGTTGGACGAGTCCTCGTTGCGGGCGACAAGCGTCGACCCGTCGTAGCTCGCGTTCTTACCAACCAAAATCGTTGTGCACGGCATGCGCATCCTCCTTGAGCGAAGAAATCAAACGGCAACAGTGTATCGCTTCGGCGCAAAAAGGGCGAAACCGCGACCCCTCGAGACCCCCTCGGGACCCCTGTGTGCAAAAAATGCCAAATATGAGTACTGTCACCAATTTAGTAGTAGCAAATTCCATCGTCCAGGGCGCCAGAAATCCTCACTTGTCCAAAAGTTATGCAAAGTAATTCCCCAAAGGTTCAATAAAAGAGACTCCCTAACGATATTCAATATCATTAGGGAGTCAAATAGATCTCAAAGATATGTAACCGACAAGGCAACAGTACTCATATTTGGCATTTTTTGCACACGAGGCATAGAGCCAACCCTCTAAACAGCCCGAAAACGCCTATTTCGATGCGCGCTCGGCCGCCTCAATCACATGTTTAGCGAGAATCGCCGTCGTTACGGCGCCCACGCCGCCCGGCACGGGGGTGATGGAGCCGACAACCGGCTCAACAGCATCAAAATCAACGTCGCCGACCAGCTTGCCAGCGTCCTCGTCCCAATTAATGCCAACATCAATGATTGTCTGGCCCTCGCGAACCGCATCCGCGCCAATCGTGCGCGCGCGTCCAACGGCCGCAACCACAATATCAGCCGCACGGCACTCGGAAGCCAAGTCACGCGTATGCGTATGGCACGTCGTCACCGTGGCATTGCGAGCCGTAAGCATGGCTGCAACGGGGCGGCCAATTACCAGCGAGCGACCAACAACGGCAACCCTAGCTCCATCCAGCTCAACGCCGCAATGGTCCAGCAACGTCAGCACGGCCTCGGCCGTGCAAGGTGCAAAGCCCTCGCCTCGCCCCGAAAGCGTGGTAAGCAGCGAGGCCGACGTCATGGAGTCAACATCCTTGGTGGGATCGAGTGCCGCGGCAACCGCATCCTCGTCAAGCCCAGCGGGCAACGGGCGAAACATCAGGCAGCCATGAACAGCGGGGTCGGCATTGATGTCTTTAATAGCCGCCAACAGCTCGTCCTGCGAAACATCGGCGGGAAGCAAAAGGCGGCGAGCCTCAATGCCAACCTTCTCGCAGCGCTTGAGGGCGCCGCGCTCGTAGGACAGGTCGTCCTCGCGCTCGCCCACACGAACGATGGCCAGTGTCGGCACGATGCCCTGTTCGCGCAGGGCGGCGCAACGAGCGGCAAGTTCCTCGGTCAAAGCGCGGGCAACGGGAGCACCCTTGAGCAGTTCGGCCATGGCTATCCCCTCTTCCTTGCGGCGTCAGCAGCACGGCGCGCCAGTGCATCGGCGCGCGGCAGCCACGTATCTAGTAGTTCATCGCACGCCGCCTCGAGTTCCTCGGCGCGCGCCCGGTCTTTCATAGATGTGGTGTTGGCAAAGAGCGTCAGACTCGCACCCTGCATGGCGGCGCGGCAGAACACGGCGCCACAAGCCACGTCGGACAGCAGTTGCCGCGAACCTTTGTCTGCCATGTCCTCGAGCAGTGCCAGCGCACGACCGCAGGCATCCATAATGCGGTACGGCGGCATGGCTGCCACATGCAACGCATCTTGAATCGCAGCCGGTCGAGCCGGATCCTCGCGCGAAATACCGTACGCCGCCGACACCTGCCCGTAGGCTCGAACATCCTCGGCAACCAAGTCGACAAGCTCCTGAGCCAGCTCGTCTGCCTGGGCAAACGCGTGCGTCAAATCGTCCGCGCGATCGGCAAGCGCGGGGTTCGTCGCCCCATAGCGAGCAACCATCCCGCAAAGCGAGGCGCCCAGCGCGCCCACAAAGGCGCTCGCGCTACCGCCGCCGGGAACCGGCTCGCGCGCGGCCAGCGCCTCGGCAAACCCACGGCAGGTCTTGTCCATCATCTCTTGGCTCATACGCATGCACCTTCAAGTCATATAGATCGGTCGGGCGGCAACCGCCGGCCAACCGCATCAAACACGTAATGATGCTAAGTCTAGCCCATAAGCACATGAGCGTCAGCACACCTGGCCATCGCGGATTTCTATGACGAACGATAGGCGTCGGCGCCGCAAACATGGGACATATGGCCCACCTTTCGAGACTCCCCAGCAGCGCAAACTGGGGCATATCTATAAGTAAGGAACCCGTTGGGGCACGGCCGCGTAACGGCCACAAGCGATGAACGGAGGTATCGCCGCACAGCACACAAAGACATCCGCCGCCAAAACAAACAACGCTCCAACAACCCGCGGCGCCGTGATGTCACCGACAGACAAGGAGGACGCCACCATGATGAAAAAGACCCTATCGATCCTTTCCCTGTGCATCGCCCTCTTTGCCGCACTCGCCCTTGTCGGCTGCGGCGGGAGCGCATCGGGCGGGGGCGGCAGCGCCGCTAAGAGCGAGAGTAAGGAAAAGGCCCCCGTTGCCAAGAAGACTGACTTCATTTGGTTTAAGGTCGAGATGCCCGAGGGCGCTGGCGTAAGCGACTCCGCTGGCAAGAATGCCGACAAGGTCCAACTCACTTTCCCCGAAGACGAGAACGGTTCGGCCGATCGCTTTATCCCCGTTTGGAAAAAAGCGCTGACGGCAGAGGAATCCCACGCCGACCAGGCAGAAAAGAAAGGTGATACGTTCCAGTGGAAGGATGGCGGATCCGTCGAGTATAACGGCAGGACGTGGCTCGTCGGAACATACGAGGACAACAGCGGCATCTCAACCATGCTTTTTACCGACGTTGAGCCGGGAAGCGTCTACGTTCTCATCTCGAACTTCGATCTGCATAAGAAAGAAGCCGAGGCGCTCCTCAACTCCATCGAGTTCCCCGACGACATCAAGGCGGCCGTCACCGAGGCCCGCGGCGTCGAGATTTCGAGCATCGAGATCAAGTAGCAAGGGTTCGCGCACGCCCGCACGCCCGCCCCATTAAATGAACGGGTACCTCATCCCGGGGAGAGCCGGCAGCACCGGCCCTCCCCTCTTTTGCGCCCGGACATATTGCCACATGTCGGCGCAAATCCGACCCTCAGAATGGGACACATGGCTCACCCTTACGAGCCGCTCGCGCGTACAGTAAAGGCAGGTAATCCATGGGCGGTTACAGATCGAGGAGGACACGACCATGAAAAAGAAGGCCTTTGCGATTCTCACCCTCTGCATCAGTCTCTTTGCCGCGGTTGCCCTGGTGGGTTGTGGCGGAAGCGGTGGCGCTACCGGCAGTGGCGGTGGCGGCGGAGCAGAAAAGCCAGCCGTGGATATGAGGACCGACTTCATTTGGTTTAAGGTCGAGGTCCCCGAGGGCGTCGAGGTCACCGACGTCGCAGGCGATACCGCCGACAGGGCCCAGTTTAAGTTCACCGAGAGCGAGCACGCCAGCGATCGCTTCATCCCTGTCTTCGACCCTGACAAGAACGCCGACGAGCTGTTCGACTACGAGGCAAAGTGGAATGCCAGCTTTGAGTGGACCGAGAATGACCCCGTCAAGTACAACGGCAAGACTTGGCGCAACGCTTCCTATACACACTCGGGCGGCGTGACGACTGAGTACTTCACCGAAGCAGGCGGCGGCAGCGTCTACGTGCGCATCGACAACGTCGAGGAGCACAAGGACGCCGTCGAGACCATGATGAAGTCTCTGGAATTTGCCGACGACATCGCCAAGGCAAAGACCGAGGCCATGGACGTCAAGCTCGACGACATCGAGATTAAGCGCTAAAGCTCCAACGGCATGCAGCAGCGCCGTTTTAGCTCAGCCGGGATGCAAGGTGCGACTCCTTGCATCCCGGTTTTTTGCGTTCGAAAGCACCCGGTCACATCACCATATTGAGCACGTTGACGAATTCCTGAGCCTGGGAGTGACTGCTCAGCCTATAGGAACAGTCGGTCAGCAACCTATTACGGAGGAGCACGCGCTTACCCTTGACTCCGTTGACACCCGTAATGTCCTTGAGGTAGACGATCTTGGTATGGGTACCGAAGAAGTCGTTCTTCACGACCGCCTCGATACGATTGGGATAGATGCTTATTCCCTTGAAAACGCCGGCACCCTTATCGTGAAACAGCAGCGTGTTGTTGTCCATGCGTGTCACCCCCATAGGGCTCGTTAAAACTGTCTCTATGGCCACATTTTAACCACCGCAAACCCTTTTCGCGGTCGTGCGCAGAGCACCAAAATCGTGTCCGCACGAGGCTTTAAACTAAAGACAATAAAGATGTTCGATGCGCTTGGTGGGCTCTTAGGATGTTCCTCGAATCGCCGGCATCGGAGGAGGTCTTACGTGGTTTACGTATGGGAATTCGAGTTCTTTGATTCGAACGGCGTTGTCGACGCTGTGCCATGTGGCTCGCTGGGCGGAGGTGGAACGTTCGGATCCGACCTAAACGACGCCGTCGAAAGCGCCGCCGATTTTCTCGCATGTATGGTCGACGATCACCTTATGGGCGGCGTCGATCTTCCCGCGCCGGACTTTGGACACCAGCCACAACACGGCGGCAAGATTATCGCCGTGGCCGTCAGCCGCGAGCTCGGCGACATCCCCGCCGTCACCGCAGCGGATGCCGCACGTATGCTCGGTGTTAGCTCAGCACGGGTATCGCAACTGATAAATGCAGGTATGTTGGATTCATGGAAGGACGGCACCAAGCGCATGGTGTCCAAAGCTTCCATCGAGGCACGACTCGCCGACGCACCAAAGGCAGGGCGCCCAAAAGAGGTCCCTATTGCTGTATAAAGCAATAGCGTTGCGGGTTTTTTCATTTGTCAGATTAGCTGACAAGCTCTCCCAATTCGGAACTCACTGCGTCCTGAATTGGGCTGGACACATTGCCGCAGGTAGCTGCACATCCTCAATCCAAAGTACGAGAGGTGTTTCCCATGGCAGACAGACCGAAAACAACACTGCGCGACTGCATCTATGGGCTCGCCGTCGGCGACGCGCTGGGCGTTCCCTACGAGTTCAGGCCTCGTGGCACGTTCGAATGCACCGACATAATCGGCTACGGCACGCATGGGCAGCCCGCCGGCACCTGGAGCGATGACACATCTATGACGCTTGCTACCTGTGACTCGATTAGGGGGCTCGGGCATATCGACACCGCAGACATGCGCGACAAGTTTGTGAGCTGGATTGCGCGTGGCGAATATACGATCGACGGCGTTTTCGATTATGGCGGCACAACCGCCCGCGCCTTGCGTACCGGCAAAGGAGGCTCCGGCGAGCGCGACAACGGCAACGGCTCGCTCATGCGTATCGCGCCTCTGGCGTTCACCGATGCGACAGACGAAGAGGTCAGCAAGGTCTCCGCGATTACGCACGCCCACAGAACGTCGACCGACGCGTGCATCATATTTGTCGAGCTAATGAGGGATGTGATGAACAACGCGCTCCCCTCGTGGGCGCTCCACCTGAAAGACGCACCCGAGCACGAAATCAGGTCTGGCGGCTTCGTGCGCGACACGCTTAAGGCAGCCACCTGGTGCTTCGTCAACACTAGCAGCTACGAAGATTGCGTGCTTGCCGCCGTCAACCTGGGCGACGACACCGACACCACCGCAGCCGTTGCCGGCGCCCTCGCCGGCACGGCCTACGGTCTCAAAGCCATCCCGCAGGAGTGGATCAACACCCTACGCGGAAAAGAGCTGATTGAGCAGTGCTTGTTTTAGGGCGCACTTACGATAGAAACTGTCCAGGAGACACCATGGAAAGAGAGATCGCAAATATAGGCGAGTTCCAAGTGGACGAAAACGGGATTCCGCTATTTCCAGCAGGACTGAAGGAAGAAGCCAACCTCTATGTCCTCCCCGACGGGCGTTACCTCCCCTGCGGGGTCTACCGGACCGAAGATGGCGGCTCACTCATTTATGAGCCATCCGAACTAAGCTTCTTCGGGCAGATGCTTGCCCAATTCAAAGAGCGCTAGAGGCTTGATTGCCCGTTAGATCGACACTGCTCCAAACCATGGGATGGGTAGGATGCCTCCCACGGCATTGCCTGGAACCTCTACTCGATCTGGCGGGAATATAAGCAGTAACGGATAGCGAAGGGAGTCATAGAAAAGGGGCGGTTGCAGCCGACCCTTTAAGACGATAGCACCTGCGTTGCCCGCGCTTCCAAAGTTGACCGACTGAGGAGCGGGTTCCGCGGCACATCCTGATTTTACCCAGTGAAGCGGCTCTTTGCAGTCGCTCCACCTTTTATTTACATCCACCGCCACAAGCGGATGCCGCGCGAACGAGAGCAAAGAAACAACGCCGGCGCGGCCAACAGAACAGACAATCCATGCGACCAAAGAAATAGAAAAGCGCCCGCGGCCTCGGTTCTTCACCCAGGTCTAGGCGCTTTTCTTGGCACCATCGCACCACATCCGCCATCGCCTCCGGCCCGAAACTCATTAAAATGCAAGCGGGAAACGACCTCAAGATCACCAACAACAGCTTCAAGCAAGCGCTTGGGCAACTGTCGCAACACGAGCGCCCATAAATAGGAGCCAGTTTAATAAGTAAGAGAGCCTTGCCACCAATTGTCATTCTGGCGCGATCAACCGATAAGTCAAATGGCAACTAACGGGTGTCAGATATACCAATATACGCAAGATTAACTGCTAGAATGCAATGGTGGACAGGCTCACCAACGTCGTGGAAGCATAAGGTAAGGAGTGCGCATGATTGCTGTCGATTACAGCTCCTCAACGTCATTTAATGAGGATGCTTTCGAACAAGGCATCATTGACCACTTGCAAACGAGCCTGGGGTACGAGCACCTCTATGGACCCGATGTCGCTCGTTCCTCCGACGCGTTTGACGACGCCTTCCTACCTGACGTCATTGGGCCCGCTCTTGAGAGCATTAACCCCACGCTCAATCGGCGAGCGATTGATGCCTCAATTACCAAACTAAAGGAAATCGAGGGCAGCGACCTCATCGCCAAGAACAGCATCTTTATGGACATGCTCCAGAACGGTATGGAGACAAGCTGGTTTGACGGCAAAGAAGAGCATACGGACATCGTGCGCTTGGTCGATTACGACAATCCCGAAAAGAACTGCTTCCACGTTGTTAACCAGTGGACCTACATCGAGTGTGGCACCAACAAACGTCCAGATGTCATCGTATTCGTCAACGGGCTTCCGCTCGTTCTCTTTGAATTGAAGTCGCCCGCTCGAGCCGACGCTGACAGCGAAGATGCCTACCAACAGATTCAGAACTACAAACGACAGATTCCGTCGCTTTTCGTGTACAACGCCTTCTGCGTCATCAGCGACATGCTTCACACCAAGGTCGGCACGATCACCGCAAACGAGTCGCGCTTCGTGGAGTGGAAGAGCATCGACGGAAGCTACGAAGCCACCCAGTACGCCGATTGGAAAACCCCTCTGGACGGCATGTTCCCCAAGGAGCGGTTCATCGACATCCTGAAGAACTTCATTCTGTTCTCCGAGGACGCGAAAATCCTCGCGGGATACCATCAGTACTTCGCGGTGAACAAAGCACTGGAGAGTGTGCATGAGGCCATCGGCGGCGACGGCAAGGGCGGCGTCTTCTGGCACACGCAGGGCTCGGGCAAGTCGCTTTCGATGGTTTTCCTTGCCCATCTGCTCGAAGAAAAACTCGACAGCCCGACCATCGTGGTGATTACCGACCGCAACGATCTCGACTCGCAACTGTTCGCGCAGTTCTCCAGATGCTCAGATTTCCTGCGCCAGACGCCCGTTCAGGCGCAGAGCCGTGCCGATCTTGCGCAGCAGATCTCGAGCCGCCGCGCCAACGGCATCATTTTCACCACTATGCAGAAGTTCGAGGAGGAGGCCATCGCCCTTTCCGAGCGCAAGAATGTCGTGGTGATGGTAGATGAGGCGCACCGCGGACAGTACGGGCTCGAGGAGAAATACGACCGTGACGGTAAGAAACACACGGGCACCGCGCTGCTCATCCGCCGTGCCCTTCCGAATGCCACCTTCATCGGCTTTACCGGTACCCCTATTTCTGCCGAAGATCGATCGACTCGCGAGGTTTTCGGCGATTATATTGACGTCTACGACATGACTCAGGCAGTAGAGGACAACGCAACTCGACCCGTGTTCTACGAGAGCCGCGTCGTCGCACTCAAACTGGATCAGGGCATCCTTGCAAAAGTTGACGATGAGTACGAAAAGCTCACCGAGCAGGCTAATGCCGAAACCATTGACGCAAGCAAGCGTAACTTTGCAAATCTAGACGCCGTTCTAGGTGCACCCGAAGTCATCGATGCCCTATGTCAGGACATCGTAGAGCACTATGAAACCAACCGTGCGCACGAACTCACCGGCAAGGCAATGATCGTTGCGTATTCGCGCCCCGCCGCCATGGCTATATATCAACGTATATGCGAGCTGCGGCCCTCTTGGAAGGACGAGGGCAAGCTCGGCGTTGTCATGACCATGGGCAATCAGGACCCCGAGTGGTGGTTCGACGTCGTAGGCAATAAGGCCCATGTGAAGGAGATGGCAAAGCGCTTTAAGGATGACGCCGACCCGCTCAAAATCGTAATCGTCGTAGACATGTGGCTCACCGGTTTTGACGTGCCGAGCCTTGCCACTATGTATGTGTATAAACCCATGCGCGGATATAACCTGATGCAGGCAATCGCACGCGTAAACCGAGTATATAAAGACAAGGTTGGCGGATTGGTTGTTGACTACGTAGGCATAGCCAACGCCCTTAAACGCGCCATGAAGGACTACACCAAACGCGACCAAAAGAAATACGGCGACATGGATATCGGGAAAACCGCCTATCCCAAGTTCTTGGAAAAACTGGCGGTCTGTCGCGACAAAATGTTCGGATACGATTATTCGGAATTCATGAGCACCGAGTCCGCCGCACGTCGAAGCGAACTCATAACGGGTGGAGTAAATCATATCCTTTCACCCGGCGACGAAGATATCACCCGCGACTTTGTTGAGCAGGCAGGAGTCATGCTCAAAGCCTATGGACTCGCCAAAAGTCGCGCAACAGACATGCAGCGCATCGAGGCTGGCTATTTCCAGGTTGTTCGAGAGCTTATCCTTCAGCTCACCGAGCAGGGCGGCACCCGCAGCAAAAACGGAGGCAAACTTACCCTTAAGCAGGTAAATGACCGCATCAATGCACTACTCGAACAGAACATCGTCCATACCGACGGCGTAATAGACTTGTTTAAGGTGGAAGACGAAACCGTTTCGATTTTTGATCCCAAGTTTCTGTCGAGCCTCTCGCGTATGAAAGAGAGGAACCTGGCTTACGAGCTGTTGAAAAAACTCATCGACGACCAGATTAAGGGCTACCGCAGAAAGAGCATAACGCAGGCAAAAAAGTACTCGGAACTCATGCAAAGCATGGTAAATGGCTATCTCAACGGGCAGCTCACAAACGCTGAGGTATTCGAAGAAATGCTCAAGATGGCGAAAGAGATGCTTTCCGAAAACCAAAAGGCAAAGGCGCTTGGGCTTAGCGAAGAGGAGTTTGCGTTTTACGAGGCGCTAACACAACCGCAGGCAGTCGCCGACTACTATCGCGAAAGAAATGACGAGCTGGTCGCCATTACGCAAGAGCTCGCTGCGAAGATGCGCGAAATGCGCACGGTCGATTGGCAGAAAAAGCAAAGTGCTCGTGCTGCTATGCGTGTTGCAATCAAGCGCCTGCTCAAACATCATAAGTATCCGCCAGAGGGCATGGAGTCGGCACTGGCCACCGTGATGGATCAGTGCGAACTCTGGGCCGACAATGCAGCATAGGGAGTTAAAACAGCATGGCTAAAAGCAAGGCTAAGGACACCAAGAAGAACACGGCCGATGTTGGCTTTGAGGACCAACTGTGGAACGCCGCAGACGTGCTGCGCGGCAACTTGGACGCTGCTGAGTACAAAAACGTCGTATTAGGCCTCATTTTCCTGAAGTACCTCTCGGACCGTTTCGACGAACGCTATCTAGAGCTCGTCGCAGAGGGTTACGGCGACGAGGAAGATCGTGACTGCTACATGGAGCAGAATGTCTTCTTCGTTCCCGAAGAAGCGCGTTGGGCGAACATCTCACAGGCGGCGCATACGCCCGAAATTGGCCAGATCATTGACAATGCCATGCGCGCCATCGAGCGCGAGAACGACAAGCTCAAAGACGTGCTACCCAAAAACTTCGCTCGTCCCGAACTAGATAAGCGGCGCTTAGGCGACGTCGTAGACTTATTCACAAACGTACAAATGACCGATAACGAGAGCGAGAAAGACCTGTTAGGGCGCGCATACGAATATTGCCTGCAGAAATTCGCATCAATGGAGGGCAAAAACGCCGGCGAGTTCTATACGCCGTCGTGCATCGTGCGCACGCTGGTTGAAATCCTCCAGCCTTTCCACGGTCGTGTGTACGACCCCTGCTGCGGCAGCGGAGGCATGTTCGTGCAGTCCGCCGCCTTCGTCGAACACCATGGCGGCAACGTGGTACAGGACATCACCATCTTTGGCCAGGAGAGCAACCCTACCACGTGGAAGCTCGCAAAGATGAACCTCGGTATTCGCGGCATCGAGGCTGATTTGGGCAACTATGCAGACACCTTCAGCGCCGACCAGCACAAGAATGAAAAGTTTGACTATGTGTTGGCAAACCCGCCCTTCAACCTCAAGAACTGGGGCGGCGAAGCGCTACAGGAAGACGTACGTTGGAAGTACGGCACGCCGCCCACGGGCAACGCCAACTTCGCTTGGATGCAGCATATGATTTGGCATCTTAACGGCACGGGCAAGATTGGCCTCGTATTGGCAAACGGGTCGCTTTCGAGCCAGACGAGCGGCGAGGGCGATATTCGACGCGCTATCGTAGAGGACGATTTGGTCGAGGGCATTGTAGCCATGCCGGGGCAGCTGTTCTACAGCACCCAAATTCCCGTGTGTCTGTGGATCCTGAACAAGAAGAAGGCTCAGTCCGGCAAGACGCTATTCATCGATGCCCGCGAAATGGGCACCATGGTCTCTCGCAAACTACGCGAGTTTACCGAAGAGGACATCAACAAAGTTGCATCCGCATTCGACTCCTTCCGCAAGGGCGAGTTCGAGCCCGTGAAGGGGTTCAGTGCCATAGCGGATTTGGATGAAATCGCCAAGCAAGATTTCATCCTGACGCCCGGTCGCTACGTAGGCATTGCCGAGCTCGAAGACGACGGCGAGCCGTTTGAGGAGAAGATGGCACGCCTGACCAGCGAGATTTCAAAGTGCTTTGAAGAGTCCAACCGCTTGCAGGAGCAGATTAAGAAGAATCTGGAGGCGATTGGTTATGGGATGTAGAGTCGCACTTGGTGACGTTTGTAGCTTCTACCGCGGCGCCAGCGTCCCTCGTACCCGCATGTACGATAAGGGTGCCTATCTTTACATTCACTATGGAGATCTTTACAAAGGTTTCGACCTACACATCGACGTTGAAGACCCCGCAAAACCCATCCCATACATCCTTAACAACGAAAAGATAAAAGACAGTCAGCGTCTCAGAGACCAAGACATCGTATATGTGCTGACCTCAGAGACAGTCGATGACCTTGGTCATGCCTATTTGTTTAACAATCCAAAGGAAAAGCCTACCATTTCAGGCACCGAAACAACCATCGTGCGTGTCAATCGCCGAGACCTCGTCGTGCCGGCTTACCTCAACTATCTTATGAGCTCTCCGCGCTTTATCAGAGAGCTCCGGCAGTACACGAGAGGTATGAAGGTATTCCGTGTCCATCCCAAAGACGTGGCACGAATCGAAATTGATTTACCGCAAACTGAGGTTCAGCATCAAATTGTTTCAATACTTGACGCGATATATGCAAAGCAGCAAGCAAACTCTAAGCTAAATGGCTATTTAGCTGAGTGAGGTTAACCTCTGAAACATCAATCTCGCCCGACATGAGTTTGGGGAGAAGACTATCGCGAAAAACAGCAAGCTTTCGAGCTTCAATCTTACTCATGACATACTGATCAATAATCGGCTGCATAAGCTGAGTTTGGCTTAGAAGAATATTTTCAGGTGGAATAACAACTTCGGACTCTGCCAACGCGCTGCGTTTGATATGCCCCATTGTCGTTGCACGATCTTTGGCAAGCATAATAAATCGTGCTAAATGATGTTTGGTCCAGCCATAATAGAACCAGCTTGGATACGCAGAAGAAGTCACTTTAAATAGATGCTGATTTAGACCGGCGTTCCCGCCCGCCCAAAAATCCAGCAATAGGGTCCCGGACCAAGAGAAAATGAGGTCACCGTCGTGAACCTTAGCGCTATCGACAATGCCACTCTTGCAACGCTCGGCATCGCTTCCGCAAAAGCCTTGTCCCAGTTCGCGAATCTTCAGCACGGGTAGACCTTCATCTCCAGTGTCTGGGCGGAACTTTTGCATTGCAAGTCCGTTTTTATAGTCAGCAATGTCCAGCAAAGAAGCGGTATCCCAATCAGAACCCGCGTCGTCTATTAAACGTTGAAAGATCAAGTCAAACAGTTCTTCTAAATAGCCATTTAGCTTAGTGTTGAGTTCAATTTTATTGTCCAGTAAACCC
>UQXP01000014.1 GCA_900545055.1 uncultured Collinsella sp.
CGAGCCGTGCGCTTGAACTGAGAAGGGGGAGGCCTCGCGGCCTCCCCCTTTTTTGCGTTATATACATGTTGTGCTTTGGGACCTAGCTTCCCCGTATGCGCTCTTACTGTTTGGCTGTTTTTTGAGTCCATCTAGTTTATTTGAGCGATAATTACTCGCATTGGCGTTAGGGAGGGCTTGATGTTTACCGTATTTGTCTTGGGCAATATTGCTTCGGGTAAGTCGACGGCCTGCCGCTATTTCGAATCTCGTGGCGCTATGCTTATCGATCTGGATGAGCTTGCAAAATCTCTGTATGTGCCGGGCTCTGATATCGTCAATACTCTCGCGGATGAATTCGGTTGGGACATTTTGGATGAGGAAGGCGGCATTCGCCGCAGCATCCTCGCTTCTCGAGCTTTCGCTTCTCCTGATTCGGTCGCACGGCTCAATGGCATCGTGCATCCCGTTCTGATTGAACAGCTTTCGCTTAGGATTCTCGATCCGGTTTGTTGTACGGTTTCATCTCCCCGTTATCCCTTTGCGGTGGTCGAGGTTTCTGCTCCGACTGGTTTTGAGGATGCATTTGGCTTGGCTGATGAAATTCTGGTCATCAGCGCCCCTTTGTCAGTTCGTCGCGAGCGCGCTATTCAACGTGGCATGGAGCCATCCGATTTCGATGCTCGTTCTGCTTGCCAGCCCGATGAGTCTGCGCTGTGCAATCTCGCTACAACGGTGATTGATAATGCCGCAGGCGATAATTCGCTCTCTGAGCAGCTTGACTCATGGCTTGCATGCCACGGGTTTATAGATACTCCGGATAAGGAGGAGGCCGATGCCTAAGGCACGTTTCTTTACGTGGTATCGCGTGGCGCCACTTGCCGTTGTGTTCGTCTTCGGCCTTATTTCGCTCGTCTACTCGTGTGCCCCTGCCGCTTTCTTTAAGCCGCTGTATCCGATTGACTACGAGGCGTATGTAAAGCAATCCAGTATTTCGCATAATCTGGATCCGTATCTGGTGTGCGCTGTCATTAAGTCGGAATCGAATTGGGATCCCGAGGCCGAGTCGAATCAGGGTGCTCAGGGATTGATGCAGCTGATGCCCGAGACTGCCCAGGATATGATTGCCAAGGGCCTTGTCGACGGAGGGGAGTATTCGGCCGACAATCTTAACGATCCGGCTACGAATATCGAGTTTGGCTGCGCATACCTCTCGTATCTTCTCGCCTATTTCAACGGTTCGACGGATAGTGCCATCGCCGCCTATAACGCCGGCATGGGCAATGTCGACGGATGGGCGCAGCAGGGTACGTCGCTTCATAATGCAATTACCTTTCCCGAGACGCAGGCGTATCTGATTCGTGTCAATAATGCCTGGGCTCGCTACAAGACCCTCTATCCCGATCGGTTCGTATAGGACTATGCCTGCCGCCTGCGTATACTGCAGATATATGAGTTAGGAGTATCCATGGCGGAATTTGAAGTAGAACGCGTTGGTGGTGAACTTAAGCGCTTTGGCGTTGAAGGCTCTGACGTGCCGTTTAAGGTCGTTTCTCCCTATGAGCCTGCCGGTTCCCAGCCTAAAGCCATTGAGTCGCTTGTGCAGGGCGTGAGGGACGGAGACCGCTATCAGGTTTTGCTGGGCGTGACTGGTTCGGGCAAGACCTTCACGATGGCAAAGACTATTGAGGCCCTGGGAAAGCCGACGCTGGTCATGGCTCCGAATAAAACGCTCGCTGCTCAGCTTGCGAGCGAGCTCAAAGAGTTCTTTCCCAATAACGCTGTGGTCTACTTTGTCTCGTATTACGACTACTATCAGCCCGAGGCGTATGTGCCGCAAAGCGATACATATATCGAGAAAGACTCCTCGATTAACGAAGAGGTCGAGATGCTGCGCCATCAGGCGACCGCGTCACTGCTCTCTCGACGTGATGTGATCGTTGTCGCATCGGTCTCGTGTATCTATGGCATTGGCTCTCCTGAGGACTATGCGGGTCTGGCTCCAAACGTCGACAAGAAGGTGCCGCTCGAGCGCGATGACTTTATCCATGCGCTTATCGACATTCAATATGATCGCAATGACTATGACCTGGCGCGTGGCACGTTCCGCGTGCGCGGCGATGTTGTCGACGTGTATCCGCCTTATGCTGAGCATCCGTTGCGGTTTGAGTTCTTTGGCGACGAGGTCGAGCTGATTGCCGAGATCGATGAGGTCACCGGTGAGATGCTTCGTGAGTACGAGGCCATCCCCGTATGGCCGGCATCACACTATGTGACCGAGAAGCCGAAGGTCAAGGCGGCTCTGAAATCGATCAGCGAAGAGTGCGAGAAGCGCGTGGCGGAGCTCAAGGCGACCGACAAGTTGCTCGAGGCGCAGCGTCTGCAGCAGCGCACCGATTATGATCTTGAGATGCTCGAGACGATGGGCTTTTGCAACGGCATCGAGAACTACTCGCGTCATCTGGACGGTCGCAAGCCGGGTGAGCCGCCGTTTACCCTGATCGATTACTTTCCTAAGGACATGCTCTGTATCATCGACGAGAGCCATGTGACGGTGCCGCAGATCCGCGGCATGCATGAAGGCGACCGCTCGCGTAAGGTAACGCTGGTGGAACACGGTTTTCGCCTGCCCTCGGCACTCGATAATCGCCCGCTTCGTTTCGATGAGTTTGAGGCAAGGATACCCCAGTTTATCTATGTTTCGGCCACGCCGGGCGACTACGAGCTGCGGGTGAGCCAAAACGACGTGGAGCAGATTATTCGTCCGACCGGTCTGCTCGACCCCAAGATCGATGTGCGTCCGGTTCGTGGGCAGATTGACGATCTTGAGGACGAGATTCGCGAGCGCGTTGCCCGCAAGGAGCGCGTGCTGGTGACCACGCTCACCAAGCGCATGGCCGAGGACCTGACCGACCATCTGCTCGACGCAGGCATTAAGGTCAATTACATGCACTCCGATACAGCGACGATGGACCGTGTCGAGATCCTGCGAACGCTGCGCGAGGGAAAGATTGATGTTCTTGTTGGCATCAACCTGCTTCGCGAGGGCCTAGACCTTCCCGAGGTCTCACTGGTGGCAATTCTCGATGCCGATAAGGAAGGCTTCTTGCGCAACCGCCGTTCGCTGATTCAGACGATTGGCCGCGCGGCCCGTAACGCCGATGGCGAAGTCATCATGTATGCGGACGTTGTGACCGATTCGATGAAAGAGGCCATCGAGGAGACGCAGCGCCGTCGCGAGATTCAGATGGCATATAACGAAGAGCATGGCATTGTGCCCAAGACGGTGCGCAAGGCCATCAACGACATCTCAAGTTTTATTGCCGAGGCCGAAAAAACCGTGGGTTCCAAGGGGCGCTCGAAGGGCGACTCTCTTGGCCATGGCGCATTCTATACGCCCGATGAGTCGGGCGAGGGTGGCGTGCCGGAAACGGTGGCGCCCGAGCAGACACTTGCGGAGCAGTTGGAAGAACTGCCGCATGACGAGCTTGTGCGGATCGTCGAAACCATGGAAGAGGATATGCGTAACGCTTCTGCCGCCATGGACTTTGAGGAGGCGGCGCGCCTGCGCGATGCCGTCGTTCAGATTCGGGCGATGCTCGAGGGTGCGTCTGAGGACGAGACGATCGAGCGCTTACGTTCGCAGGCCCGCAAGGGTTCCACGTTCGCATCGGGCAGAAAACGCCAGGGTGCACGGTTTAAGAAATAGCGAACATGCCCCGAGTTCCCTGCGGAGCTCGGGGCATGCGTCTTTTGCGCGCTGGAATTCGTGCGTTAGAGGTCTGCGATCAGGGCTTCGGCACAACGAATGCCGTCGGTGGCGGCGCTCATGATGCCGCCGGCATATCCAGCTCCCTCACCGCAAGGGTAGAGGCCCGGGGTCGACACGGCATGGCATGTTCGGTCTCGGGTGACGGTGACCGGTGAGCTCGAGCGAGTCTCCACACCGGTAAGAACAGCATCGGAGCGGTCGTAGCCTCGTAGCTTTTTTCCGAGTAGGGGAAGTCCTAGGCGGAGCGACTCGACGATATGCTGCGGCAAGGCTTCGTCAATTGCCGTCCAGGTCACACCGAGCGGATAGGTGGGCTTTACCTTTCCGGGTGCCTTGCTGGCACGTCCTGCGAGGAAATCTCCGACGAGCTGTGCCGGTGCGTTCCAGTTGGAACCGCCCAGGCGATAGGCGGCCGCCTCGCAGGCACGCTGGAGCTCGATGCCGGCGAGCGGGTCATCGTTGGGAAGGTCCTCGGGTGTGACGTTAACGAGCAGGGCGGCATTTGCGTTGCGTCCGTCGCGGGCATTGAGACTGGCGCCGTTGACGCACAGGTGGCCCTGCTCGGAAGAGGCGGCGACAACCTGCCCGCCGGGGCACATGCAAAACGAGAACACGCTGCGGCCGTTGGGAAGATGGGCGACGAGCTTGTAAGGGGCTGCTCCGAGGGCAGGATGTCCCGCCGAGGCTCCGTATTGGACTCGGTCGATGTCGCGCTGCGGATGCTCGATGCGAACGCCCATGGCAAAGGTCTTTTGTGCGAGGGCCACGTTGTGGCCCTTAAGGAGCTCAAAAATATCGCGAGCAGAATGCCCGCAGGCGAGGATGAGGTGCTTTGTCTCGATTGGCTCACAAGCGGCGTCTTGGGACGATTGGACATCAATACCGGTGATGGCGCCAGACGCGTCGATGCGAATGTCGACGAGCTTCGTTCGATAACGGACGACACCTCCGAGCTGCTCGATGCGCTGGGATATAGCGGTGACAACCGTGGGAAGGATGTCGGAGCCAATGTGCGGCTTGGCATCCCACAGAATATCGCGGGGCGCACCCGCCTCGACGAAGGTTTCGAGGATAAGGCGATGGGCGGGATTTTTGGTTCCCGTATTGAGTTTGCCGTCCGAGAAGGTTCCCGCGCCGCCTAGACCAAACTGGATATTGCTCTCGGGGTCGAGGATGCGCTCCTTTAGAAAGAGATCGATCGCCTGCGAGCGGCGAAATGCCGGGTCGCCGCGCTCGATGAGCAAGGGCTTAAGACCTGCTTCGGCGAGCGTAAGCGCAGCGAAAAGGCCGGCGCATCCGGCGCCGACAACGACAGGGCGTTCTTGAGGTGCGTCGGAGGCGGGGGAGGGGAATGAAGGCTCATCGTCTTCTATCGCGCGTACGCGCGAGTGGTCACGCTCGGCAACGCTGTCGACCGCTTCTCGCTCGAGGTGGGGACTAGTCAGCTCAACACGAAAGCTCAGGATAAAATGGACGTCTCGTTTTTTGCGAGCGTCGATTGACTTGCGGTGGAGCTCGATGGACTTGATCTCGGAGTCCTTGCAACGTAAGACGCGCTTGGCGACTCGCTTGCCAACAATGAGGCAGGCATTTTCATCGCCGGCTTCATCGAGCGACGCGTTGACTTGGGTGATTTCGATCATCGAGGTCTCCTTAGAGGCAAGAAAGAGGCCGTCCGGTATCCCAGACGGCCCGAATGCGTTTTTGATTATAGACTGCGCGGCTACAGGCTGCTTGCAGCGCGAATGCCCGAGATCCAGGCCCACGCAAGGTTAAAGCCTCCGCAATCGGCGTCGATGTCGAGCGCTTCACCGCAGACGTAAAGCGGGGCGTCGACAACGCTGCGCGCGCGTAGGCTGGGTGTTGAGATGCTCTCGACAGATATGCCACCACGCGTGACCTGCGCTGAGCGCTCCTCGGCTGTTCCCTCGACGAGCAACTTAAAGTGTTTGAGGATCGAGACCAGGTGGATGACATCGTTGGAGCCTGGATGGCACTGCTCGAACGCTGTGCAGACGACGCGGGAGAGTTGCGGGGCGAGCATGCCGTCGAGCCAACGGGGATCGCGGGGCGAAAAGCCGCCGAGCAGCTCAACGCGCCGGTTGAGCATATCGAGCAACTCGTCTTTGGAGAGGTCGGGGAAAACGTCGAGCAGGATCGTATCGCCGTGCTGGATACGACGGGAGAGGTTGAAGACAGCGACGCCCGAGATACCGAAGGTTCGAAACAGCACCTCACCGTCTTCGTGCCAGAGCTCATTATGATTGCGGGCGAGCGTCAAGCGGGCACGGACGCGCAGGCCATCCAACGTTTTGAGTGCCGCCCGATCGCCAACGACCGTTGCCGATACGGGGCAGAGGATGGGGCGCAGCGAAGTGAGGGGGAGGCGAAACGTATCGGCGATACCGGTGGGTTTGCCGCCCGTAGCGATAATTACGGCATGTGCCTGCAGGGCCTCGTTCTTGCGAGGGACATCGGTGAGCGCTTTCCGAAGCGAGCGGAGCTCCGATTTTCGGTCATCGTGCTTTTTTGCCTTGAGTGCCCGCGCTGGACGGTCTATTTGGAGTGCCCAGCCTTCGGAAGCTTTGTGCGCCGAGGCAACGTTGGCTCCGCAGATTAAGGTGATACCTAGGCGGTCGCAAACGTTGAGAAGCGCGTCGCGCACCGATTCGGCGCGAAGGGAGCGCGGGTACAGCCGGCCTTCCTCGGAGGTTGTCATGATGCCCAGCGAGGAGAAGAAACCCATAAGCTCTTGTTCGGGCTGGGTCCTCATGACAGATTCGACGAATGCGGGGTGGTTATACCGCTGAGGATCAATCGATTCGTTGGAGAGGTTGCAACGGCCGTTACCGGTCGCAAGGAGCTTAAGGCCGCAGGCGACATCGCACTCAACGATGCAGACGCTTTTGCCAGCACGTGCGGCCGTAATGGCGGCGGCGAGGCCTGAAGCCCCGCCGCCGATTACCAGGACGTCATAGAAGGCGCTCGTGTTCACTTAGGCCTCGTCGGTCTCGTGCGGGGTAATGGCCTCGACGGCAGAGACTGCCTTGGGCAACATGCCATCGGGCAGCGCGGTCTCGACCTCGCCCTTATCGCAGGCCTCGGCGAGTGACGGATTGATGGGAAGCGTGCCCAAGATGTCGAGGTTATAGCGTTCTGCGACCTCGGGGAGCTTGCTCTTGCCAAAGACCTCGATCTTCTTGCCGCAGTCGGGGCACTCAATATAGCTCATGTTTTCGACGATGCCCAGAATGGGGACGTTCATCTTCTCGGCCATGTTGACCGCCTTGGCGACGATCATCGAGACCAGATCCTGCGGGCTCGTGACGATGACGATGCCGTCGACGGGCAGTGACTGGAAGACGGTGAGAGCGACGTCGCCTGTTCCCGGAGGCATGTCGACCAGCAGGTAGTCGATGGGGCCCCATGAGGTCTCGCTCCAGAACTGCCTAATGGCGCCTGCGATGACCGGACCGCGCCAAAGGACGGGGTCGGTCTCGTTTTGGAGCAGAAGGTTGGAGCTCATGACCTTGACGCCGTGCTCGGAGATTTCAGGCAGCATGAGGTTGCCAAGGGCATGGACGTGGCGTCCGCTCATACCGAACATCTTGGGGATAGAGGGACCGGTGATGTCGGCATCGAGGACGCCGACCTTGTGGCCGTGACGGGCAAGCTCGGTGGCGATGGCACCGGTGACAAACGACTTGCCGACACCGCCCTTGCCGGAAAGCACGGCGATGACGCGTTTGACCTCGGACAGCGTATTCTCCTCAAATTGCGACGGCGACGTTTGTCCGCCGGCGGCCTGTGCGTGCTCGCAACCCATGTATGACTCCTTTGTATATGTTGGGGCCGGGGCCCCGTGATGTGACACGAGCGTCATTGTACCCTCGTTTGCGAGCGGGAGTCATTTACGATGCATTTGGGCCGAGCGTGCTTGCAATACGATGGGTCCAAGCGAATGGGCGGGCTTACTGAACTTTGCTGGCGAACTCGAGGTATTGCATGCGCTGCAGCTTGTCGATCGTCGAGGCGTATGGGCTGTCTTCAGATTCCAAGTCGTAGCGCAGCCCGTCGGCACCAAGGTAGCCGGCGACATTGATGGTGGGCACATCTGACCTTGTTGCAAGCAGGGCCTTTTGATAGTCGGTGAGCGGGGCGCCGATCTTATTAAGGGTAATGGCTGCAACCTCGTTTGCCCCGACGGTGTCGTAGACGTTGAGCTCGGTATTGCCGGCGATTTCATAGTTAGCCCAGACAAAATATGTCGACTGATAGATACGGAAAGCGTGGCTTGCCGTATCTTCCTGAGGGTACAGCTCGTCGTTGAGAGTCGTTGCGGCGCTCGGCTGATGGTCGCCAAAAAAGACAAGAACAACCGGTCTGCCGATATTGCGGAGCTCGTTGATAAAGTACTCGAGGTCCCGGTCGGATGCGTTGATGCAGGTGAGATAGGTGTTGAGCGCGCTATTGGCGCCCTCGCTGGCTCCCTCGACCCAATAGTTTGTCAGCTCCTCGGCGGGAACGGTGCCATAGTCGTAGCCGCCGTGATTTTGCATCGTGACGTCAAAGATGAACTGCGGGGCTTCGTCGGTTCTAAGCAGGTCGAGTATCTTGTCGTAGGTGGCGTAGTCGCATACGCCGGCATGGTAACAGGGCGCACCTTCGAAATCGCCGATTGAAAGAAAGTCTCCAAAGCCCAGCTGCTGATAGATTTTATCTCGATGGTAGTTGACGGGGTTTTGCGGGTGCATAGCGGTAGCGGTATACCCAAGCTCCTTAAGGTCCTTTGCCAGGCTGTTGACGCCATTCATCTGATATAGCTGATAGGGGATTTTGCCTAATCCGACAAAGGCCGTTGTCGCTCCGGTCAAAAATTCGAATTCGGAGTTCGCCGTTCCGCCACCGGCGACCGAAGCGAGCATGGTGCCGCGAACAAGTGTGTCGGGAAGCGAGTTGTAGAATGCGGGGCCGGTGTACCCGGCCGCCTGGAGCTGCTCAAAGCACGAAAGGTCGCTAAAACTCTCATTCATGACGGCAACAATCGTCGGCTTGATTTCATTGAACTGGGCAACGGCCGCCGCGCGCTGCTCGCTCGAGCCATACGTGCTGTCGTAGGTGGCGGCGAGCTTCTGCTCGATGCTCTGCGCCTCATCGGGCGTATAGTCTTCGGGCTTCTCAATGGGCAACTCGTTGACCATTTCGGTGAACGAAGTGATAAAACCCTGAGACGCATACGTGGTGATGGGCTGCCAACGGTCAAATCCAAAATTCAGCGCCTGCTCCAAGTCGATGCTGGAAAAGCCCGAGAGCCCCATAACGGTCACTAGCAGAAAAGCGCAGAGGTTAGCGGCGATTGCGGGGAAGACATGGGTGGGCGTACGGAGCTTTCTCGGTCGGATAAGCGAAAGAAGCCCTAGGGAAATCTCCAGCAGGGCTAGAGAGGTTACGATTCCGGCGGTAAAGGTAAACTCGTATCCCTCGCTCACTTCCATTGCGGTGCGAAGGGCCAAGATATCGCTTGGCAGGATGGCCTCGCCTTTAAACGTTATGACGAAGTGCTCGGCAATGCCAAGGATGCAACAGGCGACGGGCACGAGGGCCATGACGCCTCCATGACGCTGTCCCAGCAAATAAAGGGAGAGCAGAACCGTCGCGAGCAGCCCGACGGAAAACCCGAATGAGTTGGCGGGAATGCGATAGAACGTTTCGTTACAGGCAATTTCGAGTGAAACGAACGAGAGCGCTGAAACAGCGGCGATGACAAGGATGTCACGGCAAATACAGGCAACCGTTCCCGTCGCAAGATCGGTTTGGTCGATAAGTCCCGAAACCAAGGGCTCGACAAGAAGTATGACGGCGGTAGCACCGAGCGCCGAATAAGAAAGGACCCATAGGGAATTGTCCTCATTTACGAGCAATTGATTCGTAATCCATGCAGCTACCATGCCGAGCGGGATGAGGAGCGTCGCGCACCAAAAGACGCGGGCAATGGGCGGCTTTTCATTGTGTTTGATTGAAAAATATACACGCACCACGACGATGGCCACGATAAGGACGGCGATGAATATGGGCAGATTGGCCATGTCGCTCGAAGTGATTTCAAGGGGGATATCTTCGGTCATGGACGTTCCTCTGTTACGGCAAATTAAGTTCAGTATTAGATTACTGTAACCTTTCCACGGCATTTCGAGAAACAAAGCGCCCGATACGCAAAGCTAAAGGTCTGCGAATCTTGTATTACGAACATCTGTGCGCGTCGAGTGCGCTAAACTCATCGACAGTATGATTCGATGCAATAGGAGGCAAGGAGCTTCCATGTCTGATTCTTCTATCGTTATTCGCGGCGCTCGTGAGCACAACCTCCGTGATATCGATGTTTCCATTCCGCGTGACCAACTCGTGGTCATTACCGGTCTTTCTGGCTCGGGCAAGAGTTCGCTGGCATTTGACACTATCTATGCCGAGGGCCAGCGTCGATACGTCGAGAGTCTTTCGAGCTATGCGCGCCAGTTCTTGGGCCAGATGGACAAACCCGACTTGGATTCAATCGACGGCCTTTCGCCGGCGGTGTCGATCGACCAAAAGACGACGTCTAAAAACCCTCGCTCGACGGTTGGCACCGTAACCGAGATTTATGACTATCTGCGCCTGCTGTTCGCCCGTGTGGGCACCCCGCACTGTCCCGAATGCGGCCGCGTCATTGAGCGCCAGACGACCGACCAGGTTGCCGACAAGGTCTTGGCGGCGGGGGAGGGCCGCCGCGCGTTTGTGCTGGCACCGGTGGTGCGCGGGCGAAAAGGCGAGTACACCAAACTGTTTGAGGACCTTCGCGCCGAGGGCTTTAGCCGCGTGCGTGTCGACGGTGAAGTGCGCTCGCTCGACGATCCGATCGATCTGGACAAGAAGTTCAAGCACGATATCGAGGTCGTGGTCGATCGCATCGTGATCCGTGAGAACTCTCTTGGCCGTATCGCCGAGTCTGTTGAGCAGGCGACCGCGCTGGCTCACGGCAATGTAAACGTGTACATGCTGCCCGATCGTGATGCTCCCGAGGGGACCGAGGGCGAGCTTCTGGAGTATTCGTTGGCCTTGGCGTGCCCGGAGCATGGACACTCCATTGACGATCTTCAGCCGCGTGATTTTTCGTTTAACGCTCCCTATGGCGCATGTCCTGAGTGCGACGGCCTGGGCTTTAAGAAAACCGTTGATGCCGAGGCGCTGATCGAGGACCCCTCGAAGTCCATTGCCGACGGAGTCTTTGGTAGCCTGTTTGGCAATTCGAACTACTATCCGCAGATTTTTGCTGCGGTCTGCAAACACTTTAAGGTGAGCGCCGATACGCCGTGGGAGGACTTGCCCCCTCGCGTGCGTCGTGCATTCTTGGATGGCCTGGGCGATACGAAGATCTCGGTCGACTACCAAAAGCTCGACGGACGTCGCAGCCAGTGGGATACCAAGTTTTCGGGCGTTCGCAACATCCTGTACGAACGCTATACCGAGACGACGAACGAGAACACCAAGGCGCGCCTGGAGAAGTACATTCGCGAGGAGCCGTGCTCGACCTGCCACGGCGCTCGTTTGCGCCCTGAGATGCTCGCCGTCACCGTGGGCGGCAAGTCCATTTACGAAGTTTGTTGCCTGTCGTGCCGTGAATCGCTCGAGTTTTTTGAGGGCCTGGAACTCACCGAGCGCCAACAGTTTATCGGCGGCCGTATCGTCAAGGAAATTCTGGAGCGCCTGCGTTTTCTGGTCGATGTTGGACTCGACTATCTGACACTCGATCGCGCCTCGGCGACGCTTTCCGGTGGCGAGGCACAGCGTATTCGCTTGGCAACGCAGATCGGCGCGGGTCTCATGGGCGTGCTCTATATTCTGGACGAGCCCTCGATCGGTCTTCATCAGCGTGACAACGAGCGCCTGATCAAGACGCTCGAGCGCCTGCGCGATATCGGCAATACCGTTATCGTTGTCGAACACGACGAGGATACAATCCGTGCCGCCGACTACGTGATCGACATGGGGCCCGGCGCCGGTGTCAACGGCGGACACGTAGTCGCGGCGGGAACGCCTGCTGATATCATGGCGTGTCCTGAGTCGATGACGGGCGCTTATCTGACCGGCAAACGAATGATTCGGGTGCCTGATGAACGGCGCAAGCCCGGTCGCGGCTGCCTTAAAATTACGGGCGCTCGAGCCAACAACCTCAAAAACGTTACCGCCAAGATCGAGTTTGGTACGCTTACGGTTGTTACCGGCGTGTCGGGATCGGGCAAGAGCTCCCTGGTTACCGACACCATTGCGCCTGCCCTTACGAATGCTATTCACCGTTCGACGCGCCCTGTGGGTCCGTATAAAAAAATCGAGGGCATCGAGTGTATCGATAAGGTTATCGATATCGACCAGTCGCCGATTGGCCGCACGCCGCGTTCCAACCCTGCTACCTATATCGGCCTGTGGGATGATCTTCGCGCGCTGTTTGCGAGTACGCCGGAGTCGAAGGCGCGCGGCTACTCGCCGGGTCGTTTCTCCTTTAATGTGAGTGGCGGGCGCTGCGAGGCGTGCAAGGGCGACGGGCAGATCAAGATCGAGATGCACTTCCTTCCCGATATCTACGTTCCCTGCGAAGTTTGCGGCGGTAAACGCTACAACCGCGAGACACTCGAGGTCACCTACCGTGGCAAGACCATCTCGGACGTGCTCGACATGAGCGTCACCGAGGCGCTGGCCTTCTTTGGGAATATCCCGCAGATTAAGCGCAAGCTCCAGACGCTGTACGATGTAGGCTTAGGCTACGTGAGCCTGGGCCAGCCCGCCACGACGCTCTCGGGCGGCGAGGCGCAGCGTGTGAAGCTCGCCAAGGAGCTTCATCGACGCCAGACGGGCAAGACGTTCTATATTTTGGACGAGCCGACGACCGGTCTTCATTTTGAGGACGTCCGCCAGCTGCTCGATGTGCTGCAGCGCTTGGTCGATGCGGGCAACACGGTGCTGGTGATTGAGCACAACCTTGATGTCATCAAGGTTGCCGACCGCCTGATCGATATGGGTCCCGAGGGCGGTAACGGCGGCGGAACCGTCGTGGTTTCGGGCACACCGGAGCAGGTTGCGGACTGTCCGCAGAGTTATACGGGCAAGTTTTTGGCGCCGTTGCTCAGGCGTGACCGGGAGCGTCAGGCTCAACTTGATGCTCAATAAATAGGCGATTCAGTTTATGGGCGCCATCGACTCCTTGTGATTCGATGGCGCTTGCTGTGCCGAAGTGACGTATGCAGCCGAATTGGACATATACTTAATCCTTGCGTCCGAATGCGAGAGAAAGGATATGTCATGGCAAAGGCTGTAAAGACGCCAAAAACCAATGCGATGCGCGAGCTGGAAAGTGCCGGCATTTCCTATGTTCTACATACGTACGAAGACGATGGTGATGAGTCGGTGGGCCTGGGGGTCGCGATTTCGGAGCAGCTTGGCGAGGAGCCCGGTCAAGGATTTAAGACTTTGGTCTGCGTGACGCCGTCCAACGACTATGTCGTGTGCTGCATCCCTGTTGCCGACGAGCTCGATCTAAAGTCCGCCGCGCGTGCCGCGGGGGAGAAGTCCTTGGCCATGATGCATGTGAAGGATTTGCTTGCGGCGACTGGCTACGTTCGCGGCGGCTGCAGCCCGGTCGGTATGAAAAAACGCTACCGGACGCTCATTGACGAGACATGCGTCCTTTGGGATACCATTTTTATTTCGGGAGGCAAGCGTGGTTATCAGCTCGAGCTTGCACCCGATGATTTAATTGCATTTTGCGGGGCGACGGTTGCCGCGATTACGAGAGAGGACTGAGCGATGCCGCAGGAAGAATTGAAGTGCGGAGCTCATTTTGCAAAAGAATCTGCGCCTCAGACACCCTCATCCGAAGTTTCTTCGTCGCGAGATGACACTGACGACATGGGCTCGTCGGACTACTCCACGGTTGGTCGTTCCGCCGGGCTTATGACCATTCTGACTATCGTGTCTCGCGTCACCGGTTTTATCCGCACGTGGGCAATGGCGGCCGCTATCGGCATGTCGCTACTCTCGTCCTCCTATCAGGTCGCCAACAACCTGCCCAATATGCTCTACGAACTCGTGATGGGTGGCATGCTCGTGACGGCGTTTTTGCCCGTGTACATGGGCGTGAGGCGTGAGCAGGGTCGCGAGGCCTCGAACGAGTACGTGGGCAACCTGCTTGGCATTCTGCTTTTGGTGCTGGGTGGCATTTCGTTGCTGGGGACCGTGTTCGCCCCGGGCTTTATCTGGACGCAATCGTTCCTTTCGGGTGACGGCGGCAGCATGGATACCGCTGCGTTCATGTTCCGTTTCTTTGCCATCCAGATTCTCTTTTATGGTCTGGGCTCGGTGTTCTCGGGCGTTCTCAACGCACACCGCGACTACTTCTGGTCGACGTTTGCCCCGGTCCTCAACAATGTGATCGTCATTGCGAGCTTTATGGGTTTTGCGCCCGTGTCCGCACAGTTTGGCGAACGTGCCGGCATCATCTTGATTGCGGCCGGTACGACCCTCGGTGTCTTTGTTCAGATGGCATGTCAGATTCCCGCGCTTGGCAAGCACGGCGTGCATCCCCATATCCATATCGACTTTAAGGACCCCGCGCTGCGCCAGACGATTGCGCTCGGTATCCCGACGCTGCTCGCCACGGTGTGCATGTTTGTCTCGACTTCTATCACCAACGCTGCCGCGCTGGTGGTCCAGCCCGAGACGGGTCCTTCCGTCATCGCCTATGCGCGCCTGTGGTACACGCTGCCCTACGCGCTGATTGCCGCCTCGCTTTCGACGGCGCTCTATACCGAGCTCTCTCATGACGCACAGGAGAAGGATTACGACAGCGTTCGCACGGGCATTTCGCGTGGCGTCGCCCAGATGCTGTTCTTCCTGATTCCGTTCGCACTGTACCTGATTGTCTTCGCACGTCCGCTCAACATGATTTACTGTGCCGGCAAGTTCGATGAATCCGGCGTGGCGCTGGTGTCCGAGTACCTTGTCTACCTGGCGCTCTCGCTGCCGCTCTACGGCGTGGTCGTGTTGATGCAGAAGAGCTTCTCTGCCTTGCTCGACATGAAGCCCTATAGCCGCTATTGCCTGTATTCCGCCATCGGCCAGGCTGGCTCGGTTCTGCTGTTTGGCGTTGTGCTGGGCTTCGGTATGCCGGCAATCGCGCTTTCGTATGTTGTCGACTACGTGATCTTGGTCGGCTGTTCGCTGTGGTGGCTGCGTCGTCGCCTGCGTGGCCTTCAGGTCAAATCTATCCTGCATGGCGGTTTCTTTGGCCTTTTGCTCGGCGGCCTAGGGGCTGCCGCAGGCGCCGGCGTCATGTGGGCGCTTGAACACTTTGTCGGGGTACTTGGCGGCTCGATTCTGATTACTCTTGGCTATGTTTGCGTTGCGGGTGTCGTCTCGCTTGCTGTTACCTTTGGCCTTGCCGTCGTTCTTAAGATGCCCGAGGTCTCGGCGCTGCTTCGTCGCAAGTAGGTGCGTGTGGCCGGTCACGACAACATTCCAACACTCGCCGAGCAGGTTTCGCGCGTTCCCACGCAGCCCGGATGTTACCTTTGGAAAGATGCCAAGGGCGATGTCATCTACGTTGGCAAGGCGAAAAACCTGCGTTCCCGTATGCGCCAGTACGTGACGCTGCAGGATGAGCGCCAAAAAATACCGCTCATGATGCAATTGGTTGCGAGCTTTGACTACATCGTTGTCGAAACCGAGCATGAGGCGCTTGTACTCGAGCGCAACCTGATCGGCCAGTACCATCCGTACTTTAACGTCGACCTCAAGGATGACAAGAGCTACCCCTTTATCGCCATTACAAAGGGCGACCTGTATCCCGCTATCAAATACACGCGCGAGCGTCATAAGCCGGGAACGCGTTATTTTGGTCCCTATACCGATAGCCGCGCGGCGCGTGAGACCATTGACACGCTGCGCAAGGTGATCCCGATCTGCTCGGCTTCTTGTGCGGAGTGGCGTCGTTGTCGTCGTATCGTCGAGTCCCACAAGGGCGAGGAAGACATCGTCAATATGATTTGCGCGCAAAACGGGCGTCCCTGCTTCGACTACCATGTCGGGCGCGGCCCAGGTGCGTGTGTCGGCGCGATTTCTCCTACGGACTATGCCAAGAACGTCAAGCGTGTCGAGCGCTTTTTGTCGGGCCATCGCAAGGATGTCGTCGATGAGCTGACCTCCGAGATGACGGATGCCGCCGAGGCGCTCGACTTTGAGCGCGCGGCACGCGTCAAACGTCGTTTGGAGGTCATCAGGGGTCTGGACGACCGTCAGCAAGTCGTTTTTCCCTCCAGTGTCGATATCGATGTCATCGGTTTCTATCGCGAGGAGACCATCTCCGCCGCTTGCGTCTTTGTCGTGCGTGAGGGTCGAACGGTTCGAACCTGCGAGTTTATTCTCGATAAGGGTTTGGATGTCGACGAAGAGGAACTTCAATCGGGCTTTCTTAAGCGCTATTACGACGAGACGGCTGATATTCCAGCTGAGATAAACCTCTCTGTCGAGCTTGAGGATGCGGAGGCGCTGGGGGAGTGGCTTGCAGGCAAGCGCGAGCGTTCCTGCCATCTCCATAGGCCGCAGCGTGGCGAAAAGCACCGTTTGCTCGATATGGCATCCAAAAATGCGCGCCATGCCCTCATGCGCTACATGATGCGAACGGGGTACGCTGACGACCGCGCCAATCAAGCGCTCCTGGAGCTCGAAAGCGCGCTGGCGCTGCCGGCGCCGCCGATGCGTATCGAGTGCTTCGATATCTCGACGCTGCATGGAACCTTTACGGTCGCCTCGATGGTGGTGTTTACCAACGGACGCGCCGACAAGAGCCAGTACCGTCGTTTTAAAATTCAGGCCGAATTGGACGAGGCAAACGACTTCGTGTCGATGTCCGAGGTTTTGGGACGACGCTATGCTCCCGAGCGCATGGTCGACGAGCGCTTTGGCTCGCGCCCCGATTTGCTCGTTGTCGATGGCGGTAAGCCGCAATTGACCGCTGCGATCAAGCAACTTGAGGCTCTTGGGCTCGATATACCGGTTTGTGGCTTGGCGAAGGCCGATGAGGAAGTTTTCGTGCCTTGGGACGAGACTCCCGTCGTGCTGCCGACCGGGTCTGCTTCGCTCTATCTAATTAAACAGGTTCGCGATGAATCGCACCGTTTTGCCATCACGTTCCATCGCGAGTTGCGCGATAAAGCCATGACGGTTTCGGTACTCGATGACGTTCCAGGCGTGGGACCCACCAGAAAACGTGCCCTTATGCGCCATTTTGGCTCGATGAAGCGTTTGCGCGCGGCGAGCGAGCAAGAGATCGCGGAAGTTCGCGGCATACCTGCCGATGTTGCCAAGGCGGTCCACGAGGCGCTCGTTGCATGGAATGCCGAGCGCGCCGAGGCGGCGGCTGGCCATTCCGATAGCTAAACACGAGCCAAACAACTGATATACATGATTGTGCGATTTTCAACCATTTATTTCGCCATGATTGCCTGCTGGTTTCGGGTTTTATTAACGCTAAAACGTTTGACTAACCCAAGCGAAAACCCTGCTATCCTGCGGGTTGACGAAGACTGATATCTCACCTCGCCGATACATACTGTCTGGCGAATCGTTTGTCAACGAATTCGGTGAACGGTAGTAAATACCGTTCAAGCGTATGTATGTATCGGTCGCCGAGCGCGGCACCTCAGTTGGGTTCGTCGGTAGGTAAGGTATATATCGTCCGCAAGTTGCGCGGGGGCAAGTCTAGGTGCTCCCGAGTAAGATTCTCTATTGATAGGAGAAGACATGGCCATCATCAACAAGGGTATGTCCAGGCGTTCGTTCCTCGGCCTCACCGGCAGCGTCGCTGCTGTCGCAGGGCTTGGTCTCACCGGCTGCGGTGGCAGCTCTAGCGACGAGGGTTCCGCTTCCGGTTCCACCGATTCCGCCAACCGTGGCGGCGGCGTGATCACCGCTGGTTCCGCTTACGCTCCGTCCAGCTTCGATCCCGCCAGCACCGGCTCCGCTGTGGGCCTGGGTGCTAACTGGCACGTCGTCGAGGGCCTCTACGGCATCGATTACCACGACTACAGCACCTTCAACGAGCTCGCCACCGACGATCCTAAGTCCGTGGACGACACCACTTTCGAGGTCACCATCCGCAAGGGCGCCAAGTTCTCCGATGGCACCGAGGTCACCGCTGACGATGTCGTTGCCTCCTACACCGCTTGCGCCGCTTCCGCTACCTATGCTCCGTTCTTCCAGCCCTTCGAGTCCATCGAGGCCAAGGACGCCAGCACCGTGACGGTCAAGACCAAGGTCCCCAACTTCTCCCTGCTCAAGGATCGTCTGGCCATCGTCCGCGTTACCCCGGCCACTCAGACCGAGGAGGATCGCGCCAAGCAGCCGATCGGCTCCGGCCCCTGGATGTACGACTCTATCTCCGATACCGAGATTACCCTGGTTCCCAATCCTGAGTACAACGGTGAGTATGCTGCCGAGGATAAGAAGATCCAGTACAGCATCCTGACCGACCCCACCGCTCGCGTTACCGCTCAGCAGGAGGGCTCCACGCTCGTTATGGAGCTCGTTACCGCTGACGCCGTCGACCAGCTTGAGAGCGCCGGCTGCAAGATCGATAACGTTCAGGGTTTCGGCACCCGCTTCATCATGTTCAACGTCGCCAAGGAGCCTTGGAACAACGTCAAGGTCCGTCAGGCTGTCATGTATGCGCTCGACACCGAGAAGATGGTCAGCAACACCTTCGCCGGCCTTGCCACCGCTGCCAGCTGCTACCTGCCCAAGAGCTTCACCAACTATCATGAGGCTTCCACGGTGTACAAGACCGACGCCAAGAAGGCTAAGAAGCTCATCGAGGAGTCTGGCATCACCCCGGGTGCCATCACCCTGCGCACCACCGACAACGAGCAGATTAAGGGCATGGCCGCCCAGGTCAAGAACGACCTCGACGCTCTCGGCTTCGATGTGACCATCCAGACCGATACCTCGCCGGCCACCTACGCTGCCATCGACGGCGGCGAGGCCTACGATATCCTCCTTGCCCCTGGCGATCCTTCCTGCTTCGGCGCCGACCCCGACCTGCTGCTCAACTGGTGGTACGGCGACAACGTCTGGATGCAGACCCGTTGCCCGTGGAAGGAGTCCGCTGAGTGGCAGAAGCTCCACAGTCTCATGGACGAGGCTCTTGCCGCCGAGGGCGACGAGCAGCAGAAGAAGTGGAACGAGTGCTTCGACATCATTGCCGACAACGCCGTTCTGTACCCTGTTGTCCACGTCAAGACCGTCTCCGCTTCCTGGGACGATCCGTCCACTGCGCCCAACGGCGAGGCCCTCGATGGCTTCAAGGGCATCGGCACGACGAGCATGTCCTTCAGGGGCGTCGCGACCGTCAAGGCGTAAGACTCGCTTGAGTCTGTATGCAGGATGTCGGTCGTTGGGACCGTATCCTCATAGTTGAAACAAAGACCCGGGCGGCAACGATGTCGCTCGGGTCTTGTAATGAGTATCCGTACTCATATACCAGTTGGTCCTACCGACAAAAGAAAGGGGAGAGAACGTGAACAACTTGCTACGTTTGATTGGAAGGCGTCTTGTGGCGCTGCCGATCATGGCATTGGGCGTCACCGTCCTGGTGTTCTTCCTTATGTCGTTCTCCAAGACCGACCCCGCCTACACGGCGTTGGGTGACGGTGCCTCGCCCGAGGCGGTTGCCGAGTACCATGAGAAGTATGGTCTGGACGACCCCTGGCCCGTGCGCTACGTGCGCTATATGGGCGATTTGATCCATGGCGACATGGGCACCTATGGTGCTGCTCGCAACTCCGTTGCCAAGCGCATCTCCACGGCCCTGCCCGTCACGATGCAGCTGACCTTCATCGGTCTTGCCATCGGTGCGGTCGTTTCGTTTTTGCTCGGCGTCATCGCGGCACTGTATCGCGACAAATGGCCGGACCAAGTGATCCGCGTCTTTTCCATCGCCGGCTTGGCAACCCCGTCGTTCTGGCTTGCCGTTCTGTTGATCCTGCTGTTCTCTTCCTACCTTAAGGTGCTCCCGGCATCGGGTGCTCTGCCTCACTTCACCACGAATCCGGTTGGCTATCTGGGACGTATGATCATGCCCGCTATCGCCTTGGCATTTCCGCTGACGGGCCAGATGACTCGTATCGTGCGTACCGCCATGGTCGAGGAGCTCGACAAGGATTATGTCCGTATGGCTCGCGGCGCCGGCGTTCCCGAGAAGGTCGTCGTCGGCATCAACGTTCTTCGCAATGCGCTGATCACCCCGGTCACCACCCTCGGTCTTAAGATCGGTTACCTCATGGGCGGCGCCGTCGTCATCGAGGTTATCTTCAACCTCCCCGGCATGGGCACCGCGATTCTGCAGGGCGTTCAGGGCAACGAGGCGAACCTGGTTCAGGGCGTCGTTATCGTCGTTGCTCTTGCCTTCATCATCATCAACATCGTGGTTGACATGCTCTACCTGCTCATCAACCCGCGCATCAGGACGGTGTAGATTATGGTAAAGATTCGAGAGAAGCAAACCGAGCAGCTCGAGAAGGCTGCATCCAAGGGGCTCAAGCTCGGTGGCTGGAAGAAGATGACGCTGTCTTCTAAGATTGCCGCCGTCGTGCTGGTGCTGGTCGCCCTGACTGCGATTCTGGCGCCCCTTCTTGCCCCCTATAGCCCGGTCGAGATCTTTACGGCTCGCCAGGCTCCCGGCAACGGATTTATCTTCGGTACCGACGATAAGGGGCGCGACATTCTGTCGCGTATGCTCTACGGTGGTCGTTACTCGCTGATTATCGGCTTTGGCGCCACTGCCATGGCTCTGGTCTGCGGCTCGGTCGTGGGCGCCCTTGCGGCGGTTTCGCGCAAGGCCGTCTCCGAGACGATCATGCGTATCTTGGACATCATCATGTCCATCCCGGGCATCGCCCTCGCGGCCGTCTTCGTCTCCATCCTGGGCAACTCCGTGCCGTCGATCATCTTCGCCATCGGCTTTATGTACACTCCGCAGATTGCCCGTATCGTGCGCGCCAACATCGTGTCCGAGTACGGCGAGGACTATGTCCGCGCGGTCATTGTTTCCGGCGCCAAGGCTCCGTGGATTTTGATCAAGCATGTTTTGCGTAACTGCATCGCCCCGATCATGGTCTTCACCGTTACCCTGGTCGCCGACGCTATCATCTTCGAGGCCTCGCTGACCTTCATCGGCGCTGGTATCCAGGAGCCCACCGCTACCTGGGGAAACATCCTCGCCGACGCCCGCGGCGGCGTGCTCGCCGGCCGTTGGTGGCAGGCGCTGTTCCCGGGCCTGGCCATCATGATCACCTGCCTGGCGCTCAACATCCTCTCCGAGGGCATTACCGACGCCATGGCCGCTGCTCCCTCTGCCGCCCTGGATCCGACCGATTCCTCCAAGCGTCGCGAGGCCGACCTGCTGGTCTCCGACCCCGTTCGCGCCTACAAGGAGCAGGCCCAGTCTCTCTCCGCTCGCCTTGGCGCCCTGCGCGATGTCGAGCTCAAGCGTGACGATCGCCATGTGCCCGACGAGTCTGTCGAACCGATTCTCTCGGTCCGTGACTTCTGCATTCAGTTTGAGCATCACGGTGATATCAACGTCGTCGACCATGTCAACTTTGACGTCCGTCCTGGTCAGACCATGGGCCTGGTGGGCGAGTCCGGTTGCGGTAAGTCCATCACCACGCTGGCCATCATGGGCCTGACCGATGAGGACGAGCACCTTTCCGGCGAGGTCCTCTGGGAGGGCCGTGACCTGCTCAAGATGAGCAAGAAGGAGTGGTTCGGCCTGCGCGGTACCGATATCGCTATGGTCTATCAGGACGCCCTGTCCTCGCTCAACCCCTCCATGCTCATCTCTGCCCAGATGAAGCAGCTCACCAAGCGCGGCGGAACCCGCAGCGCCGAGGAGCTCCTGGAGCTCGTCGGCCTCGATCCCAAGCGCACGCTCGAGAGCTATCCGCACGAGCTTTCCGGCGGCCAGCGTCAGCGTGTCCTGATCGCTATGGCCCTTACCCGCGACCCCAAGCTGGTCATCTGCGACGAGCCCACGACCGCTCTGGACGTTACCGTCCAGAAGCAGGTCATCAAGCTGCTCAACGATCTTCAGGCCAAGCTCGGCTTTGCCATGATCTTCGTTTCGCACGACCTGGCGCTGGTCGCCGAGGTCGCCCACAACATCACGGTTATGTACGCTGGTCAGGTTATCGAGCAGGCGCCCACCAAGGAGCTGCTCACCAACCCGATTCACGAGTACACCCGCGGTCTTCTGGGCTCCGTTCTGTCCATCGAGAGCGGTTCGGGCCGCCTGCACCAGGTGCCCGGCGCCGTTCCGAGTCCGCGCGATTTCCCCAAGGGCGATCGCTTCGCGCCCCGCTCGAGCCATCCGCGTATTGGCCTGGACACCCGTCCGGTCTTCAAGCGCGTGCCCGGCACCGAGCACTTCTATTCCGAGCTCCCCGACGAGGTGCTCAAGGCAAATGGTTTGACCCCTCACGCGGAGGTGATGTAGATGAGCGAGACCGCAGTCAACGGCGTCGAGCCGATCATCTTCCTTGATGACGTCCACGTCACCTTTAGGACCCGTACCGGCTCGATTCTGCACCCCAACCTGGTTCACGCCGTCCAGGGTGTAACGATTAAGCTCATGCCCGGTCAGACGATCGGCATCGTCGGCGAGTCCGGTTGCGGTAAGTCCACCACCGCTAACGTCATGTGCGGCCTGCAGGCCCCCACGAGCGGCAAGGTCTACTTTAAGGGCAAGGACGTTACCAAACGTACCGCCGAGGACCGTCGCCACATGGGTCGCGTCATCTCGGTCGTGTTCCAGAACCCGGCCACGGCGCTCAACCCCCGCATGGTCGTTCGCGAGCAGCTGCTCGACCCCATGCGCGTCCACAACTTGGGTACCGAGGCCGAGCAGGAGAAGCGCGTCAAGGAACTCTTGGAGCTCACCGGTCTGCCCAGCTCTGCCGCCGAGGTTCTTCCCGGGCAGCTTTCGGGCGGTCAGCGCCAGCGCGTGGCAATTGCCCGTGCCTTGTCGCTGAACCCCGACGCTATCATCGCCGACGAGCCCACCTCGGCTCTGGACGTTTCGGTCCGCGCACAGATTCTGAACCTGCTGACCGACCTTAAGAAGGAGCTCGGCCTGGCCATGGTGTTCATCAGCCATGACATCCAGACGGTCCGCTATATCTCTGACGACATCATCGTTATGAATGGCGGCAAGATCGTCGAGCAGGGCGAGGCCAAGCAGGTCTTCCAGCACCCCCAGGACCCCTACACCAAGATGCTGCTCGGCGCTGCGCCGTCGCTGCTGCATCCCAAGCTCGGCGAGTAGCCTCGCTTTCCCTCCCGTGCGCCCGGTTCCCTTGCCGGGGGCACCTCCGTTGCGAATTCGAAAGGTTGGGTTCACGAGCCATGCCAAGTGCTCAGGAGCTACAACATCAATTTGGTGAATATCGAGGCGCCATGCCCCGTCCATCAGATTTCGATCTCTTTTGGAAGGATCGCATGGCCGAGGCCGACGCCGTCGGGCTTGACTATGCGATCGAGACGGCATCGGTCACCGATGCCGCGACCTGCCAGCTTTTCGACCTCTGGTATACCGGCATGTGTGGCGCGCGCCTGCATGCCAAGTACCTTAAACCCGTCTCGGACGAGCCCGTGCCATTGGTACTTCAGTTCCATGGGTATCCGGGTGCAAGCCGCAGCTGGTTTGAGCAGGCGTCGTTTGCGGGCATGGGCATGGCACTCATCGCCCTCGACTGCCCCGGCCAAGGAGGTCCCTCCGAGGACATTGGCGGATTTGAGGGCACAACGGTTGCCGGTCATATCGTCGCCGGTATCGACGGCGACCCGGCCAACCTCTACTATGTCCGCTTGCACCAAGATATTCGCATCCTGTGTCGCATCGTTCGCGAGCTCGAGGGCATCGATCTTGCGCGTGTGTTTGTGAACGGCGCGTCGCAGGGCGGCGGTTTGGGCATTGCGACCTGTGCACTTAACAGCGAGCTCATCAATCGCGCCGCCATCCTCTATCCCTTCCTGTCAGATTTCCGCCTGGTCTGGGATTTGGATGCCGACGACATTGCCTACGAGGGCCTGCGCTATTGGTCTCGCTGGTTTGACGAGGACTCGACTCGTATTGACGAAGCCTATGCCAAGCTGGCGTACTTCGATTCCAAGAACTTTGCCCCTATGGTCAAATGTCCCGTGCTGTTTGGCACCGGCACAGCCGATATCGTCTGTCCTCCGGCGACGCAGTTTGCGGTCTATAACAACCTGACCTGCGAAAAGCGTCATGAGTTCTTTGAAGGCTTTGGCCACGAGGAGATTCAGGGTTTTGACGATCTGATCATTCCGTTTTTCTGCAAGGGAGGGGAGGCTCATGTCTAAGTGCGAGAGCAATGTTGACGAGCTGATTGTCCCCGGGCTCGTGGGAATTCCTGGAACGGTTTCGTCAAGGCTCGCAGAATATCGGGACTGGCGCGGTGATGTCCAAGCAGATGTTTCTGATTTACAGACATGCGCTTCAAATCTTGAGATTCAAGGCCTGGCCATTACGGCGATTGACTTTGTTAACCCCTGCGCCCGTTACTCGGAGGTCTCCTTTGAGCTCGGTGACGATGCGATTCACGCTCGTTTGATCGAGCCTGTCGGTCGTGCCCGAGTATCTGAGCGCGTGCCGCTGTGCCTGATGTTCCACGACATCGATCGGCCTGTGCGCGGCTGGCATCACATGACGAGATTTGCCGCCATGGGGTATGCCGTTCTCGCGCTGGATGACGATGTTGCTGGTGCGGACGACCTGCGGCGGGGGATTTTTTCGCCCGCTTTTGTCGAGCGCGTCCGTTGGGGTTGCGCGCTGGCGAAGGTGGCGCGCAATCTGGATGGCATGGACCCCGACCGCATCTTTGCATGGGGCGAGGGTCTTGGCGGCGGAGTCGCGCTGGCGGTTTCTGCTCTGGACGAGCGGGGCCTCGCCTGCACGGCGGTTGCCAATCCGCTTCCTGACGGCCTCGAGGCGCTGTCGTCTCGGGTGCGCGGATTGGTGCTCATGGGCACATCGCTTATGGATACCGTGAGCGACCCCAAGGGTCAGTTTGCCGTATTCAACGGTTTTGAGTGTGACCGGAGGCATATCATCTATGCCAAATACGCTCACGAGCGCATCAATGCGTTCGAAAACGAAGTCGTCGACTTCTTTAACCAAACGTTCTACCCGTGTTCTTTGGCCTAGACGGCCTGGACACTGCCAACAAGAGTGGGTGGCATAGGGCCGCCCGCCAGACAGCTAAGGAGATTCTTGTGGCAACTCAGAAATTCACCGGCGTTATCCCTCCCGTCGTTGTTCCCGATACCGAAGATCACCAGCTCGACGTTGCCTCCTTTGAGCGCAGCATCAACCGCATGATCGATGCCGGCGTCGATGGCCTGTTCTTCTTGGGATCCTCGGGCGAGGTCGTCTTCTCCACCGACGAGCGCCGTCGCCAGATTATCGCCGAGGCCGTTCGTATCGTCGACCACCGCGTTCCCGTTCTGGTCGGCATCATCGACACCGAGACCGAGCGCATGATCGAGCACGGTAAGGTTGCTCAGGAGCTGGGCGCCGACGCCCTCGTCGCCACCTGCCCGTTCTATGCCCTGCAGGGCATGACCGAGGTCGAAGAGCACTTCCGCATCCTGCACGAGGAGCTCGACCTGCCCATCTTCGCTTACGACATCCCCGTGTGCGTCCACACCAAGCTTCCCTGGAAGCTTCTCGCCAAGCTCGGCGCCGAGGGCGTCCTTGCTGGCGTCAAGGATTCCTCGGGTGATGACATCTCGTTCCGCTACCTCGTTCAGGAGAACGAGAAGAACGGCCATCCGATGAGCATCCTCACCGGTCACGAGGTTGTTGTCGACGGCGCCTACCTCGGTGGCGCCGACGGTTCCGTCCCGGGTCTCGCCAACGTTGAGCCCGAGGGCTACGTGCGTCAGTGGAAGGCCGCTCAGGCTGGTGACTGGGCTACCGTCAAGGCCGAGCAGGATCGCCTCAATGAGATTTCGCACATCTGGGATGTCACCTCGGGCGTCCAGGGCTATGCCGGTGGCGTCGGCGCCTTCAAGACCGCTATGAACCTTATGGGCATCTTCGACAGCCCGACCATGCCGCGCCCGGTGAAGGCCATGACCGGCGAGAACGTTGAGGCGATTAAGAAGGTCCTCCAGGACAACGGTCTCCTGTAAAGCTTCCCCAGGCACCCGATCTTGGGGCTCAAGTGGTCGGGCGTGACCCATTAGGTCAACGCCCGACCACTTTCACCCCAACCTCGGGCACCTGGGAAACCTTTACTGAGTTGCGGCGATAACACCGCCTTCATTTCCTGTAGTTGTTTTTATCTCCTAAGGAGAGCGACATGGAGAACAAGTACGTCTGCTCTGTCGATATCGGCGGAACTAAGATCGCGACCGCCATCATGGAGTACCCGGCTGACGGTAGTGTGCCCCATCCCGTTTTTGAGGCCGAGGTTCCTACCGAGGCCCAGGAGGGCGGCGAGGCCGTCTTCCAGCGTATCGAGGCGTCCATCAAGGCTGCTCTCGAGGCGAATCCCGATGTCGAGGTCCTTGGCGTCGGTATCGGTGCCGCCGGCGTCGTCGATCCCAAGACGGGCGCCATCGCGTATGCCAACGAGATCATGCCCGGCTGGTCCGGCGTTCAGTTGGGGCCGCGTCTGCGCGAGGACCTCGGTCTTCCCGTTGCCGTTGTGGGCGACGTGCAGGCTCATGCTCTGGGCGAGGCCCACTGGGGCGTCGGCAAGGGCAAGTTCTCCGTCTTGTGTCTTGGCATCGGTACGGGCATCGGCGGCGCATATGTCGAGAACGGCCGCGTGATGCAGGGCTTCCATGGTGCTGCCGGCCATATGGGCCACATCGAGTGCTCGGCTGCCGCCGGCATTCCCTGCGCCTGCGGGCGTTCCGGCCATCTGGAGTCGGTTGCTTCGGGCACTTCCATTGGTCGAATGTACGATGAGCGTTTTGGCCGCGTCGACCCCAGCCGTCCTTCGGTCGGCCGCGACGTAAACGACCTGTGCCGTGCAGGCGACGCAAAGGCGACCGAGGTCATCCATGACGCCGGTTTTGCGTTGGGTGCCAGCCTGGGCTCGCTTGCCAATATCTTGGATCCCGAGGTCATCGTGCTTTCGGGCGGCGTGATTCACCAGGGTCCCGATTGGCGTTCGCAGACGTGGAAGGATTCGGTGCACGAGGGCTATGCGAGTCAGGCGCTCGATCCGCTTCAGGACACGCCGATCCTCATCGGCTCTCTCGAGGGCGACGCGCCGCTCATCGGTGCCGCTGAGCACCTTCTTGCCTCGTTGAAGTAAACGTATCTGCTGTAGGAGCCTCCCGAGACAACACGCCTCGGGAGGCTGTTCTGAGAAAGGTTGCAGCCTTATGACCGTCGATCCTTTGATTCAATCCCTGAAGGGCAAGCTCGTCGTGAGCGTTCAGGCGTATATGGGCGAGCCGCTTCGTACGCCCGAGACCATGGCTCAAATGTCTCGCGCTTGCGAGCTCGGCGGCGCTGCCGCCATTCGCTGCCAGGGCCTTGCCGACATTGCCGCCATTAAGGGTCGCTGTGAGGTTCCCGTCATCGGCCTGTGGAAGGATGGGCACGAGGGCGTTTACATCACGCCGACGCTGCGTCACGCTCGCGCCTGCGTTGCTGCCGGTGCCGATATCGTGGCGATCGACGCCACCGATCGTCCGCGCCCCGATGGCAAGACGGTCGAGGATACCTTCCGTCCGCTGCACGAGGAGGGTGTGCTCCTGATGGCGGATTGTGCCACCATCGAGGATATTCGCCGTGCTGTTGATATGGGCTTTGACCTGGTATCCACCACGCTTTCTCACGGCGTCGCCGCCATCGACTGCACCATGGCCGATGGCCCCGACCTGCCGCTCCTGCGTCAGGCGACTGAGGAATTCCCCGGCCTTCCCATCATTTGCGAGGGTCGCGTGCATACGCCCGAGGAGGCTCGCGCCGCGATCGATGCTGGCGCCTGGGCCGTTGTCGTCGGCACCGCCATCACGCACCCCACGAGTATTACAAGTTGGTTCAAGGCTGCGCTTGAGGCGTAAGACAGACCTCGTATCCGCTCGGGGCGGTATACTCAATATAGGCAATTGACCGCGCGGGATCCGGGTTGCTGGGTCCCGCGCTTGTTTTCGGGAGGCAGCACATGCAAAAGGGAGATGCCATGGATGCGGCGGAGCGCTCGGAGCGCATCCCCGATATCGTCATCATCACCGGAATGTCCGGATCGGGCCGCACACAGGCCATGCACGTGTTCGAGGACATGGGCTATTTTTGCATCGATAACCTGCCTCCGCGTCTCATCGCCCAGCTTGCCGAGCTCGTCGGCATCAATACGGGCGTGGGCAGGCATCTCGCCGTCACCTGTGACCTGCGCAGCCAGGGCTTGTTCGATGAGCTGCTCGATGCCGTTGCCGCACTCGAGGAGCGCGAGATGAGCTGTGACATCGTGTTTCTCGAGGCCTCTGACGAGGTGCTGATCCGTCGCTATAGCGAAAACCGCCGCCGCCATCCCATTGCCAAGCCGGGGGAGACTACGGCCGATGCGATTCAGCGCGAGCGCCTGCAGCTGCAGGGTGTGCGCGATCGAGCCGATATGATCATCGACACGAGCCGCCTGCGTACCTCTGCCCTGCGCAACAAATTGCGCATGGCGTTCTCCGAGTTGTCCGACCAGCAGCTCATGGACGTTCACGTGTTCTCGTTTGGCTTTAAGCACGGCATGCCAGTCGAGGCGGACATTATGATCGATGTCCGCTTCCTGCCCAATCCGTTCTACGATCCCGAGATGCGCACGATGACCGGTCTCGATAAAAAGGTCTCCGATTTTGTTCTGGACCATCCCAAGACGCAGGAGTTTTGGAAGGCTTGGACACAGCTGCTCGATACGGTGATGCCGGGCTATATCGCGGAGGGCAAGCCGCAGCTTTCTATCGCCATCGGCTGTACAGGCGGCCAGCACCGCAGCGTTGCCATTGCCGAAGCCACGGCACGTTATTTGGAAGGTGCCCAATATCACGTGAGCATTTCCCATCGCGACCTGTCGCGCGCCAACACGAAGGCATAGGCCTGCATGTCGTTTACCGCTGAGGTGCGCGACGAGCTTGCGCGCTGCGAACCCGAATGTGAATACTGCGACTTGTCGACGCTTGCCGCCCTCACGCGCGTGAGCGGTACGCTCTCGCTTACCGGCTCTGGGCGGTATCGTTTGACGGTCGCGACCGAGACGGGCGCCGTCGCGCGCACGATGATCACACTGACGCATCGCATCCTTAAGCTCAAAACGGAGTTCACCGTCCGTAAATCTGTATTGCATAAGGTTCGAAACTACCTCATCACCTTGCCCGATCAACCCGACCTGGACAAGGCTCTGGTGCTGCTGGGCATTCTCGACCGCAGGGGAGGGCTCGTCGCCGGTGTTCCCCGGCACATCGTTGCCCGTCCCTGCTGCAGGCTTGCCTACATCCGCGGCGCGCTCATCGCGGGCGGTTTCGTGGCCGATCCCCGCGGCGACTTTCATTTGGAGATCGCGGTGCAGGGCGAGCAATATGCCAAGGGGCTTTGCGATCTGTTGGAGCAGATTGGGGTCCATGCTCGTGTTAATGCGCGGCGGGGGTCATATGCCGTGTACATTAAGAGCGCCGAGGAAATCGAGCATCTTTTAAAGCTGATTGGTGCCAAGCGCAGCGTTGCCGAGATTGAGGAGGCGCGCGCGGTCAAGTTGGTTAAGAACGATGTGAACCGTCGCGTGAACGCCGAGCTCGCCAACCAGACCAGAAGCGCCGGCGCTGCCCAACATCAGCTTGCGCTTATCGATGAGCTCGAGCAGCGTGGCCTTCGCGATGCGCTTCCGGATGCCTTGGCGGTCTTTTGCGACCTGCGCGAGCGCTATCCCGATCTGTCACTGCGTGATTTGGGGGAGATGGCTGACCCTCCCTTGTCGAAGTCAGCCCTCTACCATCGAGTTTTGAGGCTTGAAAAGCTCATTGAAGCAAACAGGTAGTTTGAAGTATCGACTTATATATGGATTTAACTGCTATTTTAGTCTTTAAAACGTTTTAACGTAAATTTGATTTTCAATTTCGAGCATTCTCGTGAAATTCAAGTCAAAAAAAAGGTATATTAGGCGAGTGGTTAGTTTGTGGGCCTCAACGGCGGGCGCTGTAGCTCGCGGGGGCCTTACGAAAGGAGACACAATGGCAGTAAAGGTTGCTATTAACGGCTTCGGTCGCATCGGTCGTCTGGCTTTCCGTCAGATGTTCGGTCATGAGGGCTCCGAGATCGTCGCTATCAACGACCTCACCTCTCCCGATATGCTCGCTTACCTGCTGAAGTACGACTCCACGCAGGGCAACTACGCTCGCGATCACGAGGTCGTTGCTGGCGAGGATTCCATCACCGTTGACGGCAAGGAGATCAAGATCTACAAGGAGGCCGACGCCAACAACCTGCCTTGGGGCGACCTCGACGTCGACGTCGTTCTCGAGTGCACCGGCTTCTACACCAGCAAGGCTAAGGCTCAGGCCCACATCAACGCTGGCGCCAAGAAGGTCGTCATCTCCGCTCCGGCTGGCAGCGATCTGCCCACCATCGTGTACAACGTCAACCATGAGACGCTGACCGCTGAGGACAACATCATCTCCGCTGCTTCCTGCACCACCAACTGCCTCGCCCCGATGGCCAAGGGTCTGAACGACTTCGCTCCCATCGTGTCCGGCATCATGACCACCATTCACGCCTGGACTGGCGACCAGATGCCGCTCGACGGCCCGCAGCGCAAGGGCAACAAGCGTCGTAGCCGCGCCTGCGCCGTCAACATCGTCCCCAACACCACCGGTGCTGCCAAGGCTATCGGCCTGGTTCTCCCCGAGCTCAATGGTAAGCTCATCGGTGCCGCCCAGCGCGTCCCGACGCCGACCGGCTCCATCACCAACCTCTACGCTGTCGTTGACAAGAAGGTCACCGTCGACGAGGTCAACGCTGCTATGAAGGCCTACGCTGCCACCATCTCCGAGACCTTCGGTTACAACGAGGACGACATCGTCTCCACCGACATCATCGGCGAGACCCACGGCTCCATCTTCGACGCCACTCAGACCATGTGCTCTGACCTCGGCAACGGCCAGACCCTCGTTCAGGTCACCTCTTGGTACGACAACGAGAACTCCTACACCTCTCAGATGGTCCGCACCATCAAGTACTTCGAGAAGTTCGTTGCTTAATTTAGCTTTTAGCGAATAGCTCGTTGAGCGTCTAAAGAAGGGCGCGGCCTTATAGGGCTTACACCCTAGGGTCGCGCCCTTTTTTATAAGAAATCGTCTGCCGTAATGGGAGGCAGACACGTACGAAAGGTAGAAGCAAACATGGCCTTTACCAAGAAGACCGTCCGCGACATCGATGTCGACGGCAAGCGCGTTCTCGTCCGCGTTGACTTTAACGTGCCTATCAAGGATGGCGTCGTTGGCGACACCACCCGTATCAAGGCTGCCCTGCCCACCATCAACTATCTCGTTGAGCACAACGCCCGCGTCATCCTCATGAGCCACCTCGGCCGTCCCGATGGCACCGGCTTCCAGCCCGAGCTGTCCCTCGAGCCCGTCGCCAAGAAGCTCGCCGAGCTCTCTGGTCTCGACGTTGCCTTTGTCGCCGACACTTACGGCGAGAAGGCTGCCGAGGCTGTCGCCGCTGTCGAGCCGGGCAAGGTCCTCGTTCTCGAGAACGTCCGCTTCGATAAGCGTGAGAAGAAGAACGATCCCGAGATCGCCAAGAAGCTCGCTTCCTATGGTGACGTCTTCGTTCTCGATGCCTTCGGCACCGCTCACCGCGCCCAGGGTTCCGTCGTGGGCCCCGCCGCTTACCTGCCTGCCGTCGCTGGCTTCCTGCTTGAGAAGGAGGTCGACACGCTGACCGGCATCTTCGCCGAGCCCGAGCGCCCCTTCGTCGCTATCGTCGGCGGTTCCAAGGTTTCCTCTAAGATCGGCGTTCTCGATCACCTCATCGACTCCGCTGACACCCTGATCATCGGTGGCGGCATGGCCTACACCTTCTTCCTGGCTCAAGGCCTGACCGTCGGTCAGTCCCTCAAGGAAGAGGACTGGGTCGAGCGCGCTGGCGAGATGCTCAAGAAGGCCGAGGAGAAGGGCGTCAAGATCCTGCTCCCCATCGACAACCGCGTTGCCGACCACTTTGGCGAGGACGCTGTCCCCGAGGTTGTCGCTTCCGACGCTATCCCCGACGATCGTGAGGGTATGGATATCGGCCCCAAGACCGAGGAGCTCTACGCTGAGGCCGTCAAGGGCGCCAAGACCGTGTTCTGGAATGGCCCCATGGGCGTCTTCGAGTTCGACAACTTCGCTCACGGCACCCAGGCTATCGCCGAGGCTGTCGCCGAGGCCGACTGCACCTCGATCATCGGCGGTGGCGACTCCGTCGCAGCTGTCAACAAGTTCAACCTGGCCGACAAGATGAGCTGGATCTCCACCGGTGGTGGCGCTTCCATGGAGCTCGTCGAGGGTAAGGCCCTGCCCGGAGTGGAGGCGCTTCTCGATGCCTAATCGCACCCTTCTTATCGCTGGTAACTGGAAGATGAACAACGACGTCGCCGAGGCTGCCAAGCTCGCCGACGAGCTGGCCCAGGCTCTGCCCGAGGTTCCGGCTGGCGTCGAGGTGCTCGTCTGCCCTCCGACCATTGACATCACTACGGTCCATGACCGCATCCAGGCTGCCCCCATCGCCCTCGGTGCACAGAACGTGTACTGGGAGGCCAAGGGTGCCTTCACCGGTGAGTCCTCTTGCGACATGCTCAAGTCCGCTGGCTGCACCTACTGCATCATCGGTCACTCCGAGCGTCGTGACTACTTCCACGAGACCGACGAGGATCAGAACAAGAAGGCCAAGGCTCTCGTTGCCGCCGGTCTTGTTCCCGTCTTCTGCTGTGGCGAGTCCCTCGAGGTCCGCGAGGCTGGCACCTATGTCGAGCACGTCGTGAACCAGGTTAAGGCTGGTCTTGCTGGTCTTGAGATCACCTGCCCCAAGCAGGTCGTCGTCGCCTACGAGCCCATCTGGGCCATCGGTACCGGCAAGACCGCTACCGCCGAGGACGCCCAGGAGGTCTGCGGTGCTATCCGTGAGACCCTCAAGGAGATGTTCGGCGAGGAGCTCGCCAACGGCATCCGCGTTCTCTATGGTGGCTCTGCCAAGCCCGGCAACATCGCCGAGCTCGTCGCTAAGCCCGACGTTGACGGCGCCCTCGTGGGCGGCGCTTCGCTCAAGGCTGCCGACTTTGCCTCTATGGTCGTCAAGGCAGGCGAGTAGGACATATGGCACAGCGTCATCTTCCTGCACTCCTGATCATCATGGATGGTTGCGGCCTTGCTCCGGCTGATGGCGAGAACGCCGTCGCCGCTGCCAAGACGCCCTTCCTTGATAGCCTGTACGAGAAGTATCCTCACACCACGCTCGGCGCTTCGGGCGAGGACGTGGGCCTTCCCGACGGCCAGATGGGCAACTCCGAGGTAGGCCACCTCAACATCGGTGCCGGCCGCATCGTGTTCCAGGAGCTTTCGCGCATCAACAACGCCATCAAGGACGGCTCCATCGCCAAGAACGAGGTCTTCGTCAAGGTTATGGACGACGTCAAGGCTGACGGCAAGACTCTCCACCTCATGGGTCTTATGAGCCCTGGCGGTGTTCATTCTCACATGAACCACGTCGAGGCTCTGGTCAAGATGGCTGCCGAGCACGGTGTCAAGACCGTTCGCGTCCACGCCTTCATGGATGGTCGCGACGTCGACCCGCAGTCCGGTGCCGGTTACATGAGTGAGTTCTGCGCCTTCCTGGCCAAGATCTCCGAGGAGACCGGTTGCGACGCTCGCGTTGCCACCGTCTCGGGCCGTTATTGGGCCATGGACCGCGACAACCGTTGGGAGCGCATCCAGCGCGCCTACGACGTCATGGTCAACGCATCCGATGCCGATACCGACCCTGTTGCCGGTATCAAGGCCTACTACGAGAAGGATCCGCGCGGCGACGAGTTCGTCGAGCCCTTCGCTGCCCACAACGAGGGCATCCACGAGGGCGACGCGGCCATCTTCTTCAACTTCCGTCCCGACCGCGCTCGTCAGATGACTCGCGTGTTCACGGACAAGGAGTTCGACGGCTTTGAGCGCGAGCAGATCAAGCTTTCGCACTTTGTGACGATGACCGAGTACGACCCGACGTTTGACGTCGAGGTCGCCTTCCCCAAGACGTTCCCCGAGAACGTTCTGGCCGACGTTATCGCCGCCAATGGCCTGAAGCAGCTGCACACCGCCGAGACCGAGAAGTACGCCCACGTGACGTTCTTCCTCAACGGCGGCATCGAGGAGCCCAAGGAGGGCGAGGAGCGCGTGCTCGTCGCTTCCCCGAAGGTCGCTACCTACGATCTGCAGCCCGAGATGAGCGCTCCCGAGGTTACCGAGAAGCTTGTCGCCGCCATCAACGAGGATCGCGCTGATTTCTACATCGTGAACTTTGCAAACTGCGACATGGTTGGTCACACCGGTGTCTTCGACGCCGCCGTTAAGGCCGTCGAGGCTGTTGACGATGCCCTGTCCAAGGTTGTCCCGGCGATTCTCGCTAAGGGCGGCTTTGCGCTGATTACCGCCGACCACGGCAACGCCGATCACATGTTTGACGTTGCTTCCGACGGTTCCAAGCATCCGTTTACGGCTCACACCACCAACCGCGTGCCGTTCATCATCGTTGATGAGAAGGCACAACTCACCGGTATCGAGGACGGCCGTCTTTCCGATATCGCTCCGACCATGCTCACCATGGCTGGTATTGAGCCTTCCGCCGAGATGACGGGTCGCGTGCTCGCCACCGAGGCCTAAGAGAAAACTCCAAGCGTTTTCTTGCAGGGGGTTGCCCATATTCGGGCAACCCCCTTTTTGGTATTTCTGCCATTTCCGCCCCGTCCCCGAGTGGCAGGTAGGGGAGAGCGGGGGATTGTGGTACAGTACTGGAGTTTGAATTGTTCTATTAAGGAGCTTATCTATGGGTCCGTTTCAGATTCTTCTGTTTGTCGTTTGGGCTGTTTCTGCCGTGGCGCTGACGATTCTCGTCCTGATGCATTCCGGTAAGGGCACTGGCGTTTCGGATATGATTGCTAGCTCGCTGTATAACTCCAGCTCGGCCACAGGCGTTATGGAGCAGAACCTTGACCGCCTGACCGTCATCATGGCTGTCGTGTTTGCCGTGTGCGTCGTGCTGTGCATGTTCTTCTTCCCGCAGGGCATCGTGGGCTACTAATCACGAGCCGCATAAATACCTGTCTCTTATACACAT
>UQXP01000015.1 GCA_900545055.1 uncultured Collinsella sp.
CGCGCAGCGGCCAGCTTTAAACCACCCGCTACGCGGGTGGAGACAAACGGCTTTACAAAGCCGCCCCTCCGACCGATATTGACGATTGTTCAGGCCGTCAAGAATTCGAGTCGAAGGGGTGGTCGCCATGGCCCAGAAGGCCTACAGCCTTTCCCACACGAAGTGGATGTGCAAGTACCACATCGTGTTCACGCCGAAGTATAGGCGCAAAGTGATCTACAACCAAATCAGGAGCGACATAGGGGAGATCCTCAGGAAGCTGTGCGAGTACAAGGGGATCGAGATAATCGAGGGGCACCTGATGCCCGACCACGTGCACGTGCTGCTGGCGATCCCGCCGAAGTACAGCGTCGCGAGCGTCATGGGCTACCTGAAGGGGGAAGAGCTCGCTGATGATATTCGACAGGCACGCCAACCTCAAGTACAAGTTCGGCAACAGGAAGTTCTGGGCGGAGGGCTACTACGTGTCCACCGTCGGCCTGAACGAGGCGACGATCGCCAAGTACATCAGGGAGCAGGAGTCCCACGACATCGCGCTGGACAAGCTGAGCGTGAAGGAGTACGAGGACCCCTTCAAGAGGGGGTGATCCCGCCGGTTCGACCGGCGCGCCACGGGTCAAGATGCACTAGGCCTGGACGAAGTCCGGGCCCGCGCCTTTAGACGCGAGCCCGGGGCCCGTGGGTTATACCCTAAGAGCAAACCACCCGCTATGCGGGTGGTCATGATTATTCAGGGATTGTTTGCTCGAGCTAAATTAGCCACCCCGGGACCCTTGCGGATTGAGATATTTCGCCGGGACGGCCGCCTCTATATCGAAGGAACGCCTTATGTGCCCAATGTTTGATCGCGCGTCAGCAGGCTAACAACTGGAAAACTGGGGACCTTTACTGGGGAACTAGGGCCCACTGTCGGCCAAGCCTCGCTCTGGACGCAATTGCCCATTTCCGGACAATCGCGGACAATGTCCGGAAATGGGTTGTAAATGTCCGGAAAAGGATGAAATGTCCGGAATTCTTGGACTGTCCTGCGCCTGGGTTGCCACGATTCCGCCGTGAGTGTGGGAATGGGGGCCACTCCCATTCGGTGCTTTCGTTTCGATCCCCAACTGCTCAAATCAAAATCTTAATCTGCAACACCGAGGTCCGATTTGGGCGGCTAACTGTTGTAGATTGGGGTATTTCGGCGGGTGGCCCGCGCTATATCGAAGGAGTGTTCTGTGCGTCTAATATTGACGCATGCCGGAAAGGCGTAAGGAACTCTGCTAGGGAGCTTGGGCTACTATTGGTCAAATTTTGTCGCGAACGCGGCAGCTTCCTTTTCCGGACATTCGCGGGCGATGTCCGGAAAAGGGTAAAAAATGTCCGAATAACACTTAAAATGTCCCAAAAGAGCGTGGCTGAAAGGCAAATGTATGACTTCAGATGACATTGGAGAAATCCTCGCCAAAGGAGAGGGTGTTTCCATTGAGTTTAAGCGATGCGGAAACCTTCCGGAAATCGATACGTTTGAAACGATTTGCTCTTTTGCGAATCGACAAGGAGGCAATATCCTGCTCGGGATTGTTGATGCCGAAAAATCCGATACGGGGAAGCCTGAGGTCATTGGAATCGATTCTGCTCGTGTTGTCGAAATAGAACGCAACATAGCGAATCGCTTGAATGATCCCAACTTCTTTAATGCTCCGCCTTCTATCGAACTTGAGAGAGTTGAATATGAGGATAGATTGGTTTTGCGTATCTGGGTGGTCGTCGGCGCCATCGTTCATAAATTGAAGGGCGTGGCGTATGACAGAATCGCCGATACGGATCGGAAGGTGACAACTGACACTCAACTTGCGGCAATGTATATCCGTAAGCAGGATTACTATACCGAGCGGAGGGTCTATCCCTATCTTGAGTTGGGCGACTTGCGTCTTGATTTGCTCGAACGGGTTAGGAAGATGGCGACGGCGAGACGTGCCAATCATCCATGGTCAGAGATGAGCGATGAAGATCTACTCCGAAGCGCAAATCTATATCTCAAAGATTACGAGACGGGTATTGAGGGCTACACGTTTGCAGCCGCCCTTTTGCTTGGCAAAGACAATGTGATTTCAAGTATCGCTCCGTCTTACAAAACTGATGCATACGTCCAGCGTGATGATGTGGACCGCTATGACGATCGTATTGTCGTGAAGACTAATCTTATCGAGGCATACGATGTTCTCCTGGAGTTCGCTCAGAAGCATCTGCCTGACAAGTTCTTTCTTGAGGGGACGCAATCGATTAGCCTGAGGGACGTCATTTCGCGTGAGCTGATCGCTAACACGCTTATCCATCGCGAGTACGCTAATCCTTACCCAGCAAAAATGGTTATCGATGCCGAGGGTATCCATACCGAGAACGCGAGTCGACCGCGATTTATCGGTGAGTTGTCGCCAAGCCATTTTAACCCGCTGCCTAAAAATCCCATCATTGCTGAGTTCTTTAGCAATATCGGTAGGGCAGAATCGTTGGGAAGTGGTACGAGAAATATGTTCAAGTATTCGTGGGCGTATGGCGGCGGTCAGCCTGAGCTCGTTGAGGGCGATGTGTTTGATGCGCGCGTCCCCGTAGCGTCGAGCCAGGAGGCGATTCAGAAGCTCGATGTCGATTGGGTCATTGAACGCATGCTGGAGTCTTACGGGTACGTAACGGTAGCGGCGGTAGCGAATATCGCGAACGTTACCGAGAGGACGGTGCGAAGGCATATCTCCGATATGGTCGACGCCGGGGAGCTCCTGGGGGCCGGAGAGACGCGTGCAAGAAAGTTTGTCAGGGTGAAATAAGGGAAGGACATGACGGCCCCCTTTCCGGACATTCGTGGACAATGTCCGGAAAGGGGTTAAAAATGTCCGGAATTAGGACGAAATGTCCGGAATGGCGGGGATAAGCTACATTTTGGTTGTCGAGATGCGACCGCCAGTGCGGAAATGGTGTCACGAACCCGTTCCGTGTCTCTCGATTCCATTCTCAACCTTTCAAACCGGCATCTCAATCTGTAACACGAAGGACGGCATTTGCCGAGTAACTGTTACAGATTGAGATAAACCGGCGGTTGGGCCCACCCCATCCGCCTGCTGCTACCTGCTATCCGCCGATTGTATCTACCGCCGCCCTCGCCCATGCCATATCCTTTAGACAACTACGCGGCACCATCGCCGCCGCGCCTACTAGAGAGGAATGTCCATGACCGCACCTGCACCTAAGCTGCTCCAGCCCATTACGGTTGGCCCCCTCGAGTTCAAGAACCGCATCATGTTCCCGCCGCTGACCACCGGCTACGAGGAGCGCGACGGTTCCATCGGCGAGCGCAGCCTGGCTTTTTACGAGCGCCTGGCCCGTGGCGGCGTGAGCTACATCGTCATCGGCGACGTCGCTCCCGTCATGACCGCGAGCCCCACGCCCAAGCTGGCGACCGACGCCCAGATCCCCACGTTTAAGGCGCTGGCCGACGCCGTCCACAAGCACGGCGCCAAGGTCGCGCTGCAGCTGTTCCACCCCGAGTACGACGTGCCCGGCGTCGGCCGCATGGTCATGGGCTCCATGGCCGCCGCCAAGGCCGCGCAGGAGGCCAAGGCCGCCGGCGACGAGGAGACCTTTGCCGCCAAGATGGCCGAGTCCAACGAGATCCGCAAGCAGGCCTACGCCAAGCTGCACCACGACATGCAGCACTTTGTGAATGAGGCCAGCGTGGAGCAGCTCACCCAGATCAAGGAGGCCATCGCCGCCTCGGCCGCTCGCGCGCAGCAGGCCGGCATCGACGCCATCGAGGTCCACGGCGACCGCCTGGTAGGTTCGCTGTGCTCGGCCATCCTCAACCAGCGCACCGACGAGTACGGCGGCTCGTTCGAGAACCGCGTTCGCTACGCGCTTGAGGTCGTCGCCGCCATTAAGGAGGCCGCGCCGCAGCTGATGGTGGAGTACAAGCTCCCCGTGATCATGGAGAACCCCGACGGCACGCCGCGCGGCAAGGGCGGCCTGCAGCCCGACGAGGCCTGCGAGTTCGCCAAGCTGCTCGAGGGCGCGGGCATCGATATGATCCAGGTCGCGCAGGCAAACCACACCGGCAACATGGGCGACACCATTCCGCCCATGGGCGCCATGCCCTACAACTGGACGCTGCCCGTGGCCGAGCGCGTCAAGGCCCTGGTCTCCGTGCCGGTGGCAACCGTCGGCCGTGTTGTTTCGGTCGAGGCCGGCGAGAAGATCCTGGAAGACGGCGCGGCCGACATCATCGCCTATGGCCGCTCGCTCATGTGCGACCCCGACATTGCGCTGAAGGCCGCCACGGGTGAGCCCATCCGCGAGTGCCTCAACTGCAACAAGGGTTGCGTCGATGCGATTCAAAACCGCAAGTACATTTCGTGCGTGCTCAATGCCGAGAACGGCGACGAGGCGACCATCGCCATCAAGCCGGGCGAGGGCGACAAGAAGATCGCCGTGGTGGGCGGCGGCATCGCCGGTCTGGAGGCCGCGCGCGTGGCGGCCAAGCGCGGCTACGACGTGACCGTCTACGAGGCGAGCGATCATCTGGGCGGACAGATTGTGCTGGCGGCCGCGCCTCCGCGCAAGGACGAGATCATGCGCTCGGTCGAGTACTACGAGAAGATTCTGCCTGGCTTGGGCGTGAAGGTTGAGCTCAGCCACGTCGCTAGCCCCGCGGACCTCAACGCCGCCGACGCCGCGATTGTGGCCGTGGGCGCGCACGACGTGGTCATCCCCGTTCCGGGCGCCGACTCGGACAAGGTCGTCTCGAGCTGGGACGTGCTGGCCGGCAAGGTGGAGCTCAGCGGCCGCGTCGCCGTCATTGGCGGTGGCCTGGTGGGCACCGAGACTGCCGAGTATCTGCTGCAGCACGGCTGCGAGGTGGCGATCGTGGAGATGCTCGACAAGATTGCCGCGGGCGAGTCTGAGACCATTCTGCCGCTGATTATGAGCGACTTTGCCGAGCACAACGTGGAGCAGCACGTGAAGACCCGCCTGACCGCCATTACTGACGAGGGCGTGGAGGCCGTTCGCACCACCGAGGACGGCGCTGAGGAGCCGGTGAAGATCGCCTGCGATTACGTGGTGATGGCCGTGGGTTCCAAGGCCAACGCGTTTGACCTGGACGGCGTGACGGTGCCCGTGACCTGCGTGGGCGACTGCTCGGGCGAGCGCACCGCCGACATTGCGAGCGCCATTCGCACGGCGTATCACGCGGCCAACGAGCTGTAGTTGAACATCGCGGCCAGGCGGGGCGGTAGCACGGATCCGCCTCGCCCGGCTGTGTCCCGTCGGGTGTCAACCGGTGCGGGGCCTGCAAGCGCAGCAGGTCCCGCCCTTTTTGTTTTGCTCCGGTGGATGGCAATGCGCGGTAATCATGAGGAGTGAGGACGTCTACTGCCTTGCAGATCACTCAAAAATATTGGGGGAGGGGTTAATAACTATATCCTCTATACCAAAGGGCATAAAGAGATGCCAATTTTGTTGACAAGCGAATGACGATTAGCTGCGAGTCAGCTACCAGCGTAAATAATCGATAAAGAAATGTCGCAATTTGGTGCCAAATGCCCAGATAACGCCGCGTCTATTTTAATTAACTGCTTTGAGCAAACAGTAAAATGCTACTATCTAACTTGCACGTAAGAAAGCAGATTAACGGCTAAGGCTAAGAAGTGGCAGGTATGTCGGAAGCAACTAGGACTCGCACGCATGCGCCCGAGGTTAGGCAGCGCGCCGTCGAGATCCTCCAAGAGGGGGTCGGTCATCGCGCTCTCGCCGCGGAGCTTGGCATTCCCCAGGCCACGGCTCGTCAGTGGGCCCGCGCGTATGCCGTGGGCGGTGCCGACGCCGTTCTCAATGCCGGTTCGCATCATCACACCTATTCGTACGACGTAAAGCTCGCTGTGGTTAAGGACCGTCTGGAAAACGGCTTGACGGTTCGCGAGGCCATGATCAAGCACAAGATTCCCAGCGAGTCTTCGGTCAAGGCTTGGTGCCGCCAGTATCGCGAGAGCGGTGAGTCCGCGCTGGTTGATAAGCCGCGTGGTCGCAAGCCGCGCGTTAAAAAGGCGGAATAGCGAACGGGATGGTGCGCCCACAGGGGCGCATTTTTCTTGCCGCGCCAACTTTTTGGACCGTCGTGAGCCTACTGGAACATCCTCCAAAGTGGTTAATAAACCGCGCGCAGTGGCCCGTGCGCCCGCCGCCGCGATAGGGGGAGCGTCGCCTCTCTGCTCCAAAGCGGACAGACTCGTTACCCCGTACGCCTAAAACTCCCCAGTTGACCGAAAACCCGCCGCCGCTACTCCTCAACTGAGCTATAACGTTAAACAATTGCAGCGTTTTTGCATGGGGGAGTGATGGTATGACGCTACTGTATTTCCTTACCCTGTTTCCGCTGGTACCGGCGCTGGGCATGCTGCTCGCGCGCGGTGACCGCGTCCGCGATGCGGTAGGGCTTGTAGGCTCTGGCATCATTATGGCGGTGACGGTTGTAGTTGCCGTCATGTTTTTTGGCACGGGCCCGCAGAGCTTCGAGGTGGCACCGGGCACCTCGCACGTGCTCTCGATCATCAGCTCCGTCATCGACGTGATCCTGTGCGCCGTCATCCTGTACAACGCGCGTAAATATAAGAGCACGCTCACCACGGTGCTCGGCGTGGTGCAGCTGGCGGGCTCGATTGCCTTCGCGACCATGACGTTGCCTGCGGCCGAAGCCGTCACGGCGACGCCGCTCTACCTAGACTACATGAGTGTGATCATGGTGCTCGCCGTCGGCATTGTCGGCAGCCTTATCTGCGTGTACGCCCTGGGTTATATGAAGGACTTCCAGGCCCATGACGAGCACGAGGCTGCGCTGCGCGGGCAGACCGCGCCCGACCGACGCCCGCAGTTCCTGGCGCTTATGTTCCTGTTCCTCTCGGCCATGTTCGTCATCGTGACAAGCGACAACCTTGAGTGGCTGTTCTGTGGCTGGGAAATCACCACCGTGTGCTCGTTCCTCATGATTGGCTACACGCGCACGCCCGAGGCCATCAAGAACGCCTTCACCCAGATCATCCTCAACATGCTGGGCGGTATCGCGTTTTTGGTGGGCCTTATGTTCTTGCACGTTAACGGCATGTCGCTGACCATTTCGGGCATGATCGAGCTTTCCGGCGCCGGAACCGCGCAATCCGCGCTGCTGGTGATGCCGGTCGTTCTGCTGTCGCTCGCCGCACTCACCAAGGCCGCACAGATGCCGTTCCACACTTGGCTGTTGGGTGCCATGGTTGCCCCCACGCCCACGAGCGCCCTGCTGCACTCGTCCACCATGGTCAAAGCCGGCGTGTTCCTGATGGTCAAGCTCAGCCCGCTCTATGCCATCTATCCCGTGACCGGCTTTATGGTCACGAGTGTGGGTGCCATCACGTTTTTGCTCGCTGCCCTCATGGCCATCTCGCAGAGCAACGCCAAACGCGTGCTCGCGTACTCCACCATTTCCAACTTGGGCCTTATCAGCGCCTGCCTAGGCGTCGGCGCGCCCGAGGCCGTGTGGGCCGCGATCTTCCTGATTCTGTTCCATACGGTGGCAAAGTCGCTGCTGTTCCTGTGCGTGGGCACGGCCGAGCATCATATCGGCAGCCGCAATATCGAGGACATGGACGGTATGTTCAGCCGCATGCCGCACCTGACGCGCCTGATGATGCTGGGCATTATGGGCATGTTCGTGGCCCCGTTTGGCATGCTCGTGTCCAAGTGGGGCGCCCTGGTGGCGTTTGCCCAGACCGGCAACGTGCTCATGATCATGGTGCTGGCCTTTGGCTCGGCCGCGACGTTTTACTTCTGGGGCAAGTGGCTTGCCAAGCTTTCGGGCGTCGACCCCACGGCTCAAAACGTTGAGGTCAATGTCCATAAGACCGAATGGATGGCCCTCAACACCATCGCCGCGCTGCTGATTCTGTGCTGCGTGGCGTTCCCGGTTATCTCGAGCGGTCTGGTGTCGCCTTACTTGGCCATGGTGTTTGGTCGCGTGCCGTACGTTATCGGCAAGGACGCCATGTATCTGATGGTGGTTATCGTGGCGTTTATCGCCGTGGTGCTGCTGACTTCATTCCGCGTGAGCAACAAACCGCACGTAAACGTATATCTTTCGGGCGTGGGAACCGACAAATATCGCCATTTCCGCGGCTCGATGGGGCACGAGGTGAAGGCCGAAAAGCGCAATTGGTACTCGGAGGACGCCCTTGGCGAGAAGCGTATTGGCCCCGCGGGTAGCGTCGTGTGCTGCAGCATCATCTTGTTTGCGCTGCTGTGCTGCGCGTGGATTGGGCCCGAGAGACTTGCCATGAGCGCGCCCTCGGTGCTGCGCGGCAAGTATTTCGAGGGTTCGGGCGTCGTGGGCATTTTTATTGGCACCGTGGCGTTTGCCTTGCTGGCGCCGTTTGTGGGTGGCCTGATCGACGGCGTTGACCGTAAGCTTTCGGCCCGCATGCAGGGCCGCGTGGGCCCGCGCCTGCTGCAGCCCTTCTACGACGTTGCCAAGCTCCTGCGCAAAGCCCCTGCCAGCGTAAACACCATGGACGATACCTACATGGCGTGCGCGCTCATCTTTACCGTGGTGGGCGGCGGCATCTTTGTGTCGGGCTCCAACACGCTGCTGTGCGCTTTTATGGTGACGCTCGCCGCGATCTTTGTGGTGCTGGCGTCCGCCTCGACGCAAAGTCCGTTTGCCCAGGTCGGCGCCGACCGTGAGCTGCTGCAGGTCATGAGTTACGAGCCCGCCGTTCTGCTGATGAGCGTGGGCCTGTACCTTGCCACCGACAGCTTCGATTCCATTGCCGTGACGGGGCAGTCGGCCCCCATCGTCGTGTACAGCGCGCCCATTTTCCTTGCGCTGCTCGCGGTGCTTACCATCAAGCTGCGCAAGTCGCCGTTCGACCTTTCGTACTCGCATCACGCGCATCAGGAGATCGTCCAGGGCGTCGCCACCGAGATGAGCGGCAGCACGCTGGCCAAGATGACCCTTATGCACTGGTGCGAGACCGTGCTGTTTTTGATGTGGGTGGGCATGTTCTTTGTTTGGGACAACCCGGTGAGCTGGGTCGTGGCCCTGGTCGTGATGGCCGCGACGTATTTTGTCGAGGTGCTGATCGATAACACCTTCGCCCGTAGCACCTGGCGCAGCTGCTTTAAGCTCGGCTGGGGCGTGGCGCTGGTGTTTGGCCTGCTCAACCTTATGCCCATCCTCGTCGACGTATTTATTTAGGAGGCGGCATCCATGGATCATAACATGTCACGCTCGCCGTGGGTTATTCATTACGACGGCTCGAGCTGCAACGGATGCGATATCGAGGTGCTGGCCTCGCTCACGCCGCTGTTCGATGCAGAGCGCTTTGGCGTGGTCAACACCGGTAACCCCAAGCATGCGGATATCTTTTTGGTGACGGGTTCGGTCAATGCGCAGAATCTGCCCGTCGTGCGTCAGATCTACAACCAGATGCTCGAGCCCAAGTGCGTGGTGGCCTGCGGCATCTGTGCGTGTTCGGGCGGCGTGTTCCGCGATGCGTACAACGTGATCGGCGGCGTGGACCGCGCGATTCCCGTGGACGTGTACGCGCCCGGGTGCGCCATTCGCCCCGAGACCGTGATCGATGCCATCGTGGAGGCGTGCGGCATCCTGGACAAGAAAGAGGCCGTGATGCGTGCCGGCGGCGATCCGCTTACCGTGGGCGGTGCCGCAACCTGGGACGGTGGCGTTGAACTGGGCGAGGACGGGTTTGTGGCCGCGGGGGCCGGCGACACGCCCACTGGGACGCCCGCCGCGTCCGTCGCTGCAAAGGAGGCCGAGTAATGCAAGAGGCAATCTATACCACAGTCGGGATCGATGAGTTGCTGTCGCATGTCCAGGCGCTCAAGGGCGTCGGCGCGCGCTTTGTGCAAATGCACGCCGAGCGCAACGTCGACGACGGCACGTATCGCCTGGTCTATACGTTTATCAACGTTCATGCCGCTCGGGAGCATATTGCGCAGGACGGCAGCTATGCGATTGAGAACCTGGTAGTCGAGGGAATCGACCGGTACCAGGAGATTCCGTCCATCAGCTCGTATTATCCGGCGGTATTCCCGTTTGAAAATGAGGTCCACGACCTGTTTGGTCTTGCCATTACCGACATGCAGATCGACTTTAAGGGCTTTTTCTACCAGGTCTCGACTGCCGAACCCATGAGCGTCATCACGCCCGAGGTGAAGGCTGCGCGCGAGAAGGCCATGAAGGTCCGCGCCGCCGCCGAGGCCAAGGCGCGCAAGGCCGCCGCCGAGAAGGCCGCTGCCGCTGCTGCTGCGGGGGAGGGCGCTGCGGGCGCCGGCGATGCTGCGGGCGCTGCCGTCGCCCAGCCCGCTGCGGCTGCCGGCTCCGATGCTCAGCATGACGAGGTTGCTGCCAAGGCCGCGCTCAAGGCCGCCGAGCTGGAAGCAAAGCTCGCCGCCATGGATCCTGAGAAAGCGGCCAAGGTCCGCGCGGCGCTTGCCGCCAAGGCCGCCCGCGACAAGCAGAAAAAGGAGGCGTAAGGTCCATGGCACATCGCTCCGTTATTCCGTTTGGCCCGCAGCACCCGGTGCTGCCCGAGCCGCTTCATCTGGACCTGGTGATCGAGGACGACCGCGTCATCGAGGCAATTCCGCAGATCGGCTTTGTGCACCGCGGACTCGAGAAGCTCACCGAAAAGCGCGATATGCACCAGTTTGGCTACATCGCCGAGCGCATCTGTGGCATCTGCGCCGTGGGCCACAGCTACGGCTATGCCAGCGCCTGCGAGCGCATGCTCGACATCGAGGTGCCCGGCCGCGTGCAGTGTATCCGCACCATTTTGCATGAGCTTTCGCGCATCCACTCGCACCTGCTGTGGCTGGGCCTGCTCGCCGATGCCTTTGGCTTCGAGGCGCTGTTCTATCGTTCGTGGACTCTGCGCGAGCAGATTCTCAAGATCTTTGAGAGCACGTGCGGCGGCCGTGTGATCCTTTCGATTAACGAGATCGGCGGCCTTAAGCATGATATCGAGGACTCCGAGCTGGCAGGCATTGTCCAGACGCTCGATGCCATGCGTCCTGACTACGAGGCTCTGGTGCATACGTTTTTGGACGATGACAGCTGCGGCGAGCGCCTGCATGGCGTGGGCGTGATCAGCAAGAAAGACGCGCTGGAGCTTTCGATGGTCGGTCCGTTTGGGCGCGCCTCGGGCGTGGACTACGACGTGCGCATGTTTGGCGACGGTGCCTATGCGGACCTGGCTGCGTTTGAGCCAATTGTCGCTACCGATGGCGACTGCTATGCCCGCTGTCAGGTGCGTTGTGCCGAGGTCACGCAGGCCATGGACATCATCAAGGAGCTTGTGGGCAAGATTCCGCACGACGGGATCGGCGGGCGCGCCAAGCTTACGCCGGCCGACGGCGCACGCGGCGAGGTTGTGATTGAGCAGCCGCGCGGCGAGGCGTATTACTATGTGCGCGGCAACGGCACCAAGAACTTGGACCGTTTTCGCGTGCGCACGCCGACGTCGCAAAATCTGGCGGGTCTGACGCATGCGCTGCAGGGCGTGCTCATTGCCAACGTGCCCATGATTATCCTGACCATCGACCCCTGTATTAGCTGCACGGAAAGGTAGGCGCGGCATGAGTTTGCTGACATTTGCCAAGACGGCCTTGGGTTCTATGGTCAAGCAGCCGGTAACGGTGTGCTATCCGCAGGAGAAGCTCGCGGCACCCGAGCGCCTGCGCGGGCATATCGTCAACGATATGGACGTGTGCATCTGCTGCGGCATGTGCGCGCGCCGTTGCCCGGCGGGTGCACTTGCGGTCGATCGCAAGGGCGGAATGTGGTCGATCGACCCGTATGCCTGCGTGGTGTGCGGTGAGTGCATCGAGAGCTGCCCCAAGCACTGCCTGACTATGGACACCGCCCGCACTCCAGTCGCAGCGGACAAGACTCCCACGGTGGAAACCAAACCGGAATAGGGCTGGGATAGGGGCCGATGGGGCAAATGCCCCACCGGCCCCGCGCTTAAACGAGCGGTGGAGCCGCCGCGAACAAAACTATGCCGGATTACGGGGCTGGATAGCGAACCTCCGACCATACAGAAAATCGCAAAAACAAAACCTCAGGTAATTAGCCTGCCGTTTTTCAAAAAATGGTGGTATGGATAAGGGCCCCGACATTAGCCCCGTAATCCGGCACAGTTTTGAAATGGCGCCATATCCGTAACAGCTCCTGATCCCCCAAGGACGGAGGAAAGTGGGTCATTTTTGCCTGATGGCTCCGAGTCGCACCCGTTTTCCTGCGAAAACGCCGTGTCTCAACTTTGGTGAGACATTTGTCTCACGCCCAAAACCGAATCTGGAACATGTGTCACCTGCCCTAATTGTGTCTCATTTCGTAACTTTAGGCTGTTGCAAGGTCTGAGACCGCGAGAAGGGAGACGCGATGAGTAAGTACACGAGGGGTCTCTTGGCGGTGATACTGGCCGTAGTGCTGGTGTTGCCAGCCGCAGCATTCGCCATGCTGCCCGAGGCCAACGCCAGGTCCAGTACGGGAATGGACGGGCCGACAGTGAGCGGGCCGACGGTTGTCGACCCCGACACCACCGGACGCTGGGAAATCTGGGCGGCCGGCCACAGCGGTAATAAAGTAACGACCCAAAACGTCGGTCGAATCTGGACCGACAAGACGGTCATGGCAACCGGAGAAAACGAAGAGTCGGATTTCTTGACTACGCTTTCGGCGATGTCCTCGACGTCTAATTCAAAGGTGACGGTTACCACGCCGCTTGACATCGTGATGGTGCTGGATGCATCTGGCTCGATGAATGATCCTATGGGCGGTGGAGATTCCACCAAGCGTATCGATGCACTGAAGAACGCTGCGAACAGCTTTATCGACACCATCGCCAAACAAAACGAAGGTATCGAGGGTGTCGATAGGCAGCATAAGGTTGCCATTGTTAAGTTTGCGGGTGATGAGACCGATAAGGTCGGAAACGACACGTACCGCTCCGGCGGCCATAGCTACAACTATTCGCAGACAATGCAAGAGTTGACGGCGTGCACGGTTGGCGGCGCAAAGGGTCTTAAGGGAACGATCGATTCCATCAAGCCTGCTGGCGCTACGCGTGCCGATTATGGTATGAAACAAGCCGAGAAAAACATCAAAACTTCTGGTCGCGCAGACGCCAAGAAGATCGTTGTGTTCTTTACCGACGGCACGCCGACAAGCTTCAGCGAGTTTGATTCGGGCGTCGCTAACACTGCCGTGACGGCTGCCAAAAACATGAAGGACGGCAAGGCCACCGTTTATACCATTGGCATCTTTAACGGTGCGAACCCCAATGCCAGTGTCCAAGATTCGAAGACAAGCCAAGAGAACAAGTTCATGCAGGCCGTATCGAGTAACTACCCCAATGCCACGGCATGGGATACTCACGGTGCGCGCGCAGAAAACTCCGACTACTACAAGTCGGCGACCAATGCAGAAGAGCTCAAGAAGGTCTTCGACGACATCTCACAGGCCATTACGTCGGAAGCGCCTCACCCGACCGAAATCGAAAAGGGTTACGACGCGACCAAGTCCGGCTACATTACGTTTACCGATGAGCTGGGCGACTTTATGCAGGTCGACGGTTTTATGTACAACGGCACGACGTTTGACAAGCCGACAAAGACCGAGGACAACGTCGACACCTACACATTCACGGGTGATGCTGCGAACCTGGTCATCACCGTTCAGCATGCCAAAGAGGGCGAGCCCCAGACCGGCGATATCGTAACGGTCAAGATTCCTGCGTCGTTGATTCCGCAGAGCCACTTTAAGAACGAAGACGGCAAGCTTTCGGTCGACAGCGCTCAGCCTATCCGCGTGAAGTACACCTCGAGCGTGAAGAGCGTTGCGCTCGACAACCTGTTTACGCCCGAGAAGGTCACGGGGCTCAAGGACTACATCGAGCATAATACGACCGTCGTTGACGGCGCCAAGACCGTGAACTTCTACGCGAACAAGTGGAGCGGCGGTGCGATGGGCGATACGGTTGCGACCTTTGAGCCTGCCGACACCAACCGCTATTACTATTTCCAGAAGCAGACGCCCATTTACACGGATGAGGAATGCACGAAGCCGGCAAAGGGATCGCTGGCCGATGACGGTAAGTATTACTACAAGGATGAGTTTGAGGAGCAGGGCGAAAACGGCGAGGCCAAGCCCGCCTCTGCCGTCATCGAGTTTATCGGCGGCGACGCTGCGAAGTTTGACGGCGCTATTGTTCCCGATGAGAACGGTAACTTGGTGTTTACTGTGGGAACCGCACGCCTGGCCTTTATTGATGAGCTCCACACCACCAAGCTGAGCGTGGGCGGCAACAACACCGAGACCGCGAAAGACGTGCTCAACCCCAAGTGGAACAACATGTCCGCCAAGGCGACCGCGACGCATGTCAATTCCTACCTGGGCAATAACGGCAAGATCAGCTTTGATATAACGCCGGCAACGGTGGATACCAAGGCCGACTTTGGCCTGACCAAGGTGCTCGAGGGCCGCGATTGGACGGCTACCGATGAGTTTAAGTTTGAACTCTCCGCGACGTCCGAGAACGACGCCCCGATGCCTGCGTCCACGACTGCGACCGTGCGCAATGGCAATACGGCCATCGGTTTCGGCGAGATCACCTACAACAAGCCGGGTGAGTACACCTATGAGGTCCGCGAGGTCGCAGGCGAGCTAGGCGGCATCACCTACAGCGATAACGTTGCCACGTTCAAAGTGACCGTGACGGTTAAGGCCACGGGTGGGCTTAAGACTGACGTTGAAAAGATCTCGGGCGAGACCGAGTTCAAGAACACCTATAGCGTGAAGCCTGTCGAGGACCAGATCACCGCGACCAAGGTCCTGACCGGGCGCGACCTCAAGGACGGCGAGTTCTCCTTCGAGCTCGTCGAGGGTAACGATGTCGTCGTCACCGGCAAGAACGATGCCGACGGCAAGATCGTCATGGACAAAATCACTTACGATAAGCCCGGCACTCACACCTACAAGCTGCGCGAGAAGTTCCCCAACGAAGCGGGGCTGAGCAACGGGATCACGTACGATAAGACGAGCTACACCATCAAGACGAGCGTCATCGACAACGGCGACGGCACGCTTAAGGTGACCCATACGCTCGAGGGCACCGAGCCGGCACACTTTGAGAACAAGTACAATACAGCCCCGAACGAGTCCAGCGTCACCGACCAGATCATCGCGACCAAGTCCCTGACCGGCCGCGATCTCAAGGACGGCGAGTTCTCCTTCGAGCTCGTCGAGGGCGAGGGCGCCAAGGTCGTCGCCACCGGCACCAACGATGCCGACGGCAACATCAAGATGAGCACCGTGAAGTACGACAAGGCCGGAACGCACACCTACGCGCTGCGTGAGGTCAAGGGCGACGCCGACAACGGTATTACCTACAGCACCGCTGAGTACACCATCGTGACTACCGTCACCGACGATGGCAATGGCAAGCTTGCGGTTGAGCACAAGCTGCAGGGCGACGAGCCCGCGGCGTTCGAGAACGCCTACAACGTGACTCCCGTGAGCTCCAGTGTCACCGACCAGATCACCGCGACCAAGGTCCTGACCGGGCGCGGCCTCAAGGACGGCGAGTTCTCCTTCGAGCTCGTCGAGGGTAACGATGTCGTCGTCACCGGCAAGAACGATGCCGACGGCAAGATCGTCATGGACAAAATCACCTACGATAAGCCTGGCGAGCATACCTATATCCTGCGCGAGGTTAAGGGTGCCGAAGGCAACGGCATCACCTACGACGACAAGACCTATACCGTCGTGACCACGATCACCGATAACGGCAAGGGCAAGCTCGAGGCGAAGCACGAGCTGAAGGATGCCACGACTGCTGAGTTCAAGAATTCCTACAAGCCGAACCCCGGCGAATTTAGCGTCACCGACAAGATCGCCGCGACCAAGGTCCTGACCGGCCGCGACATGGCTGAGGGCGAGTTCTCCTTCGAGCTCGTCGAGGGCGAGGGCAAGGACGCCAAGGTCGTCGCCACCGGCAAGAACGCCGCCGATGGCAAGATCACGATGAGCGCCGTGAAGTACGACAAGGCCGGAACGCACGCTTACACGCTGCGCGAGGTCAAGGGCGGAACCACCAGCAAGGGCATTACCTACAGTGACGCCAAGTTCGCCATCGAGACGACCATCACCGATAACGGCGACGGCACGCTCAGTGCCCAGCATGTTCTGAAGAATGCCGAGGCTGCGATCTTCAAGAACACCTACAGCGTGACCCCGCTCGAGACCGAGCTCGACTTTGGCCTGAGCAAGGCTATTGACGGTCGCGACTGGACGGATGGGGACGAGTTCAGCTTTACCATCACCGCCCCCGAGGGCGCTCCGCTGCCCGATCCCGCAACCGTAACCGTGAACAAGAAGGACGCGAAGGACGGCATCGCCGCCATCAAGTTCGGCGAGATTCGCTACACGGCTGCCGGAACCTACAAGTACGAGATTCGCGAGAACGCAGGCAACGCGGCAGGCATGACGTATGACGGACATGTCGCGACCGCCGAAGTGACCGTGACTGATAACGGCAAGGGCGTCCTGACCGCCAACGTCACCAAGAAGGAAAGCGGCCGCTTCACCAACACGTACCGCACTGAGCTCGATTACGCCGCGGCCGGCGGCCTTAAGCTCAGCAAGACCCTCTCCGGACGTCCCATGACTGAGGGCCAGTTTACCTTTACCGTGACGCCCGCCGACGAGGCTTCGGCCAACGCACTTGGTCTGCTGCCCGGGGCCAACACTTTCAAATCCCCTGCGACGGCAGAGGCAACGGTCGGTCTGATTGACATTCTGGCGGGCCATGAGGTCAAGTTTAAGCAGGCTGACGCCGGCAAGACCTTCAAATACACCGTGGCCGAGAAGAACGACGGCAAGCCCGGCTACACCTACGACGATGCCGCGCGCACCGTGACGATCGCTATCGCCGACGATGGTGCCGGCACGCTTACCGCTACGACGACCGTTTCCGGCGGCCCTGAGGGCACGCATGAGACGATCTACAAGAGCGGCGAGAACAAGGTTGAGAGCGCTGTGGTCCCGTTCAAAAACAGCTATAGCGCATCGACCGATAAGCCTGCGCAGATTGTCGCCACCAAGACCCTGACCGGTCGCCCGATGGTCGACGGCGAGTTCTACTTTGGCATCGCCTATGCGGGCGAGACGGAAGCCATCGAGGGTACGTGCGTTACCAACGTTAACGGCCAAGTGAGTTTTGGTGCTCTGCATTACACGACCGAGATGCTCGCCGACTTGGTAAGCGCCAAACGCGCCATCCGCACCGACACGGATGCCAAGCTTGCGTGGACCATCAACTACACGGCCTTCGAGTACACGTCTCCGCTCGCAGCAAAGGGCATCACGGCCGCAACGCCGAGCTTTAGCTTTAAGGTCATCGTCGTCGACAACGGTGACGGGACCCTGACGGCGACGCCCGCCTACGACGGAATTCAGCCCTTGTTCGAGAACGTCTACGGCGCCGATGCCGTTGATGCCGCGCTTGCCGGCACCAAGAAGCTCCAGGCAGCTGAGGGCCTGACCCCGGCCGACATCGCGGGTAAGTTTACCTTTACCGTGACCGCTGACGAGGCGGGTGCTCCGATGCCCGAGCGCGCGACCGCAACCAACGACGCGGCCGGCAACGTGGACTTTGGCAAGATCCACTTTACGCTCGACGACCTCAACCGCGCCCTGGGCGTGACGACTGATGCTTCTGGCGATGCATCGAGCGACGCTGAAGCCAACGCCGACGAGGCCGAGGTTGACGCTGACGCCAGCGGTGACGAGACCAAGGACGAGTCCAAGCCCGAGGCCCCCGCTGCTCCGCGCTCGCACACCTTTACCTATACGGTGACCGAGTCCGGTAGCGCCCCTGGCGTGACCAACGACACCAACGCCACGCGCAAGGTTTCCTACACCGTGACTGACGACCGTGCCGGGCACCTGAGTGTCGTGCGCAACGGCGACGACGGTGCGGCCTTCACGTTCACCAACACCTACAGCGTGACGCCCACCGATTCTGTCGTGACCGATCAGGTCAAGACGGTTAAGCGTCTGACCGGACGCGACCTTGCAGCTGGCGAGTTCACGTTTGAGCTGCTCGAGGACGGCGTGACTGTCGCTAGTGGCACCAACGACGCCAGCGGCAACGTTACGCTGAGCCCGATCCGCTACGAGGCGCCCGGCACGCACACGTACACGCTGCGCGAGGCTTGCCCCAACGCGCTCGGCCTGTACAAGGGCGTCACCTATGACGGCACGACCTACACCGTCGTGACCACCGTCTCCGACAATGGCGACGGCACGCTGACCGCGACGCACAAGCTCGAGGGAACCACCGAGTCGGCTGGCTTTACCAACAAGTATCACGCCATGCCCACGCAGGTTTCCATCGGCGCCATTAAGGTGCTCGAGGGACGCGAGCTCAAGAAGGACGAGTTTAGCTTTAAGCTCGTTGGCGAGGACATCGAGTCCACCGTCACCAACGATGCCGACGGCAAGATCAACTTCGACAAGTTCGAGTACAGCGAGCCCGGTACGTACGTCTACACCATCAGCGAGGTCAAGGGCGACGAGGCCGGTATGACCTACGACAAGTCCGTCTTTACCGCGACCGTCAACGTGGTCGACGACGGCGAGGGCAACCTCAAGGCGAACGTCGCCTTTACCAAGGGCGACAAGAGCGTCGAGGGTATCGTGTTCAACAACACGTACAAGAAGCCCGAGACCCCTACGCCGACGCCCGACCCCGGCACGCCCAAGACCGTGACGAACATCGTCAAGACGGTCAAGGGTTTCCTGCCCACCACGGGTGACCAGCAGGCCGCTGCGCTGCTCATGGCATTTGTTATTGCCATGGCTGGCGTCGGAGCCCTGGTCTGGGGTATCCGTAAGCGCTAGGCACGCTGGCAGCGCCCGGGGCCAAAAGGCCCCGGGCGGCCGGCGGGGAGCCAGAACATAGCCCCACCCCCCACCCCCAGCCGCCACGGAGACGTCTCCCTTCTCCGTGGCGGCACTTTTGTGCGCAGGGGAGGAAGGGCCGCCACGAAATCGGCCCATCTACTACGTTTAACCCCTTACCCCCAACCATGCCAAAAAACGCGAAAACAAAACCGCAGGTAGAACGCCTGCGGTTTTGTTCAAAACGAAGGCATGGTCAGGGGTATCGAGTCAAACGTAGTAGATGGGCCGATTTCGTGGCGAGCGGTTCCGGCTGATCCCTTGGGGACGGAGGAAAACGGATCATTTTGGTCCCGCGAGGCTTGCGGAGGTACTCGTGCGGGGTCGCTCGAACAAAACTATGCCGGTTTACGGGGCCGGATTCCGAATCCCAAACCATACCGAAAAGCGTGAAAATAAAACCGCAGGTAGACGAGTTGCCATTTTGTGGAAAACGCGGGTATGGACGGGGATCCTGAGCTTAGCCCCGTAAACCGGCATAGTTTTGAAATGGCATTAAATCGATGGCAGCCATTTTGCTATGCCGGAGCGGTCGGCCGTTGGGTAATTACCCTCGCAGGTAGGCGATGGCGATTTGGGTGCGGTTGCGCAGGCCCATTTTGGCCAGGATCGAGCTGATGTGGTTGCGCACCGTGCCTTCTCCCATATAAGCCGTGGCGGCAATCTCCTTGTTATCGAGGCCGCGGGCGATGAGCTCGGCGACTTCGAACTCGCGGTCGGTCAGACCGGCAAAGGCCGCGGGCCGGCGAGTCGCACCGGCCTCAGCGTTCGCCCCATCAAAATCGACATCTTCGATCGCCTTGCCCTCGAGCACGCGTTTGCCATCCATGACCTGCGCCAACGCTGGCGGAATGGCGGCGACATCGGTCTTGATCAGGTAACCGCGGGCGCCCAGCTTGAGCGCCGACACAATGTACTCGTCATCCGAGAATGTCGTCAGAAACACCACGCGTGCCGCGGGGTCGTGCTCGAGGATTTCGCGCGCCGCCGAAAGGCCGTCGCGTCCCGGCATCTGGATGTCGAGCAGCGCGATATCGGGTGCGTGTTCGGTGTAGAGTGAGACCGCGTCGTTGCCGTCGGCGCCGGTGCCCACGACTTCGATCTGCGGCTGGGCACCCAGGATAATCTTGAGCGAATCGACCACTAAGCGGTCGTCGTCGACAACAATGAGCCTCATCGGGCGTCATCTCCTTGCTGTTTTGGGACGGTGGCAAACACGCGCCAGCCGGGGGCACCGGCGCGTGGGCCGGCGGTGAAGGTTCCGCCAAGCGCCTCGACGCGCTCGCGCATGGAGCCGAGTCCCATGCCTTCTGCGGCGTTGCGGCTGTTCACCGGGGCCGCGCCGGCGCCGTCGTCGGTAACGATGAGCTGGTAAAACGACGGATGCTCCATGCATCGCACGGTCACGTTTTGCGCTCGAGCGTGGCGCATGGTGTTGGAGAGCGCCTCGCGTAGGATTGCCGCAAAGCAGTTGGCGACGTTGGCGGGTGCATGCTCGGCCAAAACTTCAAGCTCAACCTGCGGGCCGCCGTCCGAGCGTGCGCCTTCAACGATGCACTCGAGCTGTACGGAGAGGTCGACGGCGTTGTCGTTGAGGGCGTGGACGCTGGCGCGTACGAGCTGGAGCGCCTCGTCAACTGTGCGTTTGACGTCGGCAAAATCGGCGGCAATCCTGGGCTCGTTGGCGTGGACCACGCGCAGGGCCTCGGTCTGCAACGAAGCACGCGTGAGCTGGTGGCCGACGTTGTCGTGAATTTCGCGCGCGATGCGGGCGCGCTCGGCCAGGGTCGCAAGTTCGACCTCATAGTCCTGGCGGTCGGCAAGATCGCGGTTGCGCGCCTCGAGTGCGAGGGCTCGTTCCTGCAGCTCGTCGCGGGTACGGCGCATGCGCTGTTGCTCGCGTTCCAACTGGGCGGTACGTAGCGATAGCAAGGTGGCGGCAACCGAAAGGATGGCGGTCAGCAGGAGCGTTCGGGCGGTAAGCGCGTCGGTGCGAAGGTCCGCGATGAGCGCAAAGGCAAAGACGGAGCCAATGCCCAGCGCGACCCAGGCGTGCTCACGGCGCACGCGCCGCGCGATGTCATAGAAGGCGAGAGGCGCAAGCGGCACAAACGGCGGTACGAAAACTGCCGCGATGATGTAAACGTAGCTCGCGGTCTCGCTCGCACGGCGGGCGCGGTTTCCCTGTGCAACCTCGGCCAGCGAGGTGGCAATAACGCCAAGGCAAAACGCCGCGACCAGGCGAGCGTCCACAGCAAGACCCATGGCGGCCGCAATACAGCACGCCAGCACGATCGATTTGTCGAAAAGCCTGTTCATACGGGTATTGTACGCGAAGCCGCGCATGGTGGAGGGGCCGCCTGCGCAACCGTGACATTCCTCCCGCGCGGCAAAGCGGGGGCGTCGGCAGGCCGCACGACCAAGACCCCGCACTCGTGACAAAGCTCACTGGTGCGCGCCGGCGGTTCCTGCGATGATGCAATCGTACCGGGCCGCAATCAACAGAAGGGCCGCCTCATGACAGACATCGTCCACGTCGAAAATCTCGTCAAGCGCTACGACGATCTTATCGCGCTCGACCACTTTAATCTGAGCATCGCCCCCGGCGAGATCTTTGGCCTGCTGGGCCCCAACGGCTCGGGCAAGACCACGTCCATCAACTGCATTCTGCAGCTGCTCGCCTACGACAAAGGCACCATCGAGCTGTTCGGTGAACCCATGACGCCCACGCGCTACGACCTCAAGCGCCGCATCGGCGTGGTCCCACAGCAAGTTGCGGTGTTCGACGAGCTCACGGTGCGTGAGAACATCGACTATTTTTGCAGCCTCTACGTCAGCGACCGCAAGCGCCGTCGCGCGCTGGTCGACGAGGCGATCGACTTTGTCGGCCTGGGCGACTTTGCTAAGTTCCGCCCCGGTAAGCTCTCGGGCGGCCTGGCGCGCCGGCTCAACATTGCCTGCGGCATCGCGCACAAGCCCGAGCTCATCTTCTTTGACGAGCCCACGGTGGCGGTCGACCCGCAGAGCCGCAATGCCATCCTGGAGGGCATCTGCCGCCTGCGCGACGAGGGCGCCACGGTGGTGTATACCAGCCATTACATGGAGGAAGTCGAGCAAATCTGCAGCCGCATTATGATCATGGACGGCGGCCGCGTGCTGGCGCAGGGCACCAACGACGAGCTCAAGCGCATGATTCAGATGAGCGAGCGCGTGACCGTCGAGGTCGGCGCCGTCGAGCCCGCCACGGTCGAGCGCCTGCGCGCCCTCGAGCACGTGCTTTCGGTTGAGCTGTCCGGCGGCGAGCTCGTCTGCACCTGCGAGGCGAGCCCGCACAGCCTGGTCGACATCCTCGACACGCTGCGGGCTGCCGACGTGGCGCTCGGCCGCGTGTGGAGCGAGCCGCCGACCCTCAACGACGTGTTCCTCGAGATCACCGGCCGCGAGCTGCGCGACTAGGGGGCAGTCATGTTCAATACCATTATCATTACGGTCAGGACGCTGCTGCGCCGGCCGAGCACGTGGGTTTGGGGCGCGGTCTTTCCCGTCGCGCTTTCCACGATGTTCATGTTTATGTTTGCGAACCTCAGCTCCGACGGCAAGATCGATCCGGTGCCGGTTGCCATCGTGACGGACGAGGCCTGGGACGCTTCGACCTTTAAGGACGTGGCGACGTCGCTTGCCAAGGAAGGCGACGACCAACTGCTCGAGATCCACGAGTGCGACGACGCAGCCGATGCGAACCGTGCGCTCAAGGCCGGCGAGGTCGCGGGCATCTATACGGTCGACGACGCGGGTACGCCCAAGCTCACGTTGCTTTCGAGCTATGACAGCTCTCGTGCGTCGTCGGTGCTCACCGACCGCAGCATCCTTGAGACGGTGGCGAGCTCGTATACGCAAAATGCCGAGCTCATGTCCCAGATTGCCCAGGACAACCCGGCGGCGCTCGCCGACCCCGAGGCGGTTGCGCGCGCCCTGTCGCTCGAGGGCGGCACCCGCCGCGTAAGCCTGACGCGCACTACGCCCGATGGCACGGTCATCTACTATTACGCGCTTTTTGGCCTGGTCGCGATGATGTCTGCCGAGTTTGCCGCCTTGAGCGTCGTCGACCTGCAGCCCAATCTGTCGGGGCTTGGCGCACGCCGCTGCGTGGGCGGCCTTTCCAAGACGGCGTCGCTGGCCGGCATCTTTGTCGGCTCGTGGCTGGTTTCCTTCGCCTCGATGGCGATCGCAATCGGCTACGTGCGCCTGGTCGTGGGCGTCGACTTTGGCGGGCGCGAGGGACTGTGTTTGGTGGGCGGCGCCGCTTCCGCGCTTGCCGCCACGGGCTTGGGGCTCTTTGTGGGCACGCTTCCCGTTAAGGGCGGCAAGGCGTCCAAGTCGGGCATCCTCACGGGCTTTGCTACCACGTGCGCCCTGTTCGCCGGCCTCTACGGCGAGCCGGCGATGGCGCTTGCCGACGACGTCGCCCGCGCCTGCCCGGCCGAGTGCTGGCTCAACCCCGTTAAGCTCATCTGCGACATGTTCAACCGCCTGTATTTCTTTGAGGACCTGGGCCCCTTTGCCGTTCGCGCCGGCGCGCTGGTCCTTATGGCGCTGCTGTTCGTTGCCGCCGCCACGCTGATCTTTGGAAGGAGCCGCTATGAGCACCTTTAAGACCGCGCTTCGCATGGCGCTCGCGCACCCGCTCTATCTGCTCATCTACACGGTGTTCATTTCGCTGATGGGCGTGTTCATTGCTGCCTCGGTGAGCTGGAACTCGTCGCAGCTCACCGAGTACAAGCCCTACGACGCCAACGTGATCGTGGTCGACCGCGACGACAGCGACCTTTCGCGTGCGCTTACCAAGCATCTGGGGTCGCGTTTTGAGCTGGTCACGGGCATCGGCGACGATACGTACGATCTTGCGGACGCGCTCTCCAAGAGCAATAGCGCCAAGGGTAGCGCCGACTGCGTGTTCTTTATCCCGGAGGGGTTTGAGGGCGACCTCGTTGCAGCCGCCCGCGCGGGGGAGTCCCTGCCCAAGCTCGATGTGACCTACGGTGCCGGCACCATGGCGGCGGCGCTTTCGTCTGCCGAGGCCTCGCGCTGGATCTCGCTCGCGGGCGCTGCGGAGGCCCTAGAGCCTGCCGCCTCTAACGGCAGCGTCGCCAAGGCCGCCGAGCATGCCGCCGCAAAGCGCGCGGAGGTCGAGATTGAGCAGGTCAAGGTCGACTCGACTGCCGCCGCCACACTCGAGTCGTACTTCTACTTTGGCGCGTACGCGATCATCTCGTCGGTCATCGTGTCGGTAGGGCTGGTGTTCTCGGGCATGAGCGAGCCCGAGCGCGTGCGCCGCATGGAGGCCGGCCCAATCTCCGAGCGCCGGCGTTCGCTCGCCGTGTTTGCGGCCGCCGCCGTGCTTACCGTCTGCATCTGGTTTGTGTCGAGCATGATGGGCGTCGTGGGCTTTGCCGGCGCGGTCGCCGAGGTCGGCGTGGGTCGCGTGTGCCTGGCGTTGGCGGCGACGTTTGCCCTGGCGTGCACGCCTCTGGCCGTTGGCTTTGCGCTTTCGAGTCTGGGCGCGCGCGAGGAGCTGCTCAACGGTGTGGGCAACCTGCTTGGCATGCTCATGACGTTTTTGGGTGGCGCCTGGATGCCGCTGTCGCTCATGGGCTCGGCCGTGCAGACCGTGGCGCATTTTGTGCCGACGTTTTGGGTGAACGACGCGATCGGCAAGGCGCTCGCCGCGGACCTGACGTCCACCGTGCTGGGCGACATCGCCTGCGATCTGGGCGTCACGGTGCTCTTTGCCGCGGCCATCGCCGCCGTAGGCCTCGCACTCTCGCGCACCAAATCCCGCGCCTAGCCACCTAGTCACTGGGGACGTTCTTAAACGACTGGTCGCTGGGGACAGTCTTTGCCGATTCGCCGGCTCGCCGGCCGGGCTGGCAAGGACTGTCCCAATATGTCGGCACTTGGGGACGTTCCTTTCCTGCCGGCACTCATTGGGGACAGACTTAAATGAGCGATTTCACTCATTTAAGTCTGTCCCCAATGAGTAGGTTGGAAAAAATTGCGCCCGTCGCTTAAAAATAGTTCACCTGGGTTTACTATTACCTTAGAAAAGTAGCAGAAGGCTAACAACGGGGGATAGCATGGCGACAAAGCGTGCCTACGTCCAGGTCAACGGACTCAAGAAACACTACGGCGACGGCGATGCGCGCCTGACGGTGCTCGACGGCATCGACACGTCCATCAACCGCGGCGAGATCTGCGTCATGCTGGGGCCCTCGGGCTCGGGCAAGTCGACCTTTCTCAACCTGATTGGCGGCTTGGAGGATGCCGACGGCGGCTCCATCATGGTGGACGGCTGCGATCTCACGGCGCTCAAGCCCGCCGATCTGGGCGAGTACCGACGCCGCGAGCTGGGCTTTGTCTTCCAGTTCTACAACCTGGTGCCCGACCTTACCATCAAGGAAAACATCGAGGTCACGGCGCACCTGTCCAAAAACCCGCTCAATGTCGACGATCTGCTGCGCTCGCTGGGCCTCTACGAGCACCGCAACAAGTTCCCACGCCAGGTCTCGGGCGGCCAGCAGCAGCGCTGCGCCATCGGCCGTGCACTCGTCAAAAACCCGGGCTTGCTGCTGTGCGACGAGCCCACGGGCGCGCTTGACTACAAGACGTCCAAGGAAATCTTGCAGCTCATGGAGGATGTCAACCGCACCTACGGCTGCACCATCATCATTGTCACCCACAATGCCGCCATCGCGCGCATGGCAAATCGCGTGCTGCGCCTGCGCGACGGCCGCATCGTCGAGGACGAGCTCAACGAGTCGCCCGTTGCGGCCGCCGATCTCGATTGGTAGGCGACGCCATGACACCTCTCGCAAAGCGTCTCCCGCGCGAGCTGCGCCGCAATATCGGCAAGTACCTGGGCATCTTTTTGCTTATGTGCGGAAGCATCGCCCTTACCTCGGGCTTTTTGCTCGCGGCGCATTCCATCGGCTGCCTCATTGATGACATGCGCGAAGACTACACGATTGAGGACGGCCGCGTAACTACCTCCTTCGAGGCCACCAAAGACCAGCTCAAGGCTGCCGAAGACGCGGCTGAGGACGTCGGCGGCGTTACGCTCTGCAAGAACTTCTCTATCGACGCCATCATCAAAAAGGCGTCCGGCGACGATGGCACCAAGCGCACCCTGCGCACCTACGCGCATCGCACCAAGGTCGACATTGCGTCCTGCTGCGAAGGCAAGCAGCCAAAGGCGGACAACGAGGTGGCTATCGACCGCGTCTTTGCCACCAATAACGACCTCGCCATCGGCGATAAGGTCGAGCTCGAGGGGCGCACCTACACCATCTGCGGCATCATGACGCAGCCCGATAGCCAGGCGTTGTTCCTCGACAATTCGGACTTTACGGTGAACACCATCACGTATGGTGTCGCCGAGGTCACCGACGCCGGTTTTGCCGCGCTTGAGGACGCCGGCGGCGCGCCTGCCTACACCTACTCCTTTACCTTTACCGATCGCGACCTCCCCACCGCGGATCGCATCGATGCGGAGCAGGATATGGTCGAGGCGCTGACCGATGCCGATGCGCGCGTGGACGATCTGATCGATGCCGATTCCAATCAGGGCATTGGCTATGCGCGCGACGACGTGGACGGCGACTCCATGATGTGGATGACGTTGCTCGACATCATCATCGTGATCATGGCGTTTGTCTTTGTGGTGCTCACCGACGCCACCATCGAGGAGGAGAGCGCCATCATCGGCACGCTGCTCGCCAGCGGCTATCGCCGTCGCGAGATCGTGCTGCACTACCTGGCACTTCCCGCCATCGTGGGCGTGGCCGCGGCGCTTTTGGGCACCGCACTCGGCGTTGTGTTCTTTACCGAGCCCATGCGCGGTCTCTACTACGGCTCGTACAGTCTGCCGCCCTTCCAGGTGTACTGGAGCTGGGAGATCTTTGTGAAGTGCGCCGTGGTCCCCGCCGCCGCGCTCATTCTCATCACGCTGGTGGGCCTGCTCCGCAAAATGGGCAAGACGCCGCTGGAGTTCCTTCGCCACGAGGCGAGCGGCAAATCGGGTACCAAGCGTGGCCTGCAGCTGCCGGAGCGCATGGGCTTTGTTTCCCGCTTCCGCCTGCGCGTTTTCCTGCGCAACCTGGGCAACTTCGCCACGCTCTTCGTGGGCATCGCGTTTGGGTCGCTGCTTTTGCTCTTTGGCCTGGCGATCCTGCCCACGATGACGCACTATGCGGACAACCTCGAGACGAGCCTGGTCGCCGAGCATCAGTACACACTCAAGGCGCCGCTGGAGCTCGAGGGCACTGCCGAGGAGCGCGAGCAGTGGTCGGCACTCGAGCGCTTGCAGTCGGTTGACGGCGCGCTGCTTTCTGCCGCCCAGGATGCGGATGACGAGCTTGACGACGCGGCCGATGCGGCGCAGGCGGCAGCCGATGCCGCGACCGCATCTCCGTCTGCCGAGAGCCTGACCGCAGCGCGGGATGCGCTTGCCAAGGTCCAGGACAAGAAGGATGCGCTCTACGCGCGCCTCGATGACCTTGCCGCTGCCCTCGGCTGCAACCGCGACGAGGCCATCGGCCTGATCGACAAGGCCTCTAAGATCGACACTGACAACGACGATATCCACCCGGTCAATACGACCGACAACGGCGCTGGCGCAATCGCGCGGGCCGAGAAATACGCCGTTCACCAGCTGCAGTACGACCGTGGCGACGGCAATGGCGAGGAGACGATTTCTGTCTACGGCATCTCGTCCGATTCGCGCTACTGGAAGGGCCTCAACATCGGCGATGGCCGCGTCGTCTTTGGCGGCGGTCTGCTCGATAAGTTTGGCTGGAGCGAGGGCCAGAAGGTCACGCTCAGCGACAAGTACGAGGGTGAGCATTATTCCTTTGAGTACGCGGGCAAGGACTGTGCCTGGGGCTCCAAGTCGGACATGAATATCTATATGAGTATCGATGACTTTAACGAGCTGTTCGACAACGATGCCGCCTACTTTAACGGCTATGTGAGCGACGAGAAGCTCGACCTCGACGCGCGCTACTTTGCCGGCGACACCACGCCCGACGACATGCGCGCCGTGGGTGACCAGTTCATCGGCATGATGAGCAAAATGATCGGAATGATGATCGGGCTCGCGGTGTTTATCTTCCTGCTGTTTATGTACCTGCTGACCAAAGCGGTGATCGACCACAGCGCCCGTTCGATCAGCTACATGAAAGTCTTTGGCTATCGCGATAGTGAGATCTCGCATCTGTACATCCGCTCGATCACGCTGTGCGTGGCGGCGTCGCTCGTGCTGAGCCTGCCGGTCATTACTGGCTCGCTCACGGCCATCTTCCGCTCGATGCTGCTCGCCTACAACGGTAATATCGAGATCTACGTGCCCGCTTGGTCCATGGCTGCATGCGTCGGCATTGGCTTTGCGACCTACCTGGTCGTGGCGCTGCTACACACGCGCTCTATCAAGCGCGTCGGCCTGGCCGAAGCCCTCAAGGTGCAAGAGTAGCAATTGGGGACGTTCTTAAACGACTAGTCGTTGGGGACAGTCTTTGCCGGATTGCCGGCTCGCCGGCCGGGCGGCAAGCACTCATTTAAGTCTGTCCCCAATGAGTGCAAGAGTAGTCATTTAAGTCTGTCCCCAATGACTAGATGCCGTACTTGACTTTAACTCTGCTTTAACTGGTACCATCCTCTATGTCTGTAACGCCATATAGACCGAGGGGATATATCTATGACCGCAACTGCACCCGCAGCACCCGCCAAGGTGTACTTCACCAACCTGCGCACGCATGCTCGCGAGAGCCAGCTCGACAAGCTCAAGCGCCTCATCCGTCGCGCCGGTATTGAGCAGATCGACTTTGAGAACAAGTTCGTCGCCATCAAGATTCACTTTGGTGAGCTGGGCAACCTGAGCTTTTTGCGCCCCAACTACGCCCGCGCCGTCGCGGACGTGGTGAAGGAGCTGGGCGGCAAGCCCTTCCTCACTGACTGCAACACGCTCTATGTCGGTAGCCGCAAAAACGCGCTCGAGCACATCGACACCGCCTACCAGAACGGCTTTACCCCGTATGCCACGGGTTGCCAGATCATCATCGCCGACGGCCTCAAGGGCACTGACGAGGCGCTTGTCCCGGTCGAGGGCGGCGAGTACGTGCACGAGGCTAAGATCGGTCAGGCGCTCATGGATGCCGATATCGTGATTAGCCTCACCCACTTTAAGGGCCATGAGCAGGCCGGCTTTGGCGGCGCCATGAAGAACCTGGGTATGGGAGGCGGCAGCCGTGCCGGCAAGATGGAGCAGCATGCCGCCGGCAAGCCGAACGTCTCGACCGAGCACTGCGTTGGCTGCCGTGCCTGCGAAAAGATCTGCGCGCACAACGCCGTCTCGTTCAACGACACCCGCGAGCGCGAGCTTGCCAGCGGCGCTACTCGCACGGTGCACGTGGCCGCTATCGACCACGATCGCTGCGTGGGCTGCGGACGCTGCATTGCGGCATGCAACCAGGACTGCATCAAGCCCGGCTATGACGCCGCGGCCGACGTGCTCAACTGCAAGATCGCCGAGTATACGAAGGCCGTTGTCGACGGCCGCCCGAGCTTCCACATCTCGCTTGCCATGGATATCAGCCCCAACTGCGATTGCCATCCCGAAAACGACACGCCTATCGTCAACGATATCGGCATGTTCGCGAGCTTCGACCCGGTCGCCATCGACCAGGCCTGCGCCGATGCTGTCATGGCATCCGAGCCGCTGCCCAACACCGAGCTCACCGACAGCGCGGCCAAGATGGAGCATAACCACGAGCATCTGGAGGGCGAGCAGGCCAAGGACCCCTTCTGCATCACGCATCCCGACACCGACTGGCGCGCGTGCATCGCGCATGCCGAGAAGATCGGCCTGGGCACGAGCGAGTATGAGCTCATCGAGGTCAAGTAGCGTCTAACTATTGGACAAATCAAGCGTTTTTGTAGCGTAAGTTGAGCAAAAGCCGCCCACGAGCACAACGCTTGCGGGCGGCTTTTCAGAAGTGCGGTGAAAAATCGAATACCGCCGACTACAAACCGATTTTTGGCAACAAACCCCAGACGTTGCTTTTTGCCTAAAAATTCTTGTCGAGGAAGTCATCGACCGTATTCCAGTAGAGCTCGAGGTCAACTTGCGCACTCTTGGCGTGGGTGGCGCCATGGATAGTGAGCTTTTGCTTGACCTTGCTGGCGCACGCGTCGTAGTTTTGGTCGAGCATGCTGTACGGCACAAAGGTGTCCTGGCCGCCGTGGATAAACAGCATGGGAACTGTCGCGTGTTTGAGTTGCTCCACACTGCTCGCCTTATGAAAGTCGTAGCCCGCGCGCACGTTGCACACCAAGTTTGCTACATCGAGCAAGGGAAAGCTGGGCAGGCCGAACACGTCCTTGAGCTGCAGAGAAAACTCGTCCCAAACACTCGTATAACCACAGTCCTCGATAATGCATTTCACGTTTGCGGGCAGAGATTCCCCCGCGACGTTCATGGCGGTTGCCGCACCCATCGACTCGCCAAAGACAAGAATGCGCGCCTCGGGGTCGGCTGCAACGATCCGTCCAATCCATGCAACGACATCGAGGCGCTCGGGCCAGCCCATGCCGATATAGTCGCCGCCGGAGCGCTCGTGGGCGCGGGCGGCGGGTGCGAGTACGTTCATGCCGCGGTCGTGGAATCGCTTGACGTATCGAGCCATGCCGATGGGCTCGTTGGTATATCCATGCAGGCAGACGGCGTAGTCGTGTGCGCTCTCCGACGCAGCAAAATACCAGGCGGCAAGCTCGGTCCCGTCGTCCGCGGTGAGGTTGCTGCTCTCGCGATTCTCTTTAAACCATGCCCGCGCCTCGGTATCCTCGGCATCCGGCTGCTCACCTTCTTTGTCGTTCTTGCTATCCTGCATCATCTTCATGGTGTATGGCGCGCGGGGATTCAGCGCGAAGTCAAACAAAAAGTTGCCGGCAAATCCGAGCAGCGCAACGACAACCACCAGTGCAACGATGCCGGCTATCTTGAGCTTTCGATGGGAACGTGCGTTTTGAGCCATGCGGTATTCTCCTATAAGATGTTAATACATCAACATTTAATGCAAGCGCATTATGGGCGTTTGCCGTTGATGCGTCAACAAGCAAAGAATGGGTAAACAAAGGGTCACATATGGTGCAAATTTCGCACGCATCTAGACGCTTTGATATAGTGTTGAGAACTCTTTACGTTGGAGGATGTAACCGGCATGTCCGATTCGAGCGACAGTTCTAAGCCGCGACCCAAGACCGCGGCCGTTCCGCACTACACGGTGGGTGAGGAGATCATGAACTCCGTCACCCATGGTGTCGGCTGCCTGCTGGGTATCGCGGGCCTGGTGCTCCTGATCGTATTCGCTGCCTTGCGCGGCGGAGGCCCGGCCCACATGGCCGCGGCGATTGTCTATGGTGTCAGCATTATCCTCGAATACCTAGCCTCTACGCTCTACCACGCGATTCAGCCCGCGCGCGCCAAGCGCGTGTTTCGCATCATCGACCACAGCTGCATCTACCTGCTCATTGCGGGCAGCTATACGCCGTTTTGCCTTATCACGCTCGCAAACGACGGCGGCCCTGCGCTGTTCTTTGCCGTATGGGCCATCGCCATTATCGGCATCGTCCTCGAGTGCTTTATGCGCGAGCGTCAACCGCACTGGGTAAGCGGCCTGGTCTACCTGCTGATGGGCTGGCTCGTCGTCTTTAAGCTGCCCGAGCTCGTGTCGCTGCTCAACCCCGTGGCACTTGCCCTGCTCGCCGTCGGCGGCGTGTGCTACACCGCGGGCGTGCCGTTCTATATCGCCAAAAACGTGCGCTACCTGCACAGCGTGTTCCACCTGTGGGTGCTCGCCGGCAGTATCTTCCAGTTCATGGCGGTGGTCCTCTTCGTAATCTAGCGACCACGCCTGCGCGCTCGCGTCCTTGTTTGGGCGCCGGTGCAATTGCCGTATCCGCCGTCAACGTTTTAATCCGACGTCCCGAATCTTGGAGGTTCGAGAAACTCCCGATGGACATAACCATCTCCCTTATCACCACCCTCGTTTTAACGCTTATCAACGGCTACTTCTCTATGTCCGAGATGGCGCTCACCACGGCCAAGCGCGCCGTGCTGGAGCACGAGGCCGAGGAAGGCGACAAGCGCGCCGAGCGTGCCATTAAGCTGGCTGCCGACTCCGACCAGCTGCTCGCCACCATCCAGGTTGCCATTACGCTCGTGGGCTTCGCCTCGTCCGCCGTCGCCTCGACGAGTCTGTCCGACCCGCTCGCCACGTGGCTCATGAGCTTTGGCATCGCGCCGCTCTCCGCCATCGCGCGCGGCCTGGCGCCGGTCATCATCACCGTCGCGGTCGCCTTCGTATCCATCGTGATCGGCGAGCTCGTCCCCAAGCGCATCGGCCTGGCCAATGCCGAGGGCGTGTCCAAGCAGGTCGTGGGCCCGCTTTCCGTGTTCCAGAAGATCGCCCGTCCGCTCGTGTGGCTGACTGGCGCTTGCTCCGATGGCCTGGCCCGCATCCTGCGCATCAAGAGTGCCGACGACCGCCAGAACGTCTCGGAAGAAGAGATCAAGTACATGGTCTCGGAGCAGGACGACCTGCTCGACGAGGAAAAGCGCATGATCCACGAGATCTTCGACCTAGGCGACACCGTTGCCCGCGAGGTCATGGTGCCGCGCGTGGACACCACCATGTGCGAGGACGACGAGACGGTCGCCGACGTGCTGTCCACCATGCGCCAGACCGGCTTTAGCCGCATCCCCGTCTATCACGAGGATCCCGACAACGTCGCGGGCATCGCGCACATCAAGGACCTGATTCAGCCCGCGCTCGACGGTAAGGGCGACCAGCCCATCGCCGATTACCTGCGCGACGCCACCTTTGTGCCCGACACCAAGGACATCCTGCCGCTGCTGTCCGAGATGCAGACCTCGCACGACCAGATCGTGGTGGTCGTGGACGAGTACGGCGGCACGGCCGGCATCATCACCATCGAGGACATCGTCGAGGAGATCGTCGGCGAGATCGAGGACGAGTTCGACCCCGACAACAAGTATCTCACGCGCCTTTCGCGCCGCGAGTGGCTCGTTGATGGGCGTTTTTCGTGCGATGACGCGATTGAGCTTGGTTGGCCGCTCGAGGAAAGCGATGATTATGAGACCATCGCCGGCTGGATCTTGGAGCTTTGTGACTCGGTGCCCGACATCGGAGAGGTGTTTGAGGTCGCGGGGTACAAGTTTAAAGTGCAGTCGATGCGTGGCCAGCGCATCTCGCTCATTCGCGTGATTGCTCCGGCCGAAACCGATAAGAAGGATTCCGAGTCTTCGGTAGACGAGCCGACGACGTCGGGTGCGGGTTCCGCGAATCCGCACGACGGCGACGAGTAGGGCAAGGAAGAGTAGGGGAGAGTTATGGCAGGCCTGTTCAACATCCTTAAGGTCACCGTCAGTGAGGACAAGATCTGCGCGCATGTGCTGGTGAACCCCGGCATGCCGCTCATGACCTCGGAGGACATCGAGGCCACGGCGCGCGTGTACTACCTGGTGCCCGCGATTGCCAAGCACCTGTGCCTGGGCGATTCCGGCCGCGAGTTCCAGGACTGCATGGGTCAGACCGAGCTCTGCCACCTGCTGGAGCACGTGACGGTCGAGCTCATGAACGAGACCGGTCTTGCCGGTAGCATCTCGTGCGGCCGCACGCGCGTAAGCGAGCATGACGAGCGTGTCTTTGAGGTCGAGCTTTCGTG
>UQXP01000016.1 GCA_900545055.1 uncultured Collinsella sp.
TAAAGCCGTTTGTCTCCACCCGCGTAGCGGGTGGTTTAAAGCTGGCCGCTGCGCGCCCAGCAGACTAAAGTCTTGAAAGCAAAAAACGGCGGCCCCGCAGCAGGGCCGCCGTTTCGACTGGTCGGAATATGTCATTCGCTACCAGCAAGCTTACCGTCTCACTCGCCTCGCGCCTTGACGATGACGTCGCGCGCCTGCTCTGTGGTGAGCACGCGCCCCGCCGACACGACACGGCCGTCGACCATGAGCGCCGGGGTGCTCATGACGCCGAGCGCGGCAATCTGGGCGATGTCGTAGATGTGCGAGACCTCCTCGGCGGAGCCCATCTCGGTGAGCGCCGTGCGCACCGCGCCCTCGAGCTTCTCGCAGTTGCAGCAGCCTGAGCCAAGGACCACGACACCCGTCGGCACGCCCTGAGGCCCGGCGGTGTCGCACCCGCATGCCGTGCCGCCGCAGCCGCAGGTCTCGGGCTCCGTCTTCTTCTTTCCAAACAGTCCCAAGTCTGTCTCCTCTCTCTGGTGCCTATACCAGCATGGGTGAAATGGCGTTGAACAGATATCCGACGGCGATGATGCCGGCGAGGCATATGCCGAGAAACGCCGCGAAGAGCTTCGGCTTGATGGCCTTGCTGATCATGATGAACTCCGGCAGGCTCACCGTGGTGACCGACATCATGAACGCGAGCGTAGTGCCAAGGAGAGCCCCCTTGGCGAGCAGCGCCTCGGCGATGGGGATGGTGCCGAAGATGTCGGCGTAGATGGGGGCGGCCACGACCGTCGCGAGCAGTACGCCGAACGGGTTGTCTCCGCCGAGTACGCGCTGCACGAGGCCGGCGGGAATCCAGTTGTGAATAAGGGCGCCGACGCCCACGCCGATGAGGATGTACGGGAAGACCTTCTTGAAGGTGGAGCGCATCTCGCCGGCGGCGAAAGTGAGCCGGTCGCGCTGGGAGAGCTCCTGCCCCTCCTCGGCGGCGACGGCCCCCGAGACGGTGATGCGCACCTGGTCCTCGAGGTGCATGCGGTCGATGATTGCGCCGCCCACGATGGCGACGACGAGGCCGAAGACCGCGTAGAGCACGGCGACCTGCGCCCCGAAGATGCTCATGAGCAGCATGAGACTCGCGAGGTCGACCATCGGCGACGAGATGAGGAACGCGAAGGTGGTGCCGAGCGGGAGCCCGGCGCTCGTGAAGCCGAGGAAGATGGGCACCGACGAGCACGAGCAGAAGGGCGTCACCGTGCCGAGCAGCGCCGCCACGGTGCTCGCGCCGATGCCGTGAAAGCGCCCGAGGATCCTGCGGCTTCGCTCGGGCGGGAAGTAGCTCTGGATGTAGGAAATGCCGAAGATGAGCACGCAAAGCAAGATGGTGATCTTAAGGGTGTCGTAGATGAAGAACTGCAGGCTGCCGCCGACCCGACCGCTGACGTCGAGCCCCGTCGCCGTGAGTCCGGCGGTTACGAGGTCGCTCAGCCACCGCATGCCGAGGAACTGCTGCTGTATGAAGTCCCAGATTCCCATGGGTTCCTCCGATTCGTTGTTATATCAAGAAAAATTGATGGGTAAGCGTCGAAAAAAGGGCGCCGAGGCGCCCGTCGCGGCACTACGGGCAGCACTTCTTCTCGCGGGCGCGCGGGCGCGGCGCGGTCGCCTCGTCGAGCGCCTCCAGCGCGCGGGCGCGCCCCGCCGGGCTAATGGCGTAGTGCGTCCACTTGCCCTCCTGCCAAGACGTTACAAGACCGGAGTCACAGAGGATCTTCATGTGATAGGAGAGGCCGGACTGGGTGCAGCCGAGCCGCTTCTGCAGCTCACAGGCGCACAGCTCTCCCTCTCGCAGCGCCTCGAGCACGGTCACGCGCTTCGGGTCGCACAGTGCCTTGAAGATGCGCGCGATCTTTTCCGTCTCCATCGTGCCTCCAATACATTAAAATATCTTGATATGAATCATAGGCGCACCAAGCGGCATGTCAAGCACTTTTTGGTGACCCAGACAATAAAAATCAACTGAGAAGGCTGGAGTATCGATGGACAAAGAACGCGCACGGCGGACGAGGGTAGCGTTCGTCTGCACGCACAACGCTTGCCGGAGCCAGATGGCGGAGGCTATCGCCCACGAAATTGCCAGTGACGTCATCGACCCGTGCTCTGCGGGAACCGACCCGGTCGCGGCGGTGAACACCGGCGCCCTGCGAGCTCTGCAGGACCTGTATGGCATCGACGGTGCGAAGCTTCGCCCCAAGGCGCTCTCCGAGCTCGGGCCGGTCGATATCGTGGTGACAATGGGCTGCGGCGTGCGCTGCCCGGTGCTGCCGTGCGTCCACCGGGAGGACTGGGGGCTCGCCGACCCCACCGGCTTGGGCGAGACCACTTTCGAGGAGACGGCACAGGCTATCGAGCGGCATGTTCTCGACCTTGCACGTCGCGTCACGCACGGCGACCTCACTAAAGCCGTTCAATGAGCTCCGAGATTTACGACGGATGAATTTGATATTCAAGGGTGGAGAACAGGGATATATCGTTCGTCGCGATAAGTTGCTGCATGAGCGCCTCCGCGCAATACTCTAATCGATAGTTTAGACCAACGCCCTCCCCCAACGGGCCAGTGCGCTCGGAGAAGGACGTGTGGACAAACCGACGGGCCGGTCTCACCCGGTCGATTACCCCGCCATCCTCGGCAGGAACTCCCCCGTATCGCACGTCGATGTAACCGCGGTGACTCGCACCGATCCCTCTCCAACGTCAGCCGCGTCCCAAGTTTGCTACCCTCGGCCTTTCCGGAAGATCTCAATCTGTAACATCTAGACCTACTTTTGGGTCCCAGCTGTTACAGATCAAGACAGACGGGAGCCACTCTGCCCTAACGTCTCAATCTGTAACAGATACCCGCTCAAATCGAGTCTAGGTGTTACAGATTGAGATTTTGATTTGGTTGGCTGAGGACGGGGCCGAAAGCATGGTCCCCGGATAGCAAAAAAGCCCGCCGGCTAAGCCGACGAGCTACAAGTTCTTGGTCGCGGGGGCAGGATTTGAACCTACGACCTCCGGGTTATGAGCCCGGCGAGCTACCAGACTGCTCCACCCCGCAATGTCTGGACGCACCGTGTGCGCAAGAAAGAATATTACGCGGGAGTTCGGTAAACGGCAAGGAAAATCTCGTAGAGCATAATTCCTTCATATCTTGAGCATCCCTGGCGCGAAGAGTCCAGGGTCCGCGACGCTCCTAGGCCATCTAGTCAAACGGCACCTCGTCGTCGGACAATATGGCCGCGTCACAGTCTTCGGGCCCATCGGCTACACAGTACTCAAACACGCGATACCTCTCGGCACGCTCACGGGCGGCGGCCGACGCCAGCTCAAACGCGCGGTCGAGCGACATACCGCACATGAGCTGATATTCCAGCTCTACTGTAAAGTCGCCGCCAACGTCATTTGCCACATCGCCGGCGCGCATACGCAGCTCATCGCTCCACGGCAACACGACCTTTCGATCGTCGTCCTCGCCCGCAAAGGATGTTCCCATCGCGGCGAGACGCTCGGCCGTCACGTCCTCCACGATGCCGTGGCGAAAATCGCTCAGCATAATCCTCTCGGTGTTAAGCAGCGCCACCAGCGTCTTATCTTCATCTGTGCTTGCCGTGGGCAATGCGCGTAAGTGTTTAGCCGCGGCAAGACACAGCGCCGGCATGTCGTCCATATCGATATTCCGGTTCGTGAACAAGCCGATCATCTCGCGATTGTACGTCTTCGGTACGCCATGGGAACCGGCACCCCACGTCGCAAGCTGCTCAAGCATACCGTCGGTCGCCATGAGCACGCTTTCTGCGCCCGCCGCGTAGCCAAACTCCCAATGATAGGAATCGTGCAGCGGAAAAGGTTGGCACGACAACGGACCGCGATGCATATGCGTCAGGACAAACGGATCGCCCACAGGGTCCACGCCAATTGCACCGGAATCTCCGGCGTTGCCATACCAGACGCACGCGCCATCCCATACCACCAGGCAAAGTGTGCAGGCAAACGAAGTGATGTCGGCGGCAGGCTGATCGATGGCCGCATTCGCAACCGCACGAAGTGCCTGCTCAAAGACGCCCTTAAGAGCAGAGGCGTCGCCGGGCACCAACTCCCCTCGACGATATGTCTCGGCCGCAGCATCGACGGCGGCCTCGCTGGCAAGACGGGCGCCTTCGGCGCTCAAAATCATAGACGACCGCCCATCCGCCACCGCGGCGACGATCGCCTGACGATGCGTCGTGCCGCCCGTCGTGCCGTCCTCCGGGTTGGTCGGCGGCGTCTCGCCCGCCGCACAGGACAATTCGACGGTTCGCATGCAACAGTAGTCCTGATTGCCACGCCCCTGAATCTCGTGCCTAATGCCCGCCACGCTCGCTTCGTAGTGAATCAACATGTCTGCTCCTTCTTGTCTGCACCAGCCGGACGCGGCGGGCTCTGGTTCGTCCGGCGCCGCGTCCAGGGTCTGCTCCCCGCGGGCTTGGACCGCCCGCTTCGTCGCTGACAGTCTGGCAGGAGGTAATGGCGGGCAACCCTACACGGTTCAGCTGAGCGCAGGCCCGGCAATCGACATTGGCGAATCGCGGCACAGCGGCGCCGGCGTCGCGTATACAATGGTGCGCGTCCTTTTACGCCAACACCGGGAGTAGACATGCTGCTCGCTATCGATATGGGAAACACGCAGACGGCCATGGGCCTGTTCGACGGCGCCGAGCTGGTGCGGTCGTGGCGCATGCCCACCGACCGCACCTATACCGCCGACGAAATCCACGTGCGCCTGATGGGTTTCTTTAAGATGTACGGCCTGTCGCTCGACACGGTCGACGCGATTGCCTTCGCCGGCGTGGTGCCGCAGCTCTCGCGCGAGTGGCACACCGTGGCCGACCGCATCGCGGCGGACGCCATCGTCATCGGGCCGCAGACGGCCGCCGTGACCAAGCTGCGTACGGCACGCCCCCAGGCCGTAGGAGCCGACCGCATCGCCAACGCCGTTGCGGCCGAGACCTTCTACGGCGCGCCGGCGATCGTGGTGGACTTTGGCACCGCGACCAATATCGACGTCATTGATGAGGACGGTTATTACATTGGCGGAGCGATCGCGCCGGGCATCCGCATCTCCATGGACGCGCTTGCCGCCCGCGCCGCCAAGCTCGCCAGCGTGCCGCTCGAGACGCCCGAGCACGCCATCGGCCGCGACACCGAGGAGTGCATCAAGGTCGGCGCCGTGATGGGCGCCGCCGCCATGGCCGAAGGCCTGGTCGCGCGCATGAAGCGTGAGCTGGGACGCGAGGACGCCACCGTTATCGCCACAGGCGGTCTCGCTGGCATCGTCGCCGATTCGACCGATGCCTTCGACGTGGTCGACGGACAGCTCACCATCAAGGGTATCTGCGAAATCTATCGCCGCATGCAGAAGCTGGGATAGGGCAGGGACCGGAGCCAAGCGTGAACACTGCCTTATCCCCTCAGTTTCTCTGACGCACGAACTAGGTGACTCTAGTTCTCCAACCTCTCCGTGAGCCAGATCAAGGGACTACGTTTCATCAAAACAGAAAGACCGACACAAATGCGACAGCGTCGCTTTCGTATCGCGACGCCGCCCCTCGGCAAACGCGGCGTAGTGTTGCACTAGGCCCGAATGCCAGACGCACAAGCACGGCCTCCGTCCGCATCCCGCCTTTCGAGGGCATCCGCAAGCACTTGATAGTAGATAAACGGATCCTGCGCCGCAGCGAGGCCCGACACCTGCCCGTCGCCGGTCTCCACCACAATCCAGGTTCCATCCGCTCGCTCCGCAAAGTCCACGGTGTAGTAGGGGCTCCCAAGATTTGAGCACGCCAGTACAAGCTCCTCGGGCGGCTTCGCAACATTGGTCGGCTGATTTGAATTCCGGCATACGTTGAGGAGATTCCCGTCGAGATAGAAAGCTCTCCATTCATTCGTTGCACCACCGTAGCGGGCCAGATCAACGTACTCTTTGCAGACAATACCGACCGTGAAAAGATCCCCGCGGAGCCTGACGAACTCTTTAACAATCCCGTCCATGCGCTCCTGGCTCACGGGGGTGTGAAAGCTAACGGGAAACCTCGTCCCTTTGACCGACTTTACATAGTCCTTGACCATAAACTCCGTGAACATGCGGTTGATTACCCCCGCATCAGCCCGATGGCCTAGAAAAGCAACGAGCCGCGGAGCATGGACCTTCAAGGCATCGTTCCGCATGTAAGCAAGCGGGAACATGTGGAACTCCTCGTATGCGTCCGGCGATGTCAGAGGGCAGAGCCCTTTCTCCCTCAAAGCGGTAAAGAAAGCCCCGTATCGGTCTGGCTTCATCATCCAACCTCGATACACCAACGGCAACGCTTCATCAAGAAAAGGGCGATCGAGCGCAAGCTCTCCACGTTCCTCGAACAGTTCCAGATCGAAAAGCCCCACGTCAAGACGCCCCTCAGCACACGCAGACTCATATTCGATGCGCATCGACCCATCTGGAGCTATCTTTTCAAAATAGTCAGCTGGAAAGAGTACGTTGGCAACCCTTGGCATAGCAGCCCCCTTCGCAAACCTCAACCTCACCTTTCTTGCACGTCCATCGACGGCAGCACGACGCTTGCCACAAAGAGCGCTACGCCGGTGCGAGACACGAGCGCTGCATAGAAAGGCCTGTCAAGCGTTATCTTGCGCGGCTCTGGCGGTTTTTCCGGCGGAAGGCCCGCGGCAGCGACCATCGCCGTGTATGCGCCGGCCTCTACGCCGTTCTCATCGACGGCAAACTTCGCGCCATGGACAATCTGCGTTGGAGTTCCCTCTACCCCCACCATGGGTGCAAGCTCCATCGCAGTTGCCGTAGAGACGCCAGCGGCCTTTAGCAGCGAGCAGACGTCCGAGAGCGTCGACTCACATTCAAAACGAGGAATCCCCAGGTTGACGGGCTCCCATTCTCCCTCGCCTTGGGACAGACGCTCGAATAGCCCAAGCGCGTCATCAGTATGATCATCCTCGCCGCTCGGAAGAACAAAACACATGCCAGCATCGGAGCTGAGGGGCAACAAGAAGGCAACGCTGCCGTTCTCGACAATTACCGCACAATCGCGCTTGCCGCGCATAAACGCTGCTTGAACATCGCCGTCCTTTGCATGGAAGGTCTCGACTTTGGTCGATTCGCCGTCAAACGGATCCGCCCATGCATCCTTCATGTAAAGCGCGCTCACAAGACAGGCAAGAGCCACTGGTGATAGCTCGATGTCTGGCGACAGCAGGCCGTGAGTTTGTTCGGCTATCCAATCGGTCACCCGTTGGCTAACGCGCGGATCGGCCAAGTCATCGACTGACACATGCACGTCGCATTTGTCGCACTCGCGCAGAAACGCCTCCGATGGGCTCGCGGACTTGGAGAGCCAAGCTGCCGTTGCCGAGTTCGCATCATAACCGTCATAACCCCAGTTCCGCTCCCGCTCGATACCAAAGGGATCACGCTCGCCAAACATGTCGCCATCGCCCAGGAGCATGTCGAGCTCCCGACGTGTGGCGCCCGAGGCGCCCTTTCGCACAATCGTCAGCAGGCTCGCGACGCACGCAGGAGACCATACCCCGTTCTTGTCTTGAGCGAGTACTTTCTCGGAAAGGGATTTTGCAACTCTCCATGCCTGCAGGCTTGCCGGATTCGCTTCGTTAGTCATAGTCCGCTCCCATCGTTAGGACACAAACTATTATTTCTCACGGCGCGGACACAAATCTGCACCGGAAAGGCAACCCAACGGTTTTCTAAGAGGCTCAAAGCTTTCCTATTCCTCAAAAACGAAAAATTTTCAGTTTTGAGGAATAGGCTCGAAGCACGCTACGCCTCGCCGCACAACCACCTCGCCAGGTCCACGATCTGCACCCCATCGCGATCCGTGGCCTCGTGATGCGTGCGGGCAAGAATCATCTTGGGATACGCATCGCCAATGCTCAGCAGTGGCGAAATCTCGCGTTCAAACGTCTTATCCGAGCTGATGTCGTCGCTCACCTGAATGTAGAGCTTCTCGCTTCGCTTGATTGCTACAAAGTCTATTTCCTTTTTATAGAGCACACCGACGTATACCTCGTATCCGCGGCGCAGCAGCTCGATGGCCACCATGTTCTCGTATACGCGTCCCCAATCCATATCACGTATACCAAGCAGTGCGTATTTGAACGCGTGGTCTGCCAGGTAATACTTCTCGCCGCTCTTAAGGTATTTTTTGCCGCGAATGTCGTACCGACGAACTTTATAGAAGGCAAACGCATCGCACAGGTACCCCATGTACGTGCCGACCGTCTTGTTCGTAATCTTTAGCCCATCCGCATTCAAAACATCTGTAATGTTGCGTGCCGACGTTATGTTGGAGACGTTGTCCATCATGTAATCGGCAATGCGCAGCAGTGCCGATTCGTTTCTCACGTTATGCCGCTGCACGATATCCCTCACGATGAGCGTTTTGAAGACATTGGAGAGATATTGGTAGCGCTGCTCCTGCAGTGGATAAGGGTAAGAGCCGGACATACCGCCGGTTCTCGCGTACTCATCGAAGTCGCGATCGACCTCGCCCTCGTCACTATAGAAGCGATACTCCTCAAACGAGAATGGGAAAACCTCGATCTCGAACGTGCGCCCCGTAAAGAGCGTCGACAGATCGCTCGACAGCAAAAAGGCGTTCGATCCGGTGATGAAGATGTCGTACTGCTCGGATGCATGGAGGCTGTTGATCGCGCGTTCAAAGCCGTCGCACATCTGAACCTCGTCGATAAGCAGGAAGTTTTGCTTGTCGGACACTCGATGCTCTTTCACATAGGCGAGCAGGGCATGATATTCGAGCAGGCCCTCGAACTCGTCGAGGTTGTAATTGATATGGATGACATTCGAATTGGACAGATTTGCCTCCACGTAATCGCGGAGGGCCTCGAGCAATTTTGACTTACCGCTACGGCGAATGCCCGTTATGACCTTGATGTCCGGTACGCCAATAAGGCTCGTCAACGTGTCCATATATGACGTTCTATTGATGAGTTTCATTGGTGCCTCCCTGCGGTCTTCTATCGCCATTCCTCAAAAACGAAAATTATTCAGTTTTGAGGAATAGACTCTGCAACGAATATACCTCGTTAAAGGCAGAGCTGGCTTAATTCTATTCCTCAAAATCGAAAGATTTTCAGTTTTGAGGAATAGGGTGCTGACAACCCATTCCCCAGACAACAAGACCCTCCCCGGCACAGCCGAGGAGGGTCTTGTTGTCATCGCTATCTTTGAGCGCGGGCGCCTCGCGTTACAGTCCGCGAATCCGTACGGCCTCGGGCGGAAACTCCTGCTCGCCGGCATCGGTCTTGATGGTCGCGCGACCCCAGATGTCCAGGCCCGCAAACACACCGACCGCAAGCGGCAAACCGTTGGGCGACACCGCCGCGACCTGACGACCCAGCAGTGGCACCATGTCAAAGTACTCGCCCAGCACCGGAGCCAGCGGGCCTGCGGCGCCCTGCGGCGTGTTCGCGACGGCAGCCCAGGTATCCACGCGGACCAGCACGGCGGCGGCCAATGCCTCGATCAGCGCCTCATCTGCCATATCCACGCTAAGCTCACCCAGCGCCGCACGCTCAATATCAACCGTCACCGCGGCAAACATGCCCGCAGCACCGGCACCGCCGTTCACGGTAACACGCGCGAGCGACGTCTCAAACGCAGGCGCACCGCACACGATATCGCTCGGCCACTGGATACCCACCTTGCCGGCAAGGCCCAGGCCCGGCGTCGACGCCGTGCCCACGAGCGCGTCCATCATGCCCATCGCCGTCACAAACGGCAGGCCGTGGAAGGCGTGCATATTCACATCGGGGCGCACAACCAGCGAAAACGTCAGCGAAGCATCGCCCGCGCTCCACGCGCACCAGCCCGCGGACACGCCCTCGCGGCCCGCGTCACGCGCCGCGTCGAGCTCGGTACCAGCGGCAACAGCATTCATCTCGATCATCTACATGCGCCCCAATTCGCCCACGATATGGCCCACGCGGTCCTCGGGCTCCTTGACCTCGACGCCGTTGTAGCGGAAGAACCGCGCCGGATCGTGCATCAGATCCTCGAGCGGCACCAGCACAAAGTCGCGCTCGCCGATCAGCGGATGCGGCAGGCGCAGCTTTTTGCCGCCGTGGGTCTCGCCGTCCATCCACAGCAGATCCAGGTCGATGGTGCGCGGACCGTTGGCCTTGGCCTTTTTGGAACGGTCGCGGCCCAGCTCGGCCTCGATCTTCATGAGCTCGTCGAGCAGCACCAACGGCGCCAGCTCGGTCTTAATCTCGATGACGGCGTTGGCAAACGCGTCCTGGCGCATCTCGTAGGCCGGCTCGCTCTCGTAGATCTTGGAGGAGTTGGACACGCAGGTGAGTGGAATCTCGGCGATCATGTCGCGTGCGGCGCGGATGTTGTCACAGCGGTGCCCCAGGTTGGAGCCCACGGCCACAAACGCGCGGCGCGGCTGCGGCTTGGCAACCGCCCAGTAGCCGTTCAGGAACTGCGCAAAACCCGCGGCTTCGTGCACGCGCACGATGTTGGCACCGGCCTGGATGGCGCCCAGGCACACGCCAAACGTAGCGGCATCGCGCTCGGCGGCCTCGGTCACGCCCGAGACAGCGCCCACAAAGCGCTTGCGCGATACGGCGCACATGAGCGGATAGCCCAGTGACGCCATCTTGGCAGTCTCGCGCTGGATGACGATGTCCTCGTTGGCCGTCTTGCCAAAGCCCGGACCGGGATCGATGCAGATGCGGTCGCGCGACACGCCGGCGTGGATGAGCGCGCGGGCCTGGTCGGACAGAAAGCCCATGACGCGGCGCATGATGGGTGCCGAATCGGGCAGGGTGAAGCGGCGGAGCTGCGAGGTGGGCACGTAGGCTTCCTCGCGGCGGGCGCTGCGGCGCATCATGGCGGCCAGGTGGTCATTGGGCTCCGATGCGGCCTCGGTGGCTGCGGGCGCGGCCTCGGGCGCGGGTGCGACGGTCTCGGCGGCAGTGGCCTGCTCGGCGGCGGGCGCCTCCTGCTCGCTTGCGGGCTCAGACGTGGGCTCCGGTTCACCAAACGGCAACGAGGGCTGCACCACGCCGCCCGGAAGCTTGGCCTCCGGCTTAGGCTCGCCCAGCAACTTGCCGCGACGGCGGCGAGCCGGCTTCTCAGCCTCACGCGCGGCCTCGGCAGCCGCCTCGCGCGCCTTCTCGGCAACAAACGCCGCAGCCGAGGTATCGAGCTGCACCGTTGCGTGCGTGCGTGCGGGCGCGGCGACCTCGCCGGCATGCATCACGATGACGCCGCAGGTGCTCGTCTTAACAAACTCGACCATCTTGGGGTCGGTGAAGCCGGTCACGTCGTTGACGATCGAGGCGCCGCAGCGCACGGCCGCCTTGGCAACCGCCACATGACGCGTGTCGATCGAGACGATGGCGCCCTCCTTGGCCAGCGCGCGCACAACGGGCAGCACGCGGCGCGCCTCCTCATCGGGGTTGACCGGGGTAAAGCCGGGGCGCGTGGACTCGCCGCCCACGTCGATGATGTCGGCGCCGGCGTCGAGCATCGCCAGGCCATACTCGATGGCGGCATCCGGGTCGAAGTGCTCCCCGCCGTCGCTAAACGAATCGGGCGTCACGTTGAGGACGCCCATGATGCGCGGACGGTCAAAGCTGAGCTCATACTTTCCGCACCGCCATGTCTTGCTGTCGTTCGCCATGAACATCCTCCTAAAATGCCCACGCCGCCGAGCTTGGGGAGCTGGCGGCGGGGTCGCTTTGCACTCAGTCTTTCTATTGTATCCGCGCGCGCGGGCTAGAACGCAAACGCGGCCGCGATGTCGCAAGAAATCAGCAGGTCGGCATTTGCATCCTGATCGGTGGGAGCAAGATTGCATATGGCCAGCGTATCACCGGTAAAGTAGCGTGTAAGGCCCGCCGCCGGATACACCACGAGCGAGGTCCCACCCACAATGAGGGCATCGGCCGCGGCGATGGTGGCAACGGCACCGGTCAACACATGCTCGTTGAGCGGCTCCTCGTAGAGCACCACATCGGGCTTGATGCGACCTCCGCACGCGGGGCACACGGGCACGCCCGCGGCGTCCTCGTGCTCGCGCGAGCAAATCCACTCGGCGCTATAGACCGCTCCGCACGACTGGCAAATGTTGCGATGGACCGATCCGTGCAACTCAAACACGCGCTGCGAGCCCGCCATCTGATGCAAGCCGTCGATGTTTTGCGTCACCACGGCATCAAGCTTGCCGACGCGCTCCAGCTCGGCCAGCTTGATGTGGCAGCGGTTGGGCCTAGCGTTAAGCGCGATCATCTTGGTTCGGTAAAAGTCGAAGAACTCCGCCGGATGTGTCTCGTAAAAGCTGTGCGACAGCATGGTCTCGGGCGGATAGGCAAACTGCTGGTGATACAGGCCGTCCACGCTGCGAAAATCGGGAATGCCGCTTGCCGTGGAAACACCAGCGCCGCCAAAGAACACCACGCGCTCGTGGGTATTGAACAGCTCCGCCAGCGCGGCGGAGGCCTGCTTGGGATCTGTTATCGCTTGCGTCATGTTTGTCCTCCGTCCATGTTGGTCGGGGCGGCTGCGATTGCGCCGTCGCCCACGGAGCCCACCCCGCCCCTGTTGCGCTAATCTTAAGCCTGCCAACCCCGTCGAAAGGACACCATGCCTCAGACTTACACTTTCGCCTCGTGGAACGTCAACGGACTGCGCGCCGTGCTCAAAAAGGACCCGAGCTTTATCCAGATCGCGCAAGAACTCGACGTCGATATCCTGGCGCTGCAAGAGACCAAGCTGCAAGAAGGCCAGGTCGATATTGACCTGCCCGGCTATCACCAAACCTGGAGCTACGCCGAGCGTAAAGGCTATTCGGGCACTGCGGTCTTTAGCCGCCAGGAACCGCTGCGCGTGCTGCGCGCCGACGCGCTGCTACCCTACGCCGGCGAGGGTGAGGCGGCCGCACTCGTCGCCCAAGCCGTAACCGAGGGCCGCGTCTGCGCGCTCGAGTTCGACAAGTTTTGGTTTGTCGACGTCTATACGCCCAACGCCCAAAATGAACTCGCCCGCATCGACGTGCGCATGGCCTGGGACGATGCTTACCGCGGCTTTTTGAACGCGCTCGAGCGCGAGACCGGCAAACCCGTCGTGACCTGCGGCGACTTTAACGTGGCGCACGAGGAGATCGACCTTAAGAACCCCAAGTCCAACCGCGGCAACGCGGGCTTTTCGGACGAGGAGCGCGGCAAGTTCACCGAGCTACTCAACGCCGGCTTTACCGATACCTGGCGCACGGCAAACCCCGACGTCGAGGGCGTCTACAGCTGGTGGAGCTATCGCTTTAATGCCCGCAAGAACAACGCAGGCTGGCGCATCGACTACTTCCTGGTAAGCGACGCAATCGCCGACAACGTACGCGACACCGGCATCCGCGGCGACATCTTCGGCAGCGACCACTGCCCCGTCACCCTCACGCTAGAGCTCTAGCCCCAAGTAATTCCTCTAGGGGACAGAGGAAAACGAATCATTTTGGGCCTCGTGGGGGTATCCACGTGACCCATCCGCCACGAAACACGCCCATCTACTACGTTTAAGCCACCACCCTCAACCACAGCGAACAACGCAAAAAGAAAACCGAACGGCTTGCTCTATTTCGAAAAAAGCCGGCATGGTCTGCCTGCGCCAATCTGGCCCCGTAAACCGGCATAGTTTTGAAATGGCACTTCGGCAGTATTGATTCCCGCCCCGATGCAACCAGCCCTACAGCCCGTATTTCACGACGACACGGTTAATGCGACGGCACCAAGGCTTGTACAAGGCGGCCAAAAACACGCAGGTCGCAAGGCCGTGCGTAATATCGAACGGCACTGCCGTGGCAAGACGCGCCACGGCACCCGCCCAAGTAAGCGGCTGTACAAAACCAATGATGTCATACGCGTTGATCACGACGCCATAGAGCAGGCCCGACGCAAAGCCGTACGCCAGCAGCGCTGGCATGCGCACGGTGCCGTCGACGCGGTCGAACGCACCCGCATACGCCAGCGCGCCGCCGACATAGCCAACCAGACCCCAGGCGTACATCTGCCACGGCGTCCACATGCCCTGCCCAAAAAAGAAATTGCTGGTCAGCGCCGCCAGCGCGCCAACCATAAAACCATTGCGGCGACCAAGCGTCGCCCCCGCGATAATGGCGATGGCGCTCACCGGTTTAAAGTCGGGAATGGGGCCAAACAAGATGCGCCCCGCCGCGGCCAACGCCGCCAACACCAGCGATGGCATAATCTGGCGCAGGCCCGGGCGCGACGCCTCGTAACCCGCAAAGAACAGCGCAAGCACCAGCGCCACCACGACAAGCATGGCAAGCGCCGCCTGCTCAACGCCCGCCAGCAACGCCGCAGCCATCACGGCTGGCACCGCCAGCAGCAGCGGGATCTCCAGTTTTGCAAGCAAGCGCGAGAAACGACAGTCCGTCATCCCATCACGCCCTATAGAACACGTTGTCGGCAAAGAAGTCGGCCGGGGACTCCACGCAGGCAATCTCGCCGTCAAACATCATGGCGACGTCGTCGGCTACCTGCTCGGCAAAGTCCAAATCGTGCGTAGCCATGATGACGGTGCCGCCAGCCTTCGCATGGTCGCGCAGGGCGCGGGCGATGATGCGGCGGCTCTCCAGGTCCAAGCCCTTCGTGGGCTCGTCAAACAGCAGCAGCTCGGGGCCAATCAGCAGCAGCTTTGCCAGCGCGAGCAGCTGGCGCTGTCCGCCCGAGAGGTCGTAGGGGTGACGCGTCTCCAGGCCGTCCAATCCCAGTTGCGCCGCACGCTCCCGCGCCAAGTTCTCGTCATATCCGCAGGTCGAGGCCCATTCCATCAGCTCATCGCGAACCGTCTCGGCAACCAGCAATGCTTTGGGATTCTGAGGCAGCAGCGCCGCCGAGGCCGCTCCGCGCATCATGCGGCCGCGCTGCAGCTTGGCGGTCTTCGCCAGCACCGAAAGCATTGTCGACTTGCCGCAGCCGTTACCGCCAACAACCGCATGCACCGCGCCAGCCGAAAACGACGCATCGAGCCCGCGCAGCACCCAACCGCCCGCGCGATCGTAGCGAAACCAGCTCCCTGCCAGGGTGGTAGCCGACCCAGCGTGCATTTTTTGGAGTATTCTGCTTCCATCCGTGCGCGGGAAGGCTTCCGAGCCGTTCTTGAGCGACGTTTGCGCCACAAATTCGGACGATTTGTCCAATTCCGAACTTTTTTTCGCGCTCGATGCGTCCACGGGCGACTCCAGAGAGCCCAAACTGTCCTCACGCCTGCTGAATACTCCTGTTTTTGCACATCGGATGGCACCCCACCCCAACATGTCATCGGAAAACAGCGATTCTCGGCGTCCCAAAGAAGCCATATCCGCCACCTCGCGCACGCGGCCGCCCTCAATCCGGTACGCACACGTCGCATACTCGAGCATCGGCCGCGGCTGATGCGTCGCCACAACAACCGTGCAGCCCAGCTCACGGTTCACGCGAAACAGCGCGTGCAGAAAATTCTTCTCGGCAACGGGATCGAGCTGAGACGTGGGCTCGTCGAGCAGCAGCACGCGCGGGCGTAGCGTCAGAACGGCCGCCAACGACAGCAACTGTTTGCGACCACCCGAAAGCATGTCAGTATCGCGGTGAAGCCAATCTTCCAGCCCAAAGAAATAGCTGGTCTCAGCTACGCGACGGCGCATTTCGTCGCGCGCTAGCCCCAAGTTTTCCAGGCCAAACGCCATCTCGTGCCACACGGTTTCGCACACGATCTGGTTCTCGGGATCCTGGAACACATAACCCACGCGCTCCGCCGATGCCCGCACGTCCATGTCGGCGACGGGCTCGCCCAGCACGCGCAGCTCGCCGGAGCGCGTACCCGCCGGAGCGATCTCGGGCTTGAGCAGCGACAGAAGCGTCGATTTGCCCGACCCGGTACCGCCAACAAGCAGCGCAAACGCACCTTGGGAAACACGCCAATCAAGCCCCTCGAGCACCGGTGCCTCGGCCCCGGGATAGGCAAAACTAAGGCCTCGCACCTCAATCGCCGGCGCGGCCGAGCCATATGCCACACCCGCCGCCGAGCTCCTATCAAACCGAGCCATCAGCCAAACCTCTTCTCATCAATCGCATGCAACGCACAAGGCAGCACCATCCAGGCAGCGTACACGACATAGCCCGGCCACGGCGCCGGCACCGAGAGCTGCGGATAAAACGAATACTGCGTCGTCGCGGTCCACGCCACTGCCGCCGTGGCCACGCCAAACAACGCAAGCCCAACCAGCGCGGCAACGTCGCTGCGCCCCAGTCGATACCGCGCATACGTCGTACGACGCGTCGCGGCACCCCACCCGCGCGAGCGCATCGCGTCCGCGCACTCCAGCGAATCTTCCATGCCCCAGCCCATCAACACACTCGATGCCCGCAAGCGCGAACGCACGGGGTCGGCCGGCGCGCGGCCCGGCACATCAATCGCATCCTGCACCGCCAACACCGTACGACCACGGCGCAAAAACTGCGGGATAAGCCTCATGCACATCGAGATCATGAGCGCAATCACCGGTGCGGCATTGCCCAGCAGTGCGAGCACCTTGTCGTATTCGAGCATCGACGCCGCCGCCTCAAACCACAGTATGCTCGCCACAAACAGCCCGCCCATGCACAGGCCGTATACCATGCTCTCCAGATACACCGCGCGCATGCCAATACGGAACAGCTCCGTCGAGCCCGAGGCGCTAAACAGCGGATTGAGCACCGCGACGATCAAAATCACCGGCAGCTGCCAGCGAAGTGCACCCAGCGTGCGGGCAGCCCCACGCGTCGCAAATCCATACGCCAGCCCGCCCGCAAGTGACAGCGCAATCAGTACCGGCTGCATCGAGAACATGGTGAGCCCCAGCGTCAGCACTATATAGAGTGCCGGCACAGCCGGATGCGACATCGAGAATGCCGCGACGGGCTCGCCGCCAAACCCCTCTCGTATGTTGTCCACGGGTACCCCCGTCCCCTCGCTCAAACGACAGCTCCGCAGCACCGCCAACGCCGCACGCAAGCAGCGCAAACGCCACGCCGGCGGCGCAAGCCTCAACCGCCGCAAACCAATCGTTACGCGCTCGTCATATGCCTGCGGTATCATATTGCGCCGTGTATCGTTTCCAAACACACGTCTCTATAACGTAACAGGAGATCACATGGACGCAACCGCAATTATCCTCGCTGCCGGCGAGGGCACCCGCATGAAGTCGAACCACTGCAAGGTTTCGCACAAGATCCTGGGTAAGCCCATGGTCCAGTGGATCGTCGACGCTACCATCAAGGCCGGCTGCAGCCGCGTCGTGGTTGTCATCGGCAGCCACGCCGACGAGATGCGCGCCCTCATCGACGGCGCCTACGCCAGCAGCGCCACCAAGGTCGAGTGCGTCGAGCAGACCGAGCGTCTGGGCACCGGTCACGCCGTGAAGGTCGCGCTCGAGGCCTGTGGCATCACGCAAGGCCCCGTCGTGGTGCTCAACGGCGACCTGCCGCTCATCACTGCCGACACCGTCGCCAAATTCGCGCAGACCGTCGCCACCGGCGAGCTCGCCTGCACCGTCATGACCATGACCCCGCCCGATCCTTTTGGCTACGGCCGCATCAAGCTGGGCGCCGATGGTCAGATCGAGCGCATCATCGAGCAGAAGGACTGCACGCCCGAGCAGGCCGCCACGCTGCTGGAGTGCAACGCCGGCTGCTACGCCTTTGACGGCGCGCAGCTCGCCGCCCACATTAACGAGATCGGCAACGACAACGCGCAGTCCGAGTACTACCTGCCCGACATGCTCGAGATCCTCAAAGGCCACGGCCAGGCTGTCTCCATCTTCCACTGCGACGACTACCGCGACGGCCTGGGCGTCAACAGCCGCATCCAGCTCGCACAGCTCACCGCCATCGCGCGCGACCGCATCAACGAGCACTGGATGGCCGAGGGCGTTACCTTCATCGACCCCACGCAGGCCTGGATCGGCCCCGATGCCACCATCGGCCGCGATACCGTCGTGTGGCCGCAGACGCACCTGATCGGCCACGTCACCGTGGGCGAGGAGTGCCAGCTCGGTCCCAACAGCCGCCTCACCGACACCACCGTCGGTAGCGGCTGCACCATCGATGAGACCATCGCCATCGAGGCCGTCATCGAGAACGGTGTCGACTGCGGCCCGCGCGCCTACCTGCGCCCGGGCACCCACATGCTCGACGGCTCCAAGGCCGGCACGCACGTGGAGATCAAGAAGTCCACGATCGGCGAGGGCTCCAAGGTGCCGCACCTGTCCTACATCGGCGACACCACCATGGGCTCCGGCGTCAACGTGGGCGCGGGCTCCATCACCTGCAACTACGATGGCGTGCACAAGCACAAGACCGTCATCGGCAAGGATGCCTTCATCGGTTCCGACACCATGATGGTCGCGCCCGCCCAGATCGGCGACGGCGCGCTCGTGGCCGCCGGCTCCGTCATCACCGAGCCGGTCCCGGCAGATGCACTCGGCCTGGGCCGCGCCCGTCAGGTAAACATTGAGGGCTGGGCCGCCGATTATCGCCGCCGTCTGCACGAGGACGACGAGGTATAACGTTTTACCAAGCATCTAAGGAGCTGTTCCCATGGGGGCGGCTCCTTTTTCTATCGTGACCTGCGCAACCGGATGAGTGGTCGGTTCGTGTCCGTTGACGGTAAAGACGTTATCAAGACTCGATAAACCCCGTCGCGCGGTTACAATGCAACAAGGCATCTATATGGCATTCGATATATAAAGGAGAAGGGTAATGCCGATTAATGATCCCGAGAAGTCGGAGAATATGCGCAAGTCCATCCGCGTGTATTCCGGTTCCTCCAACCGTCCCCTCGCTCAGAAGATTGCTGAGTACCTTGGGGTCGAGCTTTCGGGCCTTACGCTAAAGCAGTTCGCCAATGGTGAGATTTACGCCCGCTACGACGAGACCGTCCGCGGCGCCGACGTCTTCCTGATTCAGTCCGTGGCCGGCGGCAACGTCAACGACATGCTCATGGAGCTGCTCATCGCCACCGACGCTGCCAAGCGCGCATCCGCCCGCTCCATCACCGCCGTTATCACCCACTACGGCTATGCCCGCCAGGACCGCAAGGCCGGCCCGCGCGAGCCCATCACCGCCCGCCTCGTCGCCAACCTGCTCGAGCGCGCCGGCGTCAACCGCATCATCACCCTCGACCTGCACCAGGGCCAGATCCAGGGCTTCTTCGATATCCCGGTTAACCACCTGTCCGCACTGCCGCTGTTTGGCCAGTACTACAACGACATGCACTTCGACACCGACAACCTGGTTGTCGTCTCCCCCGACGTGGGTCGCGCCAAGGCCGCCAAGAAGCTGTCCGACATGCTCGGCTGCGACCTAGCCATCGCCCACAAGGGCCGTCCGCGCCACAACGCCGCCGAGGTCATGGGCATCATCGGTGACATCAAGGGCAAGACCTGCATCATCAACGACGACATGATCGACACCGCTGGCACCCTGTGCGCCAACGTCAAGGAGCTCAAGGCTATGGGCGCCGGCGACATCTACGTCTGCGCCACCCACGGCATCTTCTCCGGTCCGGCCATCGAGCGCCTGAACGATGCCCCCATCGTCGAGTGCGTCGTCACCGACGCCATCCCCGTCGAGGTCGGCGGCAAGATCAAGACCATCTCGGTCGCCGAGGAGTTCGCTCAGGCCATCTCCGCCGTTTACCACGAGGAGCCCGTCTCCACGCTCGTCGGCGGCGACTTCGCGCTGTAGCCTGCCGCGCATCGCATCATCTTTGATGCTTTTAAAGGGTCGGAAGCTCGCTTCCGACCCTTTTTCTATCCCTCGCCAACCTTCCCTGGACAATTAGTTCAGATACGTATTTTTTAAAGCTCCAAAGGGCCGTTCGAAACCTTCTGAGCTCCCCCGGCGGATGCCATGCCGCCCAAAGCTCATCTTTTTCGAGCACAACCGCCGCATCTTTACCCTCAAATCGCCCTCGAAGGCCCTTAGAAACGTCTCGAACACCCGCCGCTTTATACGTATCTGAACTAACTGTCCAGTAGCTATCGTCAACCTTCGCGGCAAAGCTCAATTTCCTGCAATCCCCTCAACCGATTCCACCGATTTCATAACACCCAGCCGTTCGTGGCGCGCAGCGCCCCGCTGAGCGAAAAGAACGGCATGGTGGTCGCATTCTGCCGCCAACTTAGTACGTTATAGCTATGACGACCGTGATTTCACATTTCTCCGCCCTCCGCGCAATTCGTCGCGCACGACGGGCGTACTCTGCCCTACCCTGGGACTCCGTTGATAGTGAACAGCAAGCACAGGCCTTGGCTAGCTGCATTCCCAATAATGACGCGATAGACTTTGGCGCACTTTCGATACTCGACGCCTGGAATGAAGATGATTCCGAACTACTCGATCTTCTCGTTTCAAACGAAGACAACAGACGCCCCGACAAGCGACTTCTTCAGCATATTCTCTCCGCTCCGCTTCCTGAAGGTGCAATTATGCACGTCGAGGCCGACATCTACGCAACGTCTCCTGCCATGACAGCCATGCTTTGTTCTAAAAATGAATCGGTCGCCAAAACCTTGATGCTCCTTATGGAGCTGCTCGGAACCTACTCCCTTCCGCCCGAGGCAACCTACCCCATCGCCTATGACGACATCTGGCCCAAGGGCGATAGCTGCGCAGCGACGGGCGATCTTGATTGCCTGAGCGGCCAGTCGGCAGCCGAACAGCAGAACGAAACCCGCTACGAACAGGCGCACTACAAATGCGAGCCCGCCACGACCATCGAAGGTCTCGAGGCGGTCGCGCGCTTCGCCAAAAGTAGCTCATACACCTCGTTTCGCACGGCAGTCAAGCTTGCCCGACCCGGATCTGCATCCCCAGCCGAATCCCTAATGTTAGCCGTTCTCGGAGCGCCCATGCGCTTTGGCGGATTCGGATGTTGCAGCCTGCCCATGGGAGGCCTGCTACTCAACTATCGAATCGACTTCGACACTCTTGCGGTTAACATGTCCTCCGGCATCCCTTACGCCATCTGCGACCTATATTGCCCGGCCGCCGGAGTCGACAACGAATACAACGGAATTGGGCATGAGCTTCAAAACGCTCGCATCCACGATGGCAATCGAAATAATGGCCTCAAGGCAATGGGCATCCACGTCCTGGTTATCAATCGCGACCAAATGAAAGACCTTGTTGCACTCGAAGCCTTCGCCCAAACGATGCATCGACTCGCAGGAGTCCGATTCCGATATCGCATCAAGGGCTATCGCAAGCGTCAGGCCGCTTGGCTCAACGCTCTGCGGGCCGGAATCGGCCTTGCGCCGGTCTAAACGGCGAATCACCCGTGCGCCGTCGAACAGGGCTGGACAGTTAGTTCAAATACGTATAAATAGACACATTGAATTAGGCTGTTTTGCAGCTATCTCTATACCATTCGCCCTATTTGAAAGCGGGGTAGACTTCAAAACAGCGTCATATGGACTAACTAAAGTTCCAAAACAACGTATCGGCATTGAATTGAGCAATTCGAGTCCTCAGAACTTATACGTATCTGAACTAACTGTCCACCTCGGATTTTGACGGCCGTCCAAACGCCCCCAAACAACCTCAATTGCCCTCCATTTGACAGCGGCAACAGGGTCGCTCACCATAGCAGGCGACAAATCAACGAAAGGATGAACATGGCAGCTGCACAGCCGCTTAAGATTCGCATGGTTGCCGGACTTGGCAACCCGGGCGAAGAATATGCCGAGACCCGCCACAACGCCGGTTTTAAGGCGATCGACGAGCTGGCCCGTCAGGCCGGCGTCACGTACTGGAAAAACCAAGCAGGCGCCGAGGTCGCGCTCATCAACATCAACGATGCCGAGGAAGAGAACGGCAAGCGCCAGATTGTACTGGTCAAGCCGCAGTCGTACATGAACACCTCGGGCGGGCCCATCTCCAAGCTCTGCCGCGAGTACAAGATCAAGGCCGAGGAGCTGCTCGTCATCCACGACGAGCTCGATATTCCCGCCGGCGACGTGCGTGTTAAGGTGGGCGGAGGCCATGCCGGTCACAACGGCCTGCGCTCCATCATCGACAAGATGAGCAGCCGCGACTTTAGCCGTATCCGCACCGGCATCGGCAACCCTCCCGGCAAGATGGCCGTGGCAGACTACGTGCTCAAGCAGCTGCGCGCCCGCGAAGCCGAGGATTTCCAGGACACCTGCGCCCGCGCCGCAGATGCCGCCGGTCTGGCCATCGTCCACGGCGTAATCTACGCCCGCGATCACGTAAACGGCGCCGCTTCCGCCAACGGCAAGCACTAAAACCTACCATTTAGGGATGTTTATTTTGGCAGGTTTCATCTGCGGAAACGCCGCGGCGGCTACGTCGCAATAAACCCTGTGCCGCTATACATATGCAACGCTCCAAAGGGGGCCGGCCTCACCGAAGCGCGAGGCCGGCCCCCTTTGCCGTTTTGCCTGATAAAACCTGCCAAAATAAACCTCTCCCCCTTTGGCGGGTCGAAGTGGATAAACCCTGCTCCCAACCGCCGAAGACACACGTAAGTGACATGTCCATGAGGGTATAATTTGCACCGTATGTCTGCACAACGCCTGTGCGCGTACGGTTTTACTCGGGCTACCGTCCATTTCCGTGGAGGCACGGTTCGGCGGCCCTAACAAGAGAGGGGTTCTATGTATAAGATCCTGGAGAAGACGCAGTTCTCGGAGAAGGTGTTCAAGTTCCGCATCGAGGCGCCCGCAATCGCCAAGCATGCGCACGCTGGACAGTTCCTCATGGTTCGCGCCAACGAGACGGGCGAGCGCGTCCCGTTTACCCTGGCCGGCTGGAACGGTGACGAGGGCTGGGTCGAGTTCATCTTCATGGTGATCGGCAAGACCACCGAGATGCTTTCCACCTACGAGGCCGGCGAGTCGCTGCGCGACGTCGTGGGCCCGCTGGGCGTTCCCACCGAGATGGCCGAGGGCCCCTGCGCCGTCATTGGCGGCGGCGTCGGCCTGGCAATTGCCTTCCCGGTCGCCAAGCACCTGGTCGAGACCGGCCACGAGGTGCACGCCATCATGGGCGCCCGCACCAAGGACCTCCTGCTCATGGAGGACCAGTTCCGCGAGCTCCTCGACGAGGACCACATCCACATCACTACCGACGACGGTTCCTACGGCGAGCAGGGCGTTGTAACCGCTCCGCTGGAGCGCCTGCTGCAGGACAAGGCCGTGAGCCAGGTCTTCTGCGTCGGCCCCGTTCCGATGATGAAGTTCTCGACCCTCACCGCCCAGAAGTACGACACCCCCATCACCGCGTCGCTCAACCCCATCATGGTTGACGGCACCGGTATGTGCGGCTGCTGCCGCGTCGAGGTGGGCGGCGTGACCAAGTTCGCTTGCGTCGACGGCCCCGACTTCGATGCCACCCTGGTCGACTGGGATGACCTTCGTGCCCGCCAGGCCGCTTACCGTTCCGAAGAGGGCGAGTCCCTCAAGGCTTATGAGGAAAAGAGCTGCGCATGCCACTAGTTAACGGTCGTTTCGTTGCCGATATGAAGTCGCCCCGTACCCCCGATAACGAGGAGCCGGCTGCCGAGCGCGCCTGCGACTTCCGCCCCGTCGACAAGGGCTTCACCGAGGAGATGGCGCTGGCCGAGGCCGAGCGCTGCCTCAACTGCAAGAAGCCGTTCTGTGTTGAGGGCTGCCCCGTCAACATCAACATCCCCCGCTTTATCGAGCAGATCCGCGCGAAGGACTTCGGCGGCGCTCTCGATACCATCCGCGAGGACTCCATGCTTCCCGCCATCTGCGGCCGTGTCTGCCCGCAGGAGAACCAGTGCGAGGGCAAGTGCATCCGTGGTAAAAAGTCCGAGCCCGTGGCCATCGGCCAGCTCGAGCGCTTCCTGGGTGATCGCCCCGAGCTCGCCTCCACGCCCAAGATGGCCCCCAAGAACGGCAAGAAGGTCGCCGTCGTCGGCTCCGGCCCGTCCGGCATCACCTGCGCCGGCGAGCTCGCCCGTAACGGCTTTGACGTTACCGTCTTCGAGGCCTTCTTCACCGGCGGCGGCGTGCTGGTCTACGGCATCCCCGAGTTCCGTCTGCCCAAGGCGGTCGTCAAGCGCGAGATTGACGGCCTGGAGGACATGGGCGTCAAGTTTGAGTACAACTCCGTCGTGGGCAACATGGCCACGGCCGAGGAGCTGTTCGAGCAGGGCTTCGACGCCATCTACGTGGCGACCGGCGCTGGCCTGCCCAAGTTCCTCAACGTCCCCGGCGAGAACCTGCCCAACGTCTTCTTCGCGAACGAGTACCTCACCCGCGTGAACCTGATGAAGGCCAACAAGTTCCCCGAGTACGACACCCCCACCAAGCACGGCAAGAACGTCGTTGTCTTTGGTGGCGGCAACGTGGCTATGGACGCCGTCCGTACCGCCAAGCGCCTGGGCGCCGAGCACGCCATCATCGCCTACCGTCGTACCGAGGATGAGATGCCTTGCCGTCGTGCCGAGCTGCACCACGCCAAGGCCGAGGGCGTCGAGGTTCTGCCGCTCGTCTCCCCGCTCGAGTTTGTCGCTGGCGAGGACGGCTCCGTGTGCGCCGTCAAGGTCCAGAAGATGGAGCTCGGCGAGCCCGACGAGTCCGGCCGTCGTCGCCCGGTGCCCATCGAGGGCGCCATCGAGGAGATCCCCTGCGACGTCGCGATCTCGGCTATCGGCACCAACGCCAACCCCTTCGCAAAGAAGATCGGCGGCAAGATGGAGCTCAACAAGTGGGGCTACATCGTCGCCGACGAGGAGACCGGCCAGACCACCGATCCCCGCATCTGGGCCGGCGGCGACATCGTCACCGGTGCCGCTACGGTCATTCTGGCGATGGGCGCCGGCAAGAAGGCCGCTGCCTCCATCACCAAGAGCCTGCTGGGCGAGTAATCACCTACAGCACTAGCCGCCAAACGGCAAAGTCCCCGTCGAGCACACGCCCGGCGGGGACTTTTTCCATGCCGGCCGCCCAAACCACCACGATGGGGCAGGCACCTTTGTGGTGGTTTGGGACTTGCCCGGTCGTTTTGTCTCAATCTGTAACAGCTGGAGTCCGTTGAGCCCTGCAGTTGTTACAGATTGAGATATTGTGCCGGCCGGCCACGCTGCATCTCAATCTGTAACAGTTAGAGACCAAATATGCCGCCTGGTGTTACAGATCAAGACGTTGGGCTGACGGCCGAACGGTTCATCTCAATCTGTAACAGTTAGAGCCATTTTCGCTGGCTTGGTGTTACAGATCGAGACTATGCAAAAGCCGAGGATAGGCACTGCCGCCAAGGCCTTCCCCTCGGCCTAAAACAAAAACCACCACAAAGGTGCCTGTGAACTGCCTCCCATTTCTTGGACATCGGGAAATGGGAGGTTTTCCATGAGTATAGATCTCAGGTCGAAGCACGACCTGGAGTCCAGGAGGCGGGCCGTCGAGCTCTTCGACGCCGGCGTCGGCTGCAAGCCGGCGGCCGAGGCCCTGTCCGTCCCCCGCGAGACCGTGAGAGAATGGCAGTGGGTATACCGGGCGTTCGGAAGCGAGGCGCTGCTGTCCATGGATGGGAAACAATCCAGTTACACATTCGAGCAGAGGGTCGCCGCGGCGTCGGCCGTGGTCGACGACGGGATGGCGAAGGCCGACGCCATGGCCGAGTTCGGGATCAGGTCGAAATCCCCGCTGGAGCGCTGGTGCAGGCTCTACCGCGAGGGCGGCGCCGAGGCGCTGCGGCCCCGCCCGAAGGGCAGACCGAGGGGGTCGAGGTCGAAACCCCGGGCCCGCACCCGCGAGCAGGAGCTCGAGGAGCGCTGCCGCAGGCTCGAGGCCGAGGTCGCCTACCTAAAAAAATTGCGCGCCCTGGTCGAGCGGGACGGGCTCTGACCAGGGCGGCGGCCGAGGCGGTGAGGGCGCTGCGCGCGGAGGGGCACTCCCTGCGCCACCTGCTGGAGTGCTCGGGGCTCAGGAGGTCGACCTACTACTACGCGCTGGCGCACCCGCGGAGGCCGACCCGGCCCGAGCTGCGCGACGCCGCGGCCGAGATATTCTCGCGCACCGCCAACGGCTGCGGGCACCGGCAGATAGCCATGTGCCTGCGCGCCGAGCTGGGCGCGGTCGTGGCCGACAAGACCGTGCTCAAGATGATGCGCGAGATGGGCATCCGGTGCGGGATACGCCGCCGGGGCTCCCGCCGCCGGTACAGCTCCTACAGGGGGCTCGTGGGGAGCACGTTCGAGAACGTCATCGCGAGGGACTTCGGCGCCGAGGGGCCGTGGCAGAAGCTCGGCACCGACGTCACCGAGTTCAAGGTGGCCGGCGCCAAGGCCTACTGGGCCCCGGTGCTCGACTTCTGCACGAAGGAGATCGTGGCGAGCGACATATCGACCTCGCCGGACCTCGCCCAGCAGCACAGGATGCTCGACCGGCTCCTCGAGGCCCTGCCCGACGGGGCGGCGCCGACCATGCATTCGGACATGGGCTGGCAGTACCAGCACGAGTCCTACACCTCCAGGCTGGAGGGGGCGGGCATCACCCAGAGCATGTCGCGCAAGGGGAACTGCATCGACAACGCCGCCACCGAGCAGCTCTTCGGCCACGTGAAGGACGAGTTCTACCGCGGCAGGGAGTGGGGCAGCTTCGGGGACTTCAAGCGCGACCTGGAGGGGTACATAGCCCATTGGAACACGCGGCGCAGGCAGGTAAGATTGAAGGGCCTGACGCCGGAGGAGTTCCGGAACCGGGCCCTTGCGGCGTAGTCGCTATTTATTCAGTCCAAGTTTCGGGGCGCAGTTCACTGTACCCTTTGTGGTGGTTTTTGGTCGGCTAGCCTTCGAGTTGAGCCACTTTGTAGCGGTAGGCAGCGGCTATGACGTCTTTGCAGCCTTCGCGGCCCAGCTTGGCGCGGTTGACGACGATATCCTTGCCGCTCGTCATCTTCCACTTTCCGGCACTGTAGCGCTTATAGAACGCCTCGCGCGCCTTCTGCTGCTGCTTGACCAGCTTGGCGCCCTTCTTTTTATTAAGGCCACGCTTCTTGCGCACAATCTCGACGCGGTCCTCAAAAGGAGCGGTCACCAATACGGCAATGTGGTTGGGGTTGTTACGCAGCAGGTAATCGGACAGGCGGCCTTCGATAATGCAGCTCTCGGTCTCGCCCAGGTCCAAAATCACCTGGCTCATCTTCTGGAACAACTTGTCCGAGTACGAACGCGCGTCGTAGCGGTCGGGCAGGAACGCCATGTTCTCCACGGCCAGACGCTCGTCGTAGGCGGCCATCTTGTCGAGCGACTCGCCCGCGCGCAGCGACGCACGCACCAGCAGCTCGTTATCGTACAGCGGAATCCCCAACTCGTTGGCGAGGATGCGTCCAATCTCGTGGCCCTCGGCACCAAAGTCGCGCGCGATGGTAATGACCACAGGACTCTTCTTGTTCTCCAGATCGCTCATCGCGATTCCTTTCTAACAAATGAGAAAAAGGCTGTCTATCGCCTTTTCCCACGATAGCGTACCAGGGAAAGCCAGGCTATGCGGCCACAATACGGCGTTGATAAGCCCTCACCAGCAGCGAGATACCAAAGTTGAGCACAAAGTACATCGCGAAAACCAGGCCGTAGAGCATAAGCACCTGCGACAGGTCGATCGCGTGGGCCATCACGACGTTGGCCGTGTACATGAGTTCGGCCACGTTAATGCCCGAAAGATACGAGCTGTCCTTAATGACAGTTGTGCACTGGCTAAACAGCGCCGGAATGATCGTCTTAAACGTCTGCGGCAGAATGATGTAGCGCATGGTGGCAAAGAAGCCAAAGCCCTGGCTCTGCGCCGCCTCAAACTGGCCGCGCGGAATCGAGTTGAGGCCGCCGCGCACAATCTCGGCCATAACAGCGCTGGTGAACAGCGTAAAAGCGATGGTCGAAATCACAATGTCCAAACCCTGCACCGTAAAGTAGATAAACAGGATCCACAGCAGGTTTGGCGTGCAGCGGAACAGCTCGATATAGGCGCTCACCAAAATACGGAACGGGCGGGGCGCATAGCTTTTAACGAGCGCCAGTACCGTGCCAAAGATGAGCGAGAAAAAGATCGACAGCGCCGAGATCTCGATCGTCTTAACAAAGCCGCCCCAAATGTAGAGCAGGTTGGTCGCGTTGAAGATTTCCATGCGCTAGGCCTCCTCTACGTTGTCGAGCCCCAGCTCGGCCAGGCTCACACCGCGCGGACGCTCCTTGGAGCGGCGCTCGAGCCACTGCACCAGTATGGCGAGCGGAAAGCAGACGATGAAGTACATAAGGCAGCAGACGATGTATCCCTGCAGGTAACCGTACAGACTCACAAAGTTGTCGGAACGGTACATAAGGTCGCCGCCGGCCACAAGCGCCAGCACCGACGTATTCTTGACCAGGTTGAGCGCCTGGTTGCACAGCGGCGGCAGAATGATCTTGAATGTCTGGGGCAGTACGATGTACCAGTACGCCTGCGCACGGGTGAAGCCCTGGCTCTGGGCCGCCTCCATCTGACCGCGCGGAACCGCCTCGATACCAGTGCGGATGACCTCCGAAATGTAGGCCGCGTGATACAGACCCACGCCCAAGAAGCCCAGCACGAACGGCGCGATGCGCACCGGCTGGTCGGCACCGGTTATGGCCTGCAAAAACTGCGGACCGGCCATGTACATAAAGAGCACCTGCACGGGCAACGGGGTGTTCTGGTAAAACTCCACGTACACGCGGCTTATGGCGCGCAGCACGCGCGAGCGAGTGGTAGAGAACACGCCCAGCAGCGTGCCCAGCACCAGCGACAACAGCAGGCCGGCAACGACCACTTGCAGCGTCACGCCAAAGCCCTCCCAGAAGGGCCCCATATTTTGAAATGTCGTCGACCAACGGTCGGCGTCAAATAATCCTTCGAGCATTTGATTCCTTCCTTGGACGATGCGCCTATACAAGACCCCAGGTCTTGACCTCTTGGTCGAGCCAGCCGTCGGCCAGGCGATCGCAAATCACCTGATCGACCACGGCCGAAAGGTCGCAGCCCTTCTTGGTCGCCACGCCGTAGCCCTGCTCGCCAAACTTGACCTCGGGCTGCAGCAGCTCAACGGTCTCGTTCATGTAACCGGCCAGCGTGGAGCGGTCCATGGCAAAGACGTCGATATTGCCGGCGTCGAGCGAGCTCTTGATGATGGGATAGCCGCTAAAGGCCCTAAACTCTGGCTTGCAGCTAAAGCCGTTGTCCTTGATCATCTGCTCGATCAGGCCCTGCGTGGTAGCACCCTGGCTCACGCCGATGACCTTGCCGTCCAGATCCTCAATCGAGGTAAAGCCCGAACGCTTCTTGACCATGAGCCCCACGTAGTCGGTGCGGTACGGCGTCGAGAAATCCCAGCTCTTCTTGCGCTCGTCGGTGATGGTGTAGGTCGCCGCGACCACGTCGAGTTGGCCGTTATCGATCAGCGGGCCGCGTGTCTTGGGCGTTACGTCGGTAAACTCGACAAGCTCCTGGGCGCGGGCCTCCTTGTAGCTCACGCCAAAGACGGCAGCGGCGATCTGGTAGCACAAATCGACTTCCATGCCCTCAAAGCGGCCCTTGGCGGTGTCGTAATAGCCATAGCCGGGAACGTCCTTCTTAACGCCGGCATTCAGATGGCCACGCGACTTGATGGCCGCAAGCTTGGACCCCTTGTCGGAACCCTCGCCGCCGGCGGAGTTGCCGCAACCGGTAAGCGCGGTCCCCGTCAGCGCGAGCATGCCGGCGCCCGCCAGCTGCAAAAAGTGGCGGCGCGACACGGCCGCCCTCGTCATATCCGTCATGTCCATCACCGCGCCTAGTGCAGAATCTTGGACAGGAACTCGCGGCAGCGCGGGTTCTCGGGGTTATCGAAGAAGTGCTCGGGCGTGCCCTCCTCCAGAATGCGGCCGTCCTCCATAAAGATGACGCGGTCGGCCACCTGACGCGCAAAACCCATCTCGTGCGTCACGCAGATCATGGTGATGTCCTCCTGCGCAAGCTCGATCATGACGTCCAGAACTTCCTGGACCATCTCGGGGTCGAGTGCCGAGGTCGGCTCGTCAAACAGGATGATGGGCTGCTTGGTGCACAGGGCGCGGGCGATGGCGATACGCTGCTGCTGACCGCCCGAGAGGTTCTGCGGATACTCGCCGGCCTTATGCGCCATGCCGACGCGTTTGAGCGCGGCGATGGCGATCTCGGTCGCTTCCTCCTTGCTCTTCTTTTGCAGCTTGATGGGCGCGAGCGTCAGGTTGCCGAGCACCGTCATGTTGGGATACAGGTTGAACTGCTGAAACACCATGGAGCTATACTTGCGAGCCATCTCTAGGTGATTCTTTTTGGTGAGCGGTGTGCCGTCGATGATGACCTCGCCCGACGTGGGCTCCTCCAGATAATCGACACAGCGGATGAGCGTCGACTTGCCCGAGCCGGAAGGCCCGATCATTACGAGCTTCTCGCCGCGCTTGACGGTGAGATTGATATCTTTGAGCACATGCAGGTCGCCAAAGTACTTGTTGAGATGCTTGATCTCGATCATGTCTGCCATGAATGTCCCTTCCCTGCGTTTACACGAGTTGAACTATTGTACGGAAAGAACCACGTTTCCGCAGCCCACACTACATTCCCGTAAAGAACCCGCAACCTTCCGCCCACTCATTGGGGACAGACTTAAATGAGTACCCGGGAAGTGGGCACTCATTTAAGTCTGTCCCCAATGAGTGCCCTTCAGCTGCCATCAAAAAAGGGGCGCGACCTCGTGGTCAGCGCCCCTCACTATCAGCTATGTGTCGATCGGCCCCTACGCGAGTTTGGCTCCGACGATCTTGGCCGCGGCAGGCTTGTCGAAGTTGCCGCCGGTGGCCTTGCCCAGCGCACCCATGACCTGGCCCATCTGCTTCTTGGACGTGGCGCCCAGCTCGGCGATGACCTGCTCGATCAGAGCCTCGAGCTCCTCGCCCGAAACCTGCGCGGGCAGCAGGCTCTCCAGAATCTTGACCTGCTCGGTCAGGTTGTCGGTACGCTCCTGGTCGGTGCCGGCCTTGATGGACATCTCCAGCGTCTCGCTCGTCTGCTTGATCAGACGCTTGATCATGCTGTTGACGTCTTCCTCGGTCACATCGCGGCGCTCATTGACCTCGATATTCTTCACCTCGGCCTTAACCTGGCGAATGATGGACAGGCGAACCTTGTCCTTGGCCTTCATGGCCGCGATCATTTCCTTCTGCAGCTCTTCGTTGGTCATCTGCAAATCCTCTCTAATAGCGTGGGCGGCACTCGCGCGAGCACCGCCCCATGATTACTCAGTCGTCGACGAATCGTCGGTCGAACTCTTGGTGACGCCCTTCAGGCTGACGTTGTATGGCACGTCTTTGGGCATGGGGTTAACGGTGATGTCGGCGTCCTTCTTGTACTGCTCCAGCCACTCGCTGTACGCAGTGCTCTCTGCCTGCGTCTTCACCACGTTGGAGACATACTTCTTGATGTCCTTGGGCACCTGCTTAATGTCATCGACCTGGCTATCGACATGGAAGTAGTCGGTGCACTTGATGATGTGGTAACCATACGTCGACTCGACCACGTCGCTCACGTCGCCCTTGTTGAGCCCCTCGAGCGCCGTCTGGTAGCTATCGACAAAAGTGGTGAGCTTGTCCCAGCCTACGTCGCCCTTCTTCTCCTTGGAGCCGGTGTCGTCGGAATACTGCTCCACGGCGTCCTCAAAGCTCAGCTCGCCGGAGTTGATCTTGTCCAAGCACTCCTGCGCCTTGGCCTTGGCGGCAGCCTTGTCCTCGTCGGAAGCGTCGGAATCGACCTTGATCAGGATATTCGACGAACGACGGGCATCGTTGTAGTTAGACAGGTTCTCGTTGATGTAATCGACAATCTCGCTGTCCTTGGGCTTGCTGGTGGGTGCCACGGCATCCTTGAGCTTCTGCTGCGCCAGGCTCTCCTTGAGCGAATCCTTGTAGGTGTCCTCGGTGTAGCCGTAGGTCTTGAGGGTCTTCTTAAAGGCCTTGGCACCGCCCGCGCTCTTGCACGCGTCCTTCCAAGCCTTCTCGACTTCCTCGTCCGACACCGTCACGCCGTTCTCCTTCTGTGCCTGTTGAAGCAGAATCTGCTGCGTGTAGGAGTCGATGAGTTGCTTGCGATACTTCTTGGGCGTGAGGTCGTTGTCGACCAGATACTGCGCCCAGTCCTTGTCCTTGGTGTAGCCGTAGGACGTGCGCATGCTCATGATCTGCTTGGTCACGGTGTCCTCGGTGAGGTTGGTGCCGTTGATAGTAGCAGCAACACCGCCGGTCAGCTTGTAGCCCGAGGTGTCCTCGGCCTGCGACATAAGGCCGGAGCACGCCATCGCCGAGACGGAAAGCAGCATCGCCAGCACGCCGATGACCACCAGAACGATCTTGACAGTCTTGGACACGCGGGTCTTGCGCTGCTTCTTGCGAGAGCTGGAGGCGGCGCGAGCCTGCTGCTCGGGCGTCGGCTCGGGTGCGGAGTTCTTTTTCTTATTTGCCATGTTTGGCCTTTCGCAAAACGAATCGAACAAACGCCATTGTGTCACAACGCAGCCCCCACGGCACACCTGGCGCAAAGGGGACAGGTTAATCTGCACCATTTTGGTGCAAAGGGGACAGGTATGGCAGTTGGCAGTTAGGGACGTTCCTTTTCTGCCGGCACTTGGGGACTGTCCCTAACTGCCGGCAGAGACGATATGAGCAGGACATAAAACATTGAGAGCCCCTGCTGCATGAAGGACCGCGGATTAGGCCGACAATGGTGAGTGTCTAATCCAACCGTGGCGGCCACGC
>UQXP01000017.1 GCA_900545055.1 uncultured Collinsella sp.
CACTTAATGTGGCCTCCGTCGTGAGCAGGACTGTAGAGCAGGAAACTTCATCAGTGCCCGCCCCACGGGAAACCGACGGGATAGACGGGTTCAGATGGGGCTTTGATGCATGGGTGGTCTGTTGTTGTGCAAATGGGTATCATACTGTGGTTATTGCATCGACTCTATGATGCATTGTTGTACGTGCCCGGCGGTCGGTTTGCCAGAAGCGCCCCGTCGGTTGTTCCAGACCCGTTTCGAAGAAAGGAAACAACACTCACTTATGGCAGCTAAAAAATCATCTCCCTTGAAGATCATCCCGCTCGGCGGCCTTGATGGCATCGGCAAGAACATGACGGTCTTCGAGTGCGGCGACGACATGGTGCTCGTCGACGCTGGCCTCATGTTCCCCGACGACTCGCAGCCCGGTATCGATCTGGTACTCCCGGATTACACCTACGTTCTGGAGAACGAGGAAAAGCTCCGCGGTATCGTCGTCACTCACGGCCACGAGGACCACACCGGTTCGCTTCCGTATCTGCTGCAGGATCTCAACAACAAGGTGCCCATCTTCTCGAGCAAGCTGACGCTCGGCTTTATCGAGGGCAAGCTCTCCGAGTTCCGCATCCGCGCACCTAAGTTCCGCGAGGTCAAGGGCGGCAGCCATGTCAACCTCGGTGGCATCTCGCTCGACTTCTTCTCGATGACGCACTCCATCCCCGGCGCTCTGGGCGTGTTCATTCGCACCAATCAGGGCACCGTTATGCACACCGGCGACTTTAAGCTCGACCAGACGCCCATCGATGGTGTCACGCCCGACTACGCCGCTATCAGCCGCTTTGCCAAGCAGGGCATCGACCTGTTGCTGTCCGACTCCACCAATGCCACGGTTCCCGGCTTTACCAAGTCCGAGGCCGAGGTCGGTCCCAACCTGCTGCATGCCATCAAGAACGCCCCGGGTCGCGTGTTCGTCGCGTCGTTCTCGAGCCACATTCATCGTTTGCAGCAGATCTGCGATGCCGCCCGCAAGTGCGGCCGTAAGGTCGTTGTGACCGGTCGCTCCATGCTCACCAACACCCGCGTCGCGCGCGAGCTGGGCTACCTCAACATCGACGATGCCGATATCATCGATGCCTTCGATATTGATAACCTGCCCGACGATAAGATTGTCGTCATGTGCACCGGTTCGCAGGGCGAGCCGCTGTCGGCCCTGTCCCGCATGGCCAATGGCGAGCACAAGACGCTCTCCATCCACGAGGGCGATACCGTTATCCTCTCGGCAACTCCTGTTCCCGGCAATGAGAAAGCCGTCCAGCAGGTCGTCAACAGCCTGGCTAAGCTCGGCTGCGACGTGTGGGATAAGAACCGCGCTCTCGTCCACGTCTCCGGTCACGGTAGCCAGGAGGAGCTCAAGCTCCTGATGGCCATGGCCAAGCCCACGTACTTTATGCCGGTTCACGGTGAGGCCGTGCATCTGCGCGCCCATGCCCAGCTGGCCCGTAAGATGGGTCTCAAGGACGATCATATCTTTATCCTCGATAACGGCGACACGCTCGAGATGCGCGGCGGTATCGTCAAGCGCGGTACGCCCGTCGAGTCCGGTGTCGTCTACGTCGACGGCCTGCGTATCGGCGATACCGACCCCATCGTCTTGCGCGATCGCCAGAAGCTCGCCAATGACGGTATGGTCACGGCCGTTGCCATCGTCTCGCTCAAGCACAAGAAGATCGAGGCTATCGAGTTCTCGGGCCGCGGCGTCTCGTTTGCCATCGATGACCAGTTCTCCGAGGATGCCTCCGCATCCATCATGAAGACGATCGAGAAGGGCAAGTTTAGCTTTACCAGCAGCGGCTCCGATGCCATTCGCAAGGCCGTGCGCGATTCGCTCTCCAACTTTATTTGGAGCCGTACGCGTACCCGTCCGATGATCATCCCGGTCGTCATGGAGGTTTAGTTTGGCGCGCGGATCTGCACAAAACGCCAAAGGCAATAAAGCCAACAACCAACCGGCATCTGCTAAGGGTGCCGGTTCCCATCTGCGTGCCAATAAGGGCCACGAGGCGGACTTCGACGATTTTGAGCCCTTGGTCGAGCCTTCGGCCAATCGCGATATCGCCGGCGTCGTCATTGCCGTTTTGGCGATCGCGTCTTTCATTGCCGTGATCTCACCGGCAACAGCGCCCGTGACGGCTGCTGTTGCCGGGTTCTATCACCTGGGCTTTGGCCTGGGCGCCTACGTGCTGCCGATCGTCATCTTGCTGTTTGCCGCTACGCTCTTTTTGGGTGAGGATTCGCCGCTCAACATTCGCTCGGTCGCGGGTGGCGCCGTGGTCTTTGTGGCCATTGTCTCTATCCTGTCGCTGATGGTGCCGGGCACGAGCGATTCGTGCGACCTTATGTTTACGCCGCAGAACCTTTCCGTGTCGGGTGGCTACATTGGCGCCTTTATCGCAAGTGCCTTGCAAAACGCCCTGGGTAAACCTATCGCCATGGTTGTCTTGCTGGGGCTTGTCGTCGTTGGTTTGGTCATTATCGGCTTTTCGGTGGGTGGCGTTTTGCGCTCCGCACGCGATCGCGCTGCCGATTTTGCCGAGCGTCGACGTGCCGATGTCAATGCGAGCCCGTGGGGCGATGAAGAGGCCCTGTCGGTTCCCGGCGTCGCCCGTCCGCACCTTAGCATTCTGCGCCAGAAGGGGACTGACGCCGCGGTGACCACGGTCATGGGTGGCGATGTCGACCCGGTTTTGGATGACGACGAGGACGATGACCCGTTTGTTGACGTATCTGAGTCGGTTGAAGCCGAGCGGGCCAAGACCACGCTGCTGCCGCGTCGCCATGCCAAGAAGGGCAAGGCTGCGCCTAAGCTCAATACGAGTGAGCCCGACCCGTCTTGGTCCGATAGCGAGATTGAGCTCACCGAGGGCGATGACGAGGACGACGAGGCTCCGATTGAGACCGCAAAGACAACTTTGCTGCCGCGTCGCCATGCAAAGCGCGGCCAGGTAACCGGCCAGCTTTCGATGGAAGACGACTCCGATAAGATCGACGAGTCCGAGCCGCCGTTTGCCGTGAATCCCGTCTCGGCCGCACCTCAGATTCCCGACTTCCTGAAGCATCCCAAGGTTGCCGATGCGCCTGCCACGAGTGCTGTCGAATCGGCTGCGGCTCGTGATGGGGGAGTGGACGACGGCGCCGCAGATAACGAGGGCGAAGAAGAGGACGGCCTCAAGCTTCCGCCGCTCGAAATCCTGCATGCCAACCCGCAGTCGGCTTCCGCCGCGTCTTCGGATAAGGAGCTGGAGCAGACCGCTGAGTCGCTGCAATCCACCTTGCTTGAGTTTGGCCGCAGTGCCCGCGTGGTCGGCTGGATCGCCGGCCCCACGGTGACGACCTTTAAGCTGCAACCTGGCGAGGGCGAGCGCGTGAGCAAGATTTCGAGCCTCGAGGACGATATTGCGCTTTCGCTCGCTGCCCAGTCGGTACGTATCTTTGCCCCGATCCCCGGCACCTCACTCGTGGGCATCGAGATTCCCAACCGCAAGCGCCAGAACGTCAATCTGGGCGACGTGCTGCCCTATGTGAAGGGCGGTCCGCTCGAGCTCGCTATCGGCCGTGACGCCGAGGGCACGCCGGTCGTCGCCGACCTCGCCAAGATGCCTCACCTGTTGATCGCCGGTACGACCGGTTCTGGTAAGTCGGTGATGATCAATTCCATCATCACGACCTTGCTTATGCGCGCCCTTCCCGAGGACGTTCGCCTGATTATGGTCGACCCCAAGCGCGTCGAGCTTGCGGGCTATAACGGTCTGCCGCATCTCTATGTGCCCGTGGTGACCGAGCCCAAGCAGGCCGCGAGCGCTCTGCAATGGGCCGTGTCCGAGATGGAGCGTCGCCTGAAGGTCTTCGAGCGCCTTAACGTGCGTAAGATCTCGACCTACAACGAAAAGCAGGCCGCCGGCGAGTTTGAGCATTACGACAACCCGCCGCAAAAGATGCCCTATCTGGTCATTATCATCGACGAGCTCTCGGACCTGATGATGGTCGCCGGTAAGGATGTCGAGGCCTCGATTGTGCGTATCGCCCAGCTGGGCCGTGCCGCCGGTATTCATCTTATCGTGGCCACGCAGCGCCCCAGTTCCAACGTGGTGACGGGCCTCATTAAGGCCAACATCACCAACCGCATCGCCTTTAACGTCGCCACGGGCATCGACTCTCGCGTCATCATCGACCAGATGGGTGCCGAAAAGCTCACCGGTTTGGGGGACATGCTGTTCTCAAAGGTCGACTGGGGTAAGCCTCGCCGTATCCAGGGCTGCTTTGTCTCGGACGATGAAATCAACGAGATTGTCGAGTTCGTCAAGTCGCAGAGCGAGCCCGACTACCACGAGGAGATCCTGTCCGCCGTGGCGCCCGCTTCCATGTCCATGGCGGGTGGCGGCGGCATTGTCCGTACCGGAGTCGCCGAGCCGCAAGACGATGATCCGCTCATTTGGGAAGCCGCCCATATTGTGGTGGAATCGCAGCTTGGCTCCACATCTGGCCTGCAACGTCGTCTGAAGGTTGGCTATGCGCGTGCCGGGCGTATTATGGACATGCTGGAAGAAAAGGGTGTCGTCGGTCCGCCCGACGGTTCCAAGCCGCGCGAGGTCCTGTTGGACGAGGAGGGGCTTGCCGCGCTGAAATCTGTCGACGCCGAGATGGCACGTGAAGATCGTGAGTTTGGAGGATTCTGATGGCTGCACGCTTTGGTGACATGCTGCTCGAGCAGCGTCGCCGAATGGGCCTTTCCATTCAGCAGGTCGCCAACACCATCAAAATCAGGCCGCAGATCATCGAGTTTTTCGAGACCGGTAACTTTGCTTCGATGCCGCCGCGCGGCTATGCGCAGGGCATGATTTCGAGCTATGCTCGCTTTTTGGGCCTCAATCCACGCGAGGTCGTCAATGCCTACTTTGACGAGCTGATGGCGTACGAACGCGAGACGTCGCAGCAGGGCGGTCGTTTTCAGGACGCCGCCGGCTATGTTAATTCGCGTTCCTCGGTGGATAATGGGCGCTTCTTGATGGTTCAGGGTGGTCGCTCAACGCGTTATGGTCAGCGTCCGCAGCAGGCTGGCTATATTACCGAGACGGGGTCCAGTGAGGAAATCCGTTCTCAGCGCGATCGTTTCCGCAGCACGCCTATGCCTGACGATCGTGCGCTTCCCGCTGCCCGCGGTGTGGCGCGCGATCCCCGTGTCGGCTACGGAGATGGCGGCTATTCCGATCGTGGCTACCGTGGTGTCTCTGCCGGTCGTGCTCGCGGCGGCTATGCGGACGCCGATACCACGCAGGTGACGCCGCGTCTCCGCTCTCAATCACAGCCGTATGGCCAGCGCTCTTCGGCTCCGCGTGCGGGCCAGCGTGGCTATCAAGGCCGCGGTGAACTTGCGCCCCGCTCGGGTCAGCGCAGCCTTCAGTGCCAGGGTGGCTATCGCGGCCGTTCCGATAGCAATCGTGGTCGTATGCCTCAGGGAGGCGGCCGCAGCAGTTCCAGTCGTGGACGCGGCGGTTCCCGTGCTCCTCAAAACAACGGGCTCGATCCGCGTATCGTCTACGCCGGTATCGGTGCCGTGGCGTTGCTGCTGATCGTGCTCATCGTGGTACTTCTGCGCGGCTGCGCATCTTCGACGCCCGAGACCACGCCCGAGACGCCCACTGCTACCAAGACGACGACCAAGAAGTCTTCTAAGAAGACCGAAACGGTCGACGAGGACGAAGACACCGATGAGGCGACGGATGAGTCGACCGATTCGGATGCCACCAAGACGACGGCTAAAAAGGAAGAGAACGAGGTAACGAAGGTCAAGGTCTCCGTTGCCAAGGGAAAGACCGCCTGGATTGAGGTCAAGGTCGACGGTAAGTCGGTCTATGGTGCCCAGGCGACTGGCCCCTTTGAGCAGGAGTACACGCCCGAGTCCTCGATCGAGATCACCACGTCCAAGCCTTCCGATGTCACCGTTACCAAGAACGGCGAAAAGGTCCGTTACGATACCAAGACCTCGGGCGTGGCGCGTGTGACGATCACCGTTCCCAAGAAGGAAACGACTGATTCCGAGAATGGTGAAAGTTCTGATGGTACCGACACCACCGATGGTACCGATACCACCGACGGTACCGATGCCCAGTCCACGGATGGCGCCGATACCGCAACTGACGGTCAGACGCCCACCGATTCTACCGACTATTCGTACGATAGCTACTAAGCCTCTCGTACGCGAAAGGAAACATCATGGCTAAAGATTCCAGCTTCGACGTCGTGTCCGAGGTCAACATGCAAGAGGTCGACAACGCCTTTCAGCAGACCACACGCGAGATTTCACAGCGCTATGACCTTAAGGATTCCGGCGCTACGATTGAGCTTTCGAAGGGCGACAAGCTCTTTACGATTAACGCCCCGGCCGACTTTGTCTCCAAGCAGATCATCGACGTGCTGAGCTCCAAGCTCATCAAACGTGGCATTGACCTCAAAGCTGTCTCGTGGGATGCTCCTCAGGCGGCATCGGGCGGCACCGTGCGCGTGCTCGGCCATATCGTCGAGGGTATCGACCAGGCGACCGCCAAGAAGATCAACAAGGACATCAAGGATCAAAAGCTCAAGGTCAAGGTGACCATCGAGGCCGACAAGCTGCGTGTTTCCTCTGCTTCGAAGGACGCGTTGCAGACCGTGATCCAGTTCCTGCGCGACCAGGACTACGGCCAGCCGCTGCAGTTCACCAACTACCGCTAATATCAATCGAAAGGACTGCTCTCCAACATGGATACACCGTTGGGCTCCGTGCTCTACATCACCCTCGGGTGCGCTAAGAACGAGGTTGACACCGACCGCATGCGTTCTCTTTTGACCGCCGCGGGCTACGAGGAGGCATTCGACCCGCAGGATGCCGATATCGCCATCGTCAATACTTGCTCGTTCCTCGCCTCCGCAACGTCCGAGAGCATCGAGACCACGCTCGAGCTCGCCAACGAGGTTCAGGACGGCGTTCGTTCTTGCCCCATCGTCATGTGCGGCTGCGTGCCGTCGCGCTATGGCGATGACCTGCCTGACGAGCTGCCCGAGGTCGCTGCCTTTGTGAAGGCCGACGAGGAAGATGGCATCGTGGCGGTCATCGATGGCGTGCTGGGTGTCGAGCGTGAGATTGCAGCCTATATCCCGCAGGTCAAACGTACCGTCGAGGGTGCTGTCGCCTACGTCAAGATTTCCGATGGCTGCAACCGCTTCTGCAGCTTCTGCATGATTCCCTACATCCGCGGCCGCTATCATTCGCGTAATGCCGAGAGCATCATCTCCGAGGTGCGCGACCTGGTTGCCGGCGGTGTGCGCGAGATCGTGCTGATCGGCCAGGACACGGGCATCTGGGGTACCGACTTTGCCGACGAGGACGTCGCCGATGGCTCGCCGCGCAATCTGGCGCAGCTGCTGCGTGCCGTCGCCGAGGCCGTGCGCCCGCACAACGTCTGGGTCCGCGTGCTCTATCTGCAGCCTGAGGGCATGACTGACGAACTCATCGAGACGATTCGCGATACGCCCGAGGTGCTGCCCTATATCGATATCCCCGTGCAGCACTGCGACGCGCGCATTCTCAAGGCTATGCGTCGCTCCGGTTCGCGCCAGGAGCTCGAGGATCTGTTCCGCGACCTTCGCGAGCGCATCCCCGGCATCGTGATCCGTTCCACGGCCATGGTTGGCTTCCCGACCGAGACCGACGACGAGTTCCGCGACCTTATCGACTTTATGGACACCGTCGGCTTTGACTACACGAGCGTCTTTGCATACTCGCAGGAGGAGGGCAGCCTGGCCGCTAAGATGGAGGGTCAGGTCGACGAAGAGGTCAAGCTCGAGCGCGCCCAGGAGGCCATGGACCTGGCCGAGTCGCTCGGTTTTGCCGCCACCGCCGCACATGTGGGCGAGCGCGCCCAGGTGATTGTCGACGGCATCGAGGAGACCGAGGACGGCGCCGAGCTGATCGGCCATGCTTGGTTCCAGGCGCCCGATTCCGATGGCGCGGTGCACTTGGACGCCAGCGAGGCGTCCGTGGGCGATATTCTGACGGTCGAGTTTACCGATAGCTTCTGCTATGAGCTTATCGGCCATGTTGTGGAGTAGGAGAGCATCGTGGCAAACGAGAGCAATAAGGAACTGACGAGTGTTTGGACGCCCGCCAACATCGTGACGTGCGTTCGCATCGTCTTTATCCCGGTGTTCATGATCGTGTCGGCGCTTTCTCACACGAGTGTTGCCGGTACAGATTGGAGCACCTTCGACGGCCCGCTCGCCGCCGCTGCCTTCATTCTGTATGTGATCCTGTCGTGCACCGATAAGGTCGACGGCTACCTGGCGCGCTCGCGCAACGAGATTACCGATTTCGGTAAGTTCTTGGACCCCATCGCCGATAAGCTGCTCGTGTTCTCGGCCTTGCTGCTGTTCTTGGACTTTGGCACCGTGACGGTTTGGTCCGTGTTCATCATCTTGTTCCGCGAGCTGTTGGTAAGCGCCCTGCGCATGGTTGCGAGTGCCGCCGGCGTGGTCGTTGCCGCCGATAAGCTTGGCAAGTACAAGACGGCGACCACGATGGTCTCCATCTGCGGTTACCTGTGCGTCTTTGCGATGGCCGGCTTGCACCTTGGCCCGCTGGCGCTGACGCTCGGCATCTACTCGGTGTCGCGCTTCCTGTACGCCGTTGCCGTTGTCCTGACCGTTATCTCGGGCGCCCAATACTTCTGGAACTGCCGCAAGATCGTCTTTTCGATCTAGGTCCTGGTGGGTATGACGGACTCTTTTGATCAGATTTCCGCACATAACGAGGAGCTGGCGCGTCATATTGTCGAGCGCGCGAGCGCTCGGGGCGTGACGGTTTCGACGGCTGAGTCGCTGACAGCAGGTATGATCGCCTCGACTATTGCCGATATCCCGGGCGCCTCGGTGGTGCTGCGTGGCGGTGCGGTGACCTACTGCGATGAGATTAAGCATCGCGTGCTGGGTGTTGAGCAGGAGACGCTCGACCGCTATACCGCGGTGTCGCATCAGACCGCGCGCGAGATGGCGGCGGGTTCGCTGGAGCTGTACCAGAGCGATATTGCAGTGAGCGCAACGGGTTATGCCGGCCCCGGCGGCGGCACTGAGGACGATCCGGCTGGCACTTTCTATATTGGCTGGGCGTATCGCGCGGCTGATGGGGAAGTGCCGGTCGTGGACTCTGTGCGCTGCCACTATGAGGGCGACCGTTCGTGTGTTCGTGCCCATGCGGTCGCGGAGGCATTGGGACGCATTGCCCTTGTGCTCAACTCTATGGAATAGACGTATTTTCAGGGGCCTTAGGGCCCCTTAATTGTGGAGATAGGGACCCCTGACGAATTTAGCGTTTGCGCTGGTTATAGGTGTATTCTTGCCTTCCTTGTTCTTATTCGGCCCTTTGTGGTCAAGCATTTGGTCAGTGTTTGGTCGGCGTTTGGTTGGGTTTTGGAAAGACTGCCTGCATATGATTGGCCTGAACGGTTGACCACGAACAGCCGTTCGTTTATTATCGATGCAGGTTGTTAAGAGGAGGGCTATTCATGGCCAAGAATTCAGGTCCCGTACGTACCGTTCATGCTCGCACGACGGGTAAAGAGCGCGATGAGATGATCGCCACCACCAAGGCCGAGATCGAGAAGAAGTTCGGTCAAGGCTCCATCATGAGGTATGGTGACGGCGGCCCCGAGCTTGAGGTTGAGGCCATCCCCACGGGCGCTCTGGCACTCGATGCCGCTCTGGGTATCGGCGGTGTGCCGCGCGGCCGTATCGTCGAGATTTACGGTCCTGAGTCCTCCGGTAAGACGACGCTTTCGCTCGAGATCCTGGCCGAAGCCCAGGCAATGGGTGGCGTGGTGGCATTTATCGATGCCGAGCACGCGCTCGATCCCACGTATGCCGCGCGCATTGGCGTGGATATCGACGAGGTACTGATTTCCCAGCCTGATACGGGTGAGCAGGCGCTCGAGATTGTTGACATGCTCGTGCGTTCCGGCGCCATCGATGCCATCGTCGTCGACTCCGTCGCCGCGCTGACCCCGCGTGCCGAGATCGAGGGAGAGATCGGCGATACCACGGTCGGATTGCAAGCTCGTCTGATGAGTCAGGCGCTCCGCAAGCTCGCCGGCTCGCTGTCCAAGTCCAACACGACGTGCATCTTTATTAACCAGCTGCGTGAGAAGATCGGCGTCATGTTCGGCAACCCCGAGACTACGACGGGCGGCCGCGCCCTTAAGTTTTTCTCTTCGGTGCGTATCGACATTCGCCGTATCGACAGCATTAAGCTTAAGGACGAGGTTATCGGTAACCGCGTGCGCGCCAAGGTCGTTAAGAACAAGGTGGCGGCTCCGTTCCGTTCTGCTGAGTTCGACATCATGTACGGTACGGGCATCTCTAAGGAGGGCTCGATTCTGGACATGGCTGTCGAGTGCGGCATCTGCAAGAAGATGGGCTCCTGGTTTGCCTATGGCGAGGACAAGCTCGGCAACGGTCGCGAGGCCGCCAAGGCGTTCCTGCGCGAACACCCCGATTGCGCCGACGAGATTGAGCATAAGGTCCGCCTTGCCTGCGGGCTTGAGTTTGATGACGATGCTCCGTCCGAGGTCGAGCTGACCGATCAGCCTGCACCTGAGGAGTTTGACGAGCTTTACGCCATCGATGGTTCCGCCATGCTCGATGATGACGACGAGTAGCGGTTACGCTCATGTCGTATACGGTGACCGAGGCCACGGTCGTCTTTCCCGATAAGAAGGCGGCCTCCTCGTTCTCGAGCGGGTATGCGTCCAAAAAGCCTTGCGCACATATCGATTGTGAGCTTGAGGGCGGTTTTGAGCGGTCCATTTGGATTCCCGTGCGGGTCGCGCGGCTGTATGTCAAAAACCGCCCCGATCTTCCCTGTGATTGGGACAACTTTCGTGAGGCGGTGCAGCTCATCGAGCGTAAAAGTGCAATTACCATGGTGACCGAGATGTTATCGCGCCGCGACCATGCGACGGGTGAGGTCCGTGACAAGTTGGCTCGCTACGGCTTTCGCCAGTCCGCGATCGATTTCGCCGTCGAGCGCGCCACCGAGTATCGCTTTTTAGACGAGAACCGCTTTTGCTCGTACTTTATCGAGGAACGCAAGCGGCGTGGTTGGGGACAGCGAAAAATCGAGACCGAGCTCAAGCGCCGTCATGTCGTGCTCGACGACATTCCCGGTTATCCCGAGGATTATTTTGCCGTCGAAGACGATTTGGCGCGTGCGTCAGCCCTGCTCGCCAAGCGGCGTGTTCCAGAGACGCGCGGATTCGAAAAACTGGTTCGGTTTTTGATGGGCAAGGGCTTCTCGTATCACATCGCCGCCGATGCCGTTAAGGCACGTCTCGATGCCGAACGTGAGGAATGTGCGGTTTAGGCGTATGCGTTTTGTGGCCCTGCCGTTCACCGTGTTTTAGCCGCCGTGCCGGGGCCATTTAATTGACAGTTGTTGTGGTTCAACGTACGATAAACACTGTCATTTGCTTTGTGATATGTGCTCATCTGTGATGAGTTTGTTTATATGTTTATCTGTATCCGACCCGCATAAGCTGCGCCCATATTACTCAAATGTCGCGAGCCGTTCGTAAGGACGGTTCGCTTTGTTGTGTAACGAATCCATAAAAAGGAGTGAGCATGCCTATCATCGCAGCGCTCGTTGGCATCGTTTTGGGTGCCATCGCCGCCATTGCCTACATGCGCACCGCCAAGCAGGGTAGTCTTCACGAGGCCGACGAAAAAATCCAGTCGGCACACGCACAGGCTGAGTCCCTGATCGGTGATGCCAAGCGTCAGGCCGAGACCCTCAAAAAAGAGGCTCTGCTCGAGGCTAAAGAGGAGATCATCAAGAACAAGCAGGCCGCAGAGGCCGAGGACAAGCAGCGTAAGAACGAGATTCGTACGCTCGAGAACCGCGTGATGCAGCGCGAGGAATCCCTCGATCGCCGCAACGACGCTCTCGACAAGCGCGAGCATCAGCTGTCCAGCCAGGCCGGTCAGGTCGAGAAGCGCTCCCGTGAGCTCGAGGAGCTCTGCGCAAAGCAGACCTCCGAGCTCGAGCGTATCGCCGACCTTACCCGCGAGGACGCCCACAAGGAGCTCCTCGATAAGGTTCGCGGCGAGGTCACCCACGAGGCCGCCACGATCATTCGCGAGTCCGAGCAGCAGGTTCGCGCCGAGTGCCACAAGACCGCCCAGGAGATTCTGTCTCTGGCGATTCAGCGCTGCGCTGCCGATCACACTGCCGAGGTCACCGTTACCTCCGTGCACATTCCCTCTGATGACCTCAAGGGCCGTATCATCGGTCGCGAGGGTCGCAACATCCGGACCTTCGAGCAGGTTTCCGGCGTCAACCTCGTGATCGACGACACGCCCGAGACCGTCGTTCTTTCGAGCTTCGACCCGGTCCGTCGTGAGACCGCCCGTGTCGCCCTTGAGAACCTCATCGCCGACGGCCGCATTCACCCTGCCCGTATCGAGGAGATGTATCACAAGGCCGCCGACCTGGTTCAGCAGCGCGTGCGCGAGGCTGGCGAGCAGGCTGCCTTCGATACCGGCATCCACGACCTGCACCCCGAGATCGTTAAGACCCTTGGTGCCCTGCGCTACCGTACCTCGTTTGGTCAGAACGTGCTTCAGCACTCCCTCGAGGTCTCTGATCTGTGCGGCGTGATGGCTTCCGAGCTTGGCCTGGACGTTGTGACTGCCAAGCGCGCCGGCCTGCTGCACGACCTGGGCAAGGCAATCGACCATGACGTCGAGGGCCCGCATGCCGTCATCGGCGCCGAGCTGGCCCGCCGTTATGGCGAGAAGCCCGTTATCGTCCACGCTATCGAGGCTCACCATGCCGATGTCGACCCCAACACGGTTCTCGATGTCCTGGTACAGGCCGCCGATGCTGTCTCTGCCTCTCGCCCCGGTGCCCGTCGCGAGTCTGCCGAGAACTACATCAAGCGCCTTGAGAAGCTCGAGGAGATCGCCAACTCCCATGACGGCGTCGAGCGTACCTATGCCATGCAGGCTGGTCGCGAGGTCCACGTCATGGTTCAGCCGGACAAGATCTCCGATGCCCAGTCCACGGTTCTGGCTCACGATATCGCCCATCAGATCGAGGAAGAGATGGAGTATCCCGGTCAGGTGCGCGTCGTCGTGATTCGCGAGAGCCGCGCTGTCGATATCGCTAAATAACATGAGCGACGCGAACGAGCTCATCTCATTTATCGCGTCGATGTCGGGGGAGGGCAACCTTCGCGTCGAGGAGAACCTTGGCGAGGGGTATGTCCGCCTCCGCGTTTCGGAGGCCGAGCGGCGCCAGGCAAAGCACGACATTCAGCATGTCGAGGATATCGTCATCGAAATGCTCCGTAATGCTCGCGATGCCGGCGCCGACAAGGTCTATCTCGCCACGACCAAGGAAGATGGCGTCCGCACGCTTGTCTTTCTGGATAACGGCTCGGGTGTTCCGCAGGATATGCAAGAGCGAATCTTCGATGCTCGCGTTACCTCAAAGCTCGAGAGCATGAAGATGGACCGTTGGGGCGTTCACGGTCGTGGCATGGCATTATTTTCGATCAAGCAGAACACCGACGAGGCCCGTGTGGTCACGTCCGGCGTCGATCTTGGTTCAGCCTTTAAGGTGAGCGTTGCGGCCGACCGCCTTAGTGAGCGTGCTGATCAGTCCAGCTGGCCCCAGGCCGTCAAGGATGAGGACGGACGTTATGTCTGTGCTCGCGGTCCGCATAATATTATTCGCGCTGCTTGTGAGTTTGCGCTCGAGGAGTTGCGTGGTTGCGATGTCTATCTGGGCTCTCCGTCTGAGATTGCCGCTACCCTCTACGCTCAGGCATCTACCCGGCTCGATACGTCGCGTCTTCTGTTCATCGATGATGAATGCGAGCTTCCGGTTGTCGATCGTTTAGGCCTTGCCTCCGATGCCGAGGACTTTATCCGTATCTGCTCGGGTTTGGGTCTTGAGATGTCTGAGCGCACGGCACATCGCATTTTGGCAGGGCAGATTAAGCCCGTTCGCGGTGTGACCGCGCGTCTGCTGCGCGAACGTGATTCGTCCTCGCATGCGCCGGCTCCTGTCGATCTCGCGAAGGATCGTCGCGGGCTACGTATTGCCAAGGATGACATGGCACAGTTTTCGCGTGCTGTGGAGCGCGACTTTAATGACCTTGCCGCCCGGTACTATCTCAACCTTTGCGGCGACCCAAAGATTCGCGTTTCGCGTGATCGAATCACCGTGACCTTCGATCTTGCCAAAGAGGAATAGTGCCTTTACCGAGTCCACTCGGTACGATAAAGTTATTGCAGTTAAAACGTACTTTTAAACGCAGGAGTTTCTTCATGGATTGCCTGAAGGTATCAAGCAAATCATCGCCCGCGTCCGTTGCCGGCGCCATCGCCGGCATGGTCAAGGATGGTGTACCCGTCAACATCCAGTGTGTCGGCGCCGGTGCTGTCAACCAGGCCATTAAGGCCGTGGCTATCGCGCGCGGTTTTTTGATTCCAACCGGTTTTGATATTTCCTGCGCGCCCGTGTTCTCCGACATCCTCATTAACGGGGAGTCGCGCACGGCCATCCGCCTTTCTATCTACGTTCACCAAATCAATCGAGCTGCTATGGATAACGTCGTCATGGATGATGTTAAGCCTGTGGCATAGCTTCTGCTTGCCTCGTTTCGCTCCCCATCGTTAGGACTTATGCACATGGACCAGCGTTCCGTACGCGATATTCTTGCCGGTAAAACCTACTTTATCCGCACCTTTGGCTGTCAGATGAATCAGCACGACTCCGAGCGTGTGAGCGGTCTGCTCGATTCGTATGGTTGCCTCATGGCGCTCGATCCCGAGCATGCCGATATCGTTGTGTTCATGACGTGCTGTGTGCGCGAGGCCGCCGATACTCGCCTATACGGTCAGTGTAATTCCTGCAAAAGCCTGCCGCCTTCGCCTTCGGGCAAGCGCGTGGTTGCCGTTGGTGGTTGCATCGCGCAGCGCGATGGCGAGGGTCTGCTCACCAACGTCGATAACGTCAATGTCATCTTTGGCACGCATTCCATCGCACATGTGGCCGAGCTCATTGCCGAGGCGTTCCTGGACGGCAAGCGTCATATCCGCACCAATGAGCATGAGGATACGGATGCCATGAGTATGCCGTGGCACCGTGAGACGCAGTATCACGCCTGGGTGCCCATCATGACGGGCTGCAATAACTTCTGCACCTACTGCATCGTGCCGTACGTGCGCGGTCGCGAAAAGAGCCGCCCCTTCGAGGAGATTGTCGACGAGGTGACCGGTTTGGTGCGCCAGGGCGTGCGTGAGATTACGCTGCTGGGCCAAAACGTTAACTCATATGGCCGCGATTTGTTTGGTAAGCCGCGCTTTGCCGACTTGCTGCGCGCCGTGGGCGATACGGGCGTGGAGCGCATCTTCTTTACGTCTTCGCATCCCAAGGACCTGCTGCCCGAGACCATCGACGCCATGGCCGAGACGCCTGCCGTTATGCCGCAGCTGCACCTGGCCGTCCAGTCAGGTTCGACGCGGATCCTCAAAGAGATGAATCGCCGTTATACACGCGAGGACTATCTGGGCCTGGTCGATCGCATTCGCAACCGCATGCCCGACATCGCGCTCTCGACCGATATTATCGTTGGCTTCCCGGGCGAGACTGAAGATGACTTTGAGCAGACGCTCTCACTTGCCGAGACGGTCCGCTATGCTCAGGCCTATACCTTCATCTATTCCAAGCGCGCCGGTACCCCGGCCGCCGAGATTGATGATCCTACGCCGCATGAGGTTATTCTCGAGCGTTTCAACCGCCTGGTTAAGGTTATCGAGACCACGGCACACGAGTATAACCAGGGTGAGCTTCATACTGTGGTTCCGGCGCTCATTGAGGGAACGAGCAAAAAGAATGACGCGGTGCTACTGGGCAAGAGTCCCAAGAATCAGATCGTGCATGCGCCTATCCCAGAGGGTTACAGCATCGACCAGCTTGTTGGCAAGATCGTTGATGTTGACGTTGACGTTGCTAAGACCTGGTATTTGTCTGGCTCCGTTGTGGGCGAGCCGCGCTAATGGTTGCTCCCGGGGCAGGTCTTTCCGCCGTTGCGATCGTCGGTCCGACGGCGGTTGGTAAGAGCGATGTTGCCGATCGTTTGGCCGCTCGTCTTTCGTCCGAAGTGCTGTCGTGCGATGCGATGCAAATCTATCGCGGCATGGATATCGGTACCGCAAAGATGGCGCCCGATGAGTGTACGGCGCCGCTGCGTCTCGTCGACATTGTAGAGCCGGGTGTGGCATATTCTGCTGCGCTTTATCAGGCTGACGCTCGCGCGCATGTTGAGCGCTTGCTTGGCGAGGGCCGCCTGCCGGTGTTTTGCGGAGGTACGGGGCTATATCTCAAGGCAGCCCTCGATGAGATGGACTTTCCCTCGGGTGAACTTGAGGACGATCGCCGTGCGGGCTATCAGGAGCTTGCCGAGCGTATTGGCGAGGAAGAACTGCATGCCCTGCTTGCCGAGCGCGATCCAGAATCGGCTGCTGTTATTCATCCCCATAACGTGCGCCGTGTGATTCGTGCGCTCGAGATGCATGATGATGGTATCTCCTATGCACAGCAAAAAAGTCAGTTTAGTGTTCCGCGCGAGCATTATCATGCCCTATGGTTTGGCCTGACGCGTAATCGCGAGGTGCTCTACGAGCGCATTAATCTGCGCGTCGATCTGATGTTTGAGCAGGGTCTTGTCGATGAGGTCCGCGGTCTTATGGACCAGGGGTTGGGGGATGCCCTGACGTCGATGCAGGCAATTGGTTATAAAGAGATCATCGATGCTTTCAATGGCGTGATGAGCATGGATGAGGCTCGCGAACTCATTAAGATGCGTTCGCGTCGTTATGCCAAGCGTCAGCTTTCGTGGTTTAAGCGCGATGACCGTATCGTGTGGTTTGATATGGATGAATGTACGATCGATGAGGTCGTTGAGGATATCGTGCATCGTATTGAGGCTGCCTAATGGCCCGTTTCCCTCTTGTTCCCACGGCACCCGAGCCCGAGTGTGCCATTTTAGTTGGTGTTGAGTGGCGCGACAATGCATGGCCACTCGATCGCTCGCTTGATGAGCTGGAGCGTCTTGCCCACACAGCTGGTGCCCAGTGCGTGGCACGCTTGTCGCAGCGTTTGGTAAAGCCGTATCCTAAATCGTTTATCGGTTCCGGTAAGGTTGAAGAGCTGTGCGGCCTGGTGCATCGCATGGATGCCGATGTCGTTATTTTTGACGACGACCTGACCCCCTCGCAGCAATCCTATTTGGAGAAAGCCGTGGGCGAGCCGGTAAAGATTATCGATCGTACAGCACTGATCCTGGATATCTTTGGCCTGCATGCTCAGACGCGTGAGGGACGCCTGCAGGTACAGCTGGCACAGCTTCAATATTTGTTGCCTCGCCTGCGTGGCATGTGGAGCCATCTCGCCAAGGAGCAGACGCGCGGCGGCATCGGTTCACGTTTTGGTCAGGGCGAAAGTCAGCTCGAGGTCGACCGTCGCCTCATTCGTAATAAGATTGCTGCGCTTCGTCGCGAGCTCAAGCAGGTTGAACAGCGTCGCGATGTTCAATCCAAGAGCCGCATCGAGTCACCGGCGTTTCGCGTCGCGTTGGCCGGTTATACCAATGCCGGTAAATCGACGTTGCTCAATCGCCTGACTGGCTCTACGGTACTTTCGCAGGACAAGCTGTTTGCTACGCTCGACCCGACGACGCGCTCGTATCGTCTGCCCGGTGGACGTGGCATGACGATTACCGATACCGTTGGCTTTATTCAAAAGCTGCCGCATGGTCTGGTCGATGCTTTTAAATCGACGCTGTCCGAGGTTTTGGGTGCCGATCTAATTCTCAAAGTCGTAGATGCATCTGACGAGGACTATGAGCGGCAGCTTGAGGCTGTCGACCGCGTTCTTGATGAGATCGGCGCCGGAGAGCGTTTAACGTTGACCGTATTCAATAAAATCGATCTTCTCGACAGCGTTGATCGATTGAGTTTCCGTCGTCGTTATCCGGAAGCCGTTCTGTTCTCGGCCCAAACGGGCGAGGGGCTCGACGATCTCGTCGATCGCATTGCTCGCGAGGCAGCTGCCACCGATGTGTTGCTCTCCGCCGACATTCCATATCGTGAAGGTGCGCTCATCACACTCGTGCATGAGCAGGGAACCCTTTTGCACGAGGAATATCTTGAGGATGGCGTTCGCATTGTGGCGAAGTTGCCGGCTCGTATTGCACCGCGGCTCGAGCGCTATCGCACCGAGTAGACGAGCTCCAAAATGCCCAGAATGATGGGCTGATGCAGCAGATAAAAGGGGAGTGCGTGACGTCCAAGGCTGGCGAGCGCCGGCAGGGGGTTGGCGTAGGCCCAGCTTGGGACGGTCTTATCGATTCCCTGCGCTATGTGTGCGGCGAAGTATCCTGTAAGATACATAAAGATAAACGGGATGATGGGGTAGTAATCACCTGAGACAAACCCAGGGCTCGGAAATCCCAGCCACGCCAGGTAGGGGACAGGGTAGGTCGTTTTGGGGATGCTCCAGGTGAGGGCGAACAACACAAGGCATAGGGGCATGCCCCATCTCGCCGATATCTTCTTAAGGACGGGATCGGTCAACGCCACGATGCCGGTACATGCGGCCATGCAGTAGATGATGCCAAAATTAACCGAATCGTCGACTGAGACAAGTGTTGTTGCCAACCAGACGACGAGTGCTGCTAAGGCGTATTTGGCGGCACGCTTGATATTGTTGCGCGAAAGGGTACACATCCAACCCGCGATAAACAAAAATACCCAGCTGATGCTGGCGCGCCAGATGTCTTGAAAGACTGACTGGGTAAACCAGGGCATATCCCAGCCGTACAGGTATGCGAGATCGTAGCAAGCGTGAAAACCTGCCATAGAAATCATCGTAAACCCGCGGACGGTATCAAAGATGGTGATGCGTTTTTGCATTACGAGAACCGGCGCATTAAACCGACAACTTTACCCAAAATAACGGGGTTCGTCGCATAGATAGGCTCCATAGTGTCGTTCTCGGGCTGCAAGCGCACGCGCCCCTGCTCCTTGTAGAACGTCTTGACGGTCGCTGAACCATCAATCATGGCCACGACAATTTCGCCGTTCATGGCACTCTTTTGTTCACGGACGATGATGTAATCGCCATTGAAGATGCCGACATTGATCATTGAGCTCCCATGCACCTCAAGGATAAAGGAACCCTGATCAGTGGCGATTTCGGTCGGGATAGTAAACGTGTCTTCGATATTCTGCTCGGCCAGAATGGGAATCCCAGCCGCGACGCGACCAACGAGCGGTAGCGAGACCGTTCCGCGAGGTGCGGTGGGCTCGTCAGATTTAGAAATTGAGACAGAGGAACCGTCCTCGTTAAAGAGTTCCAGGGCGCGCGGTTTGGTGGCATCGCGCTTGAGTAGCCCGCGCGCCTCCAGGGCAGATAGATGGGCGTGCACGGTGCTGGGGGAGGAAAGGCCCACGGCAGAAGCCATCTCACGCACGCTGGGCGGATAACCCTTCTCCTGCTGATATTCCTTGATGAAGTCGTAAATTTGCTGCTGACGCTTGGTAATTTTGCGAGCCATCAGGGCATCCTCTCTACCCATGTCAAACAAATGTTCGAATTTTGCTTGACAGGAACAACTGTTCGAAGATAATAATAACCGAACATTCGTTCTCGCGCTAGACATTTTTGTCCGCGCGGCTTGATAAAACTGTTCTCAGCAAAACACGCGAGAGGAGAACATGATGAACGCAACGAATATGGTCCAGGGAAACCTCGCCCTTAAGCTCGAGACGCCTGCAGAACCCACTTTTACGGTTGTTCAGGGTGGCCGCTCCGGCTTTCAGCCTTTGACCGTAAAGCCTGCTCGCAATCAGCAGGCTGTAGTCGCGCCGGCCCGCGTTGCCCTGAAGGTTTCGACGATTGTCGCCGTTGCCGTTGCGCTTACGCTCTTCTTTGTCCTCGCTACGTCGGTCTTTAGCGCTCGTCACGCCGCGTATGCCGAGTCCGTTTCCAACGTTACCTACGAGACCATTCGCGTTCAGCCTGGCGATTCTCTTTGGTCTCTTGCCGAGGAATATCCAATCGAAGGCCTTTCCACGCAAGAGACTTCCGACATGATCCGTAACGTCAATCATCTGGAGCATGGTTCGCTCGCCGCCGGTGCGCATCTTAAGGTTCCGGCTCGTTCGTAATCATTATCGCGCTGCGCATGGTACCCTTGTTATCGTTTAAGAGGAGGTACCATGCGCTGTCCCAAATGCGGCAAGGCACATACCCGCGTCGTTGATTCCCGTATGCAGGAGTCAAATAACACCATTAAGCGCCGTCGTGAATGCTGCTCGTGCAATTATCGCTTTACGACATTCGAGCGTTGCGAAGATCCTATCGAGGTTATTAAGTCAGACGGAACCAAGCAGCGGTTCGATCGCAATAAGCTGCTCGTCGGCTTGATGCGCGCCACCATCAAGCGCGATATCGACACTAAGAAGCTCAATGAGATTATCGATGACATCGAGGTCGAGCTGCGCTCTCGCACGCTGACGGCCGTCACGTCCCATGAGTTGGGTGACATGGTGCTCAAGCGCTTGGCCAAGATCGACAAGGTGGCCTACATTCGCTTTGCCTCGGTCTACCGTGATTTCAAAGACGTCGATGAGTTTCTGCAAGAGCTCGACAAGCTAAGGTGATTCCATGTCCAACATTACCGTCAACATAAAGCGTCTCGACCCCACCGTTGAGCTTCCCAAATACGCCCATCCCACCGATGCCGGCTTGGATCTGCGCTCCAACGAGGACTGCGTCCTGAAGCCCTTCGAACGCCGTCTGGTCTCTACTGGGCTGGCCATCGCCCTGCCCGATGGCTACGCCGGCTTCGTCCAGCCCCGCAGCGGCTTGGCCATCAAGCAGGGCCTGTCTATAGTCAACACGCCGGGTCTCATCGACGCCCACTACCGAGGTGAGCTCAAAGTCATCCTCATTAACTTGGATCCCACCAACAACGTCCAAATCAACAAAGGCGACCGCATAGCCCAACTCGTCATCCAAGAAGTCCCCTCGGTCAACCTCGTAGAAGTAGAAGAACTAGACGAAACCGACCGAGGCAAAGGAGGCTTCGGCTCCAGCGGCGTCGCCTAGGGGCGCTCGTATCCCTCCCGCCCGGGGCTTACCTATATCATTCCATGCTCAAACATTCTCGCGTCGCTTCGCTCGCTGCGAAACTGCGCGTGGAACGATATAGGTAAGCCCCGGGCGGGCGGCTACTCGCTTGAAACAATATTTACTTTTCTAGTAAGCCGATGCGACAAAGGGGCTGTCCCTTTGTCGCATCGGCTTACTGTATTTATATTTTCCTGTTTTACCTTTGCAGGTTCTAATGGAGGGGATACCGAAGTAGCTGCTAGTAAGTAAACGCAGCCGCTCTGCCGGAGCCGCCCTTATATCGTTCCACGCGCAGTTTCGCAGCGAAGCGAGAATGTTTGAGCATGGAATGATATAAGGGCGGCTCCGGCAGAGCGGCGGACATTCGACTAGCGGATATGCGCGGGCTTTCCGCCCCAGTAGAAGCGGCAGAAGGCTCGTTTGCGCTTTTGGGGCTTGCCTACGAGCTCCATGGTTGCGATGGCTATGTCTTCGGCTGCGTGGGGGCGGCGTAGTACTTCACCGTTGATGAGTAGGGCTTTGAGTGATTCGGGATGGTCGTGCAAGTGACGTAGGGTTACGATGAGTTCTCGTGCGGTGGTGACGTGCATGCTGGCGCCCATGCCGGTGAGCATCGTGGTGTTGGCCTTTTCCTGGCCGTATGATTTGCCCAGCAGGATCATCGGCAGATGCGCGCACAGGCACTCGGTGACGGTGAGTCCGCCCGATTTGAGGATTGCCAGGTCGCAGCCGTGCATGAGGGCCGCCATGTCGTCCACGTAGTCCAGAACTGTGACGTTTTCGAGCTTCATGGCGTCGAAGAGCGTCTTGAGGCGGGTGGCGTATTCCTTATCCTTGCCCGGCAAAAAGACAAAGTGCATGTCCTCGAAGCTGCGCAGGAAGGGGAGTGTGCGGTCCATCTCCGCGCGAAAGCGAACGTACGGTTGAGGCAAACTGGCACCGGCCATCACCAACACAACGGTCTTGTCAGCGGGGAGATTGAACTTCTCGAGTTCTTCCTCGCGATTGTAGTCCGTATCAAACCCGGCGCGAATGGGGATGCCTGTAATGCGGATTTTGGTCTCGGGAACCTTACGGGGGCGAAGTGTCTCGGCCATAAACTCGTTGGCCACGCAGAACAGGTCGGTGTCCTTGTGGGGCCAAAAGCCTTCGACTTCATAGTCTGTTGGCACGCAAATGACGGGATAGTCGATGCCCGTAATGACGCGGGCGCCGACGGCAACATTGGCTGCTGTGATGTGCGTTGCGACCACGGCAATGGGCCTGCGGCTGCGGACATATTCGTTGAAGGCGGGGAACATGATTCGCGACCATGCCGTGCCGCCACCCCAGAGAAGATGTCCCGTAAGCGTATATCGCCAGGTCAGGTCGTAAATGGGGCGCGTGGCTCCCGTAAAAGAAGCCGCGGTTTTATTGCCGTCGAATTTAATACGTCCAAAATCAAGGATATCGAGTACTTCAATCTCAACGTCATCGGGGATGCCATTGGTGCCGCGGATGAGGTCGAATGCCTGCGCAATCGCATTTGCGGCGGCTTTGTGGCCCGAGCCGACGGAGGCGTGCACGATGGTCACGAGAGGTTTTTGCTGGGCCAAGAGCGTGGTTTGCTCCGATTGGGGAGTGCTGTGCGTGAGCAGGGGAGCGTCGTCGCCCGTCTGCGTCTGATCCATCGATAACTCCCCTTCGACGTTGTAACACGGATTTATCATTGTAGTGCATGAGTGTCACGTTCACGTAAATTTGGGTATGAGCGCAAAGAACGCCAATTTTTCGACAGGAGGTCTCTTCATGACTACCGATCAGCCGATTGATGTTGCGATTATCGGTGGAGGCCCCGCGGGCTATGCTGCCGCCATTTACGCTGCGCGTGCCAACCTGACGACGACTGTGATTGAGCAGGGCATGTCGGGTGGACAGATCGCCACGACCAATGAAGTCGAGAACTATCCGGGCATTCCGCTCTTGAGTGGCGCCGAACTCGGCGAGCGTTTTCAGCAGCATGCAGAGGGCCTGGGAGCACAGGTTGCATGGAGCATGGTTACGGGTATCGATTACGATGCCGATACAGCGCTGTTTACGGTGCATCATGATATGGGCGATACGCTGGCCTCGAGTGTTATCGCTTGCATGGGTGCTACGCCGCGATCTGCTGGTTTTGTTGGCGAGGATACGTATCGCGGTCGCGGTGTTTCGCATTGCGCGACGTGCGATGGCATGTTCTTTCGCGGTAAACAGGTCTTTGTCATCGGTGGCGGCAATGCCGCCTGCGAGGAAGCCCTGTTCCTGTCCGACATTGCCAGCAGTGTGACCATCGTGCTGCGCCGCGACCAGTTCCGTGCGCCCGATGGCGTGGTTCAAAAGGTGCTCGCAAAAGATAATATTTCAGTTAGGTACCGAACTAGTATTGTGGAACTATCGGGCGAAGCCATGCCAACGATGATCGCCTTTAAGGACAATGCATCCGGTGAGACTCATACCGAGTCATTTGAGCCCGGCTCGTTTGGCATCTTTGTCTTTACCGGAACGCAGCCACATACCGAGCTTGTTGAGCATCTAGTCGATCTGGCTCCCGACGGCGGTATTGTTACCGATGATTCGATGGCCACCCGTACGCCTGGCTTATTCGCAGCCGGCGATATCCGCTCCAAGCGTTTACGCCAGGTTGTGACCGCCGTTTCGGACGGAGCCATAGCGGCAACCAGCGCATACGCTTTCCTACGCGCATAAGTACGATAATATATCTTATGTAAGGTTGCTATCTTTAAACAAAGTGGTTGGACGATGCATCAATGTGTTGTCCAACCACTTTTACTTGTCGGCTATGTGGTATGCAAAACTAGATAACCTAGAATACAATATAGAAAATGAACGGAGGACCTTTATGAACCACGCTAAATACGTTATTCCGATGTCCGATTCGTCGGTCAGCATTAAGCCTGAGGATATTCAGCCGACGGTGCTACCCGATGCATTCATTCAGTCCGATATCGTGCGAAAACTCAACACGTTGAGTCTGCCGCGCTATAACCAGTTGCCCAATGTGACGCTCTACCGCGACCAGGTCATTGAGTATGTTGCGCTGTGGATGGAGCCGCTGTCCATTTGCGTTGAGCAACCTGTCATTACGCCATCGATGATCAATAACTACGTGAAGGTCGGCCTGGTGCCTGCTCCGGTCAAAAAGCAATATGGCCGCGAGCAGATTGCCCGTCTGATCGCTATCTGCATCTTTAAGCAGGTGCTACCTATTGCTGCGGTGCAGGCGCTCTTTAATATTCAGCGTTTGAGCTACGATGCTCCGACGGCCTTCGATTATGTGGTCGATCAGCTCGAGGCATCGATTCGTGCGGCGTTTTCCGTCGAGCAGACGCCGGTTCCCGATACGGCGCATCAGGTCACACGCGAGTCGCTGCTTGTGCGCAGTGCGGTTTCATCCTTCGTATCGAAGGCTTACTTGATGAGCTATCTCAAGTTCAACGGATTTAATAGCTAGCCGACGTATAAAACGGGCGGGACAAAGAGCCAGCTGTCACTTTGTCCCGCCCGTAATTTTGCTTGGTTGGACTTTATTGGCCCGAAGCCACGCCCATGCCGTAGCCGATAATGAGCCCATGCATTTCGGCATAGTATGAATCTAGCCCGTTACAGGGCATGATGATAGTCTTGGAGCCTGGCCACCGCTCCACAATGCGGCTGGCAAGTGCCTGGGCGCCTGCCTCATTTTCCACATGGTCGATGACGACCTCGCCACCCGTAAAACCCTCGGCTTCCATGGTATCGATGATCTTGTTGAGCATCTTCTTTTCGCCACGCGTGTGCCCGACGAGTTCGATTTTACCGGCCTCGCTCGCCGTGCCCAAAATGCGGATATTGAGCTTGTTGGCAATGACGCCGGCTGCTTTAGGGATACGTCCGGCTTTGGCGAGGTTTTCGTAATTGCACAAGCTGAAGAGGATTTTGCTGTTCTGTTCAAGGCTATCGAAGTATGCGCAAGCATCCTCGAATGAGACATTTGGATTGCTTGCAAGATAGCGGTCGAACAGCAAGAAAATGAGGTCCATTTTGCCGCCAGCTGCGCGTGAATTGACTAGATGAATATTACGGTCCGGTTCCTCGGCAAGAACCATATCGCGAGCCGTAGCTGCCGCGTTGTAGCTGCCCGACACGCCCTCAGAGATCGGCATGCAGATGGTCTTGTCTGCCAATTTGAAGAGCTCGGCCCACTCCCCTACGCTGGGACAAGCGCTCGAAGAAGCGTTCGTCTCCGCCTGAACAGCGCAGTTGAGCTCATGAACATCGAGCGAAAGGTCATCGATGAATTCACGCTCCCCCACTCGAATTTTGAGGGGCGCAAATGCAAAGGTGGTATGGGGCGCGGTCGGTTGCCAATCGCGGAGGTTACAGCTTGAATCTGAGATAAGTGCCCAGCTCATAGAGGGTCCTTTCTAATTGTTCTTCAACAATTATAGCCATCTTGCAAACTGAATGTACGGCTATCTAGTTTTGAATACTAGATAGCCGTACAAGATTAGAGAAAAAAGAATGGACCTCGCGACTTAAAGCCACGGGGTCCACATTCACACGCTGTGTAAGATGACTTAGTAACGCACGAAGATATAGTTGTTGTTCATGCCGGCGGCAACGGAGCTGATGATAACACCCGTGTTGTAGTCGGAAGCATGAATCATCTGGCCACCACCAATGTAAATGCCGGTGTGGTACGAGTTGACCACAACGTCACCGGGCTGCGGATCGGACACACGCGTCCAGCCCATAAAGGTACCCGTGGTGCCCAGGCGGCAATAGCGACCAGTGAGGCAATAGCTAACAAAACCAGAGCAGTCGAAGCTGTTCGGGCCAATTCCGCCCCAGGAATAAGCGCAACCAAGCTTGCTGTATGCACGCGAGACAACAGAACCGCCATCGACGGACTGGCTCGGAGCAGAAGGCGTCGGAGCCGGAGCAGGCGTAGAGGGCTGCGGCGTCGGAGCAGGTGCCGGCGTAGGAGCCGGAGTGTTGCCGCCCTGGTTGTTGTTATTGCTGGTCTGACCACCGTTGTTGGTGTTCTCGGTCGTACCGGCAGTCTCGTTGCTCACCGTGGCCTTCTCGGCGGTGCTGGCGTTGATGCCGGCCTGCAGCGCGGCGTTGGCCTCGGCCTCTGCGGCAAGCTCGGCCTGCAGCTGCGAATCCAAGGAGTTTACGACGTTCTGTGCTTCAGCCTGCTGGGCGTTAAGCTCGTCGACCTTCTTTTGCGTGGTGGCGACGTTCTTTTCCTGCTCGGCCTGCTTATCGGTGAGCTGCTGCTTAAGCTCCTTGACCTCTTGAATGGTCTGAGCCTGCTTATCGGAAACTTTGCCGTAGTAGAACAAACGGTTGAGCATATCGCTCAGATCATCGACACCCGTCAAAACCTGAAGCAGGCTCAGACCGCCGGTTTTGTACTCGCCGGCGACATAGGTCGAGAGCTTGGCCTGACCATCGGCGATCTCCTGCTGCTTTTGCGTGATCTCGCCAGCAGTCTGATCGAGCGCCTGCGTCTGCGTGGCGAGCTCATCGTAAATCTGCTGGGTTTGGGTACCGATCTGCTCGAGCTTCGTACGAGCAGCGGCAAGGTCGGATGCGGTATCGGCGTAGGCAGGAGCCGCGAGGCCCAAGCCCAAAACACAAGCGAGGGTTGCCGTAGCAGCGCAGCGTGCCATGTTTTTATGCGTGTTTGCTGTGCGCATGTAGCTTCCTTTCCAGTAACTAAGGGTAACGGCTAGTCTACCGTCACCAGGCTAAAGAGCTCCACATCGTCATCAGACGGCGTGAGCTTCTCGCGCGGGTTGAGAAACGCAAGCTCAAGGATACAACCGTAACCGACAAGCTTTGCGCCCATATCTCGCACCAGTTTACCTGTTGCCTCGACGGTTCCGCCCGTCGCGACCAAGTCGTCCAGAATCAACACGGTATCTTTAGAGCTGATAGCGTCGGCATGGATCTCAATTGAATCGGTGCCGTACTCGAGCTCGTAGCTCTGGCTCACGGTCTCGCGCGGCAGCTTACCCGGTTTACGTGCGGGAACAAAGCCGGCGCCAAGGGCTACAGCCACCGGTACGCCAACCATAAAGCCTCGAGCCTCTGGGCCCACGACCTTGGTGATTCCCATGCCGGCAAAGTGCTCGGCGAGGGCATCGGTCATGGCTTTGAGCGCCTCGGGATTGCCGAAGAGCGGCGTGATGTCTTTAAAGATGACTCCGGGCTCGGGATAGTCGGGGATGTCGACGATTTGAGATTCGAAGTCGTACATTGCATGACCTTTCAATGGGTTGCCGGATTGGCGGCGGCGGTTATTTGCCCGCGGTTGCGGTACCGGAATGCGAAGGGGTGACAACCTTGGACGGCTGTACGAGAGAATCCTCGTGCGAAGCCGGCGCGGCTGTCTCTTCGTTTTTGGCCTTGGTGGACTCGGAACGAGTGATTTCCTCATCGAGTGCATCGATGTCGGCGTCTTCGACCACGGCGTTGAGCGACTCAAAAACGCGGTTCTTGAGCAGCGCGGTGTGCACGCCCTCCGTCAGGTCGTGAAGCTTCTTAAACGCACGCTCGAGCTTGGCGTCGCGCTCGTCATCGGAGGTGTCCATGCCGAGCATGCTCACGAGCACCTGCTCAAACATCGAGGACTCGCGGTTGGCGGAAGACACGTACTGACGCAGGTTGCGGGGCTCGATATGGAAGCGCGACAGCTCGGAGCAGTAGCGGATGATCGGAAAATCGCGGCCATCGACGAGCTCACGATTCTGCGGACTCTTGATGATGCGAATGAGGTCGTTCTCGGCGAGCGAGCGGATAAACGAAATCTCGACGCCCAGCATATCGGGAATGGTCTCGATGGGATGTAGCTTTTGCTTAGTCTCCTTGGGTTCCGTCTTGAGTGGAACATCGGACAGCAAGCCCACCTCGTAGGCGAGCGTTGACAGGTCCGTGGCGTTTTCCAAGCGCTGCTTAATTACGTTGAGCGGCATGTAGCGAGTCTTCTGCAAGTGCAGAATGACCTCCAGGCGATCAACGTCCTCCTTGGAGTACTGACGGTATCCCTTAGGCGTACGATGAGGGGTAATGAGCCCCTCATCCTCTAGAAATCTAATTTTTGAGTTCGAAAGATCGGGGTATGCGCCTCGAAGTAGGTTGACGACTTGGCCGATACTCAGATAGTTGCGTTCGGCCATGCCCTACTCACCGGTTTCGATGCGCTCCGGCGTGCTCTCGTGGTAGATGAGCGTAAAGGTACCGATTTGGACGGATGAACCATCGTGCAGCGGGGCTGCATTGACGATGGCACCGTCGACCCAGGTGCCATTGAGCGAGCCCAGGTCCTCGATGCGAGCGCCGAGGCCCTCGCGGATAATGCGCGCGTGGCTGCGCGAAACGGTCATGTCATTGAGGAAGATGCCGTTCGCAGGATCGCGGCCGATGGTGGTCACATCGTCCTCGAGCTCAAAGGCGGCACCAGTCTGCGGACCCTTGACGATGGACAGAACGGGGGCGGTGATGCGCACGTTGGCCATGAGGTCGGGAACGGTGACATCGCTTGAAGGCACGCGGAATACGCAGGTAGCGTCAGCAGTCTTATCATTCTGAGGCATATTGTTAACCATGTTGTCCATGACAACCCCTAACTTATCGCGGACGAGCCGCAAATAATGAACCGTACGTAATCATACCCCAACGAATCAGTCTTCGATTTCAGGGTTCAGAAAGTCGATGTCCTCATCCTCGGGATGCGCGAGAGCCTGTTTAATGGCCGCTCCGCCCTTAATGGAGTAGATGACAGCGGTGAGCATGGAGAAGATCACGCCGCCATATACAAAGAAGATGCCGAGGGGCACCGAGCTTCCGTTGAGACCCGGGAAGGCCGCGAGGGTCGAAGGTAAAAGGTGCAGGCCGTCAATAACGGGGAACCCGAGCAGCATGAGCGAGAAGCCGGTCATGAGCAGTGCAGTGGCAATCTTTCCGGGAAAGACGACATCGATGGGGCGACGGTGATAATGACGCACGATAAGCGTGCCGATGCCCAGATAGATGTCACGGCCGATAATGAGCACGCAGACCCAGATGGGCAGCTCTCCGCGGACCACCAGTCCCAAGACGCCGGTAAACAGCAGTGCACGGTCGCAGATGGGGTCCATGACCTTGCCGAGCCACGAGACCGTTTTAGTCATGCGGGCAATCTGACCGTCCATCCAGTCGGTGGAGGCCGCAACGGCGTAGATAACGATGGCGATGACGCGGTTGTTGTCCGTCACAAACAGGTACAGGAATACCAGGGTGAGGATTAGGCGCGTAAAGGTGATGAAATTGGAGATCGTAAAGATCTTATTCGACGGGTAATCGGAAGTGCCGATAAGCTCCTTTTTGATCTTCTTTTTGATGCCCACAGGACTCCCCCGCTGGTTAACGACAAAACTTTCGATACTATACCCGTTCCGGCGATGTCTATCCAGCGTAAGCATAGAGAGTCCAGACATATGGAGGATGCTACTGGGTTGTGCGGGATTCTGCATTTGTGTACATCAGCCTCCAAATATGACATTTTTCGCCATCTTTGATGGCTGATGTACACATTTTGATTCGGTGATTACATCGATCGGGAAAGTTGTTGCCTTAAGCAAATTAATCATGATGTGCGGGTCGAGAAGGGTTGGCGCCAAAAGAGCCCAACGGCCGTTACGGCTTCGTTAGAAACGCGCCCCACCA
>UQXP01000018.1 GCA_900545055.1 uncultured Collinsella sp.
GTCTTTATGTATCTCAATGAGGCCCGTACGCCCCAGGAGAAGCACGACCTTGCCATGATTGTGGAGGAGACGCTTCGTCAGCGCTATGAGGGCGTTAAGAACGAAGCCGGCGTGTGGATCACCCCGGCGTTCCCCAAGCTCATCTACGTGCTCGAGGACGATAACGTTCACGAGGATTCCCCGTACTTCTACCTGACTCAGCTGGCTGCGAAGTGCACCGCCAAGCGCATGGTGCCCGACTACATCTCCGAGAAGAAGATGCGCGAGCTCAAGCTGTCGAAGGGCGAGACCGCGGGCAACGGCGACTGCTATACCTGCATGGGTTGCCGCAGCTTCCTGACGCCCGACCGCTCCGGTAACGGATTTAACAACGTGGCCAACGCGCTGAACTATGACCCGAACAAGCCCAAGTACTATGGTCGCTTTAACCAGGGCGTTGTGACCATCAACCTGCCTGATGTCGCACTGAGCTCGCACCAGGATATGGACAAGTTCTGGAAGATCTTCGACGAGCGCCTTGAGCTGTGCCACCGCGCCCTGCTGTGCCGTCATGAGCGTCTGATGGGTACGCTTTCGGATGCCGCACCGATTCTTTGGCAGTACGCCGCCCTCGCCCGCCTGAAGAAGGGCGAGACGATCGACAAGCTGCTCGTGGGCGGATACTCCACCATCAGCCTGGGCTATGCCGGCCTGTATGAATGCGTCAAGTACATGACGGGCCACAGCCACACCGAGAAGGAAGGCACGCCGTTTGCCATGGCCGTCATGCAGCGCATGAACGACAAGTGCGCCGAGTGGAAGGCCGAAAGCGATATCGACTTCTCGCTGTACGGCACGCCGTTGGAGTCGACGACCTACAAGTTCGCCAAGTGCCTGCAGCGCCGTTTTGGCATTATCCCGGGCGTTACGGACAAGGGCTACATTACTAACAGCTATCACGTTCATGTGTCCGAGGAGATTGATGCTTTCGATAAGCTCAAGTTCGAGGGTATGTTCCAGCAGCTTTCGCCGGGCGGCGCCATCTCCTACGTTGAGGTTCCCAACATGCAGGACAACCTCAAGGCTGTCATTCGCGTGATGCAGTACATCTACGACAACATCATGTACGCCGAGCTCAACACCAAGAGCGACTACTGCCAGGTGTGCGGCTACGATGGCGAGATCAAGATTGTCGAGGACGATGGCAAGCTGGTGTGGGAGTGCCCCAACTGCGGCAACCGCGACCAGGAGAAGATGAACGTCGCTCGTCGTACGTGCGGCTACATCGGTACCCAGTTCTGGAACCAGGGTCGAACCGAGGAGATCCGCGACCGCGTGCTGCATCTCTAATAACCATCCCAGGCTGCCCCGTAGCGAGGCCCCGGACCTTTACTCGCTATTTCGGACAGTCCTGGCTCACGACGGAGGCGCCACTGGCGCCTCCTGTTCGTGCGGAACTCATATCGAGCAAAGGTCCGGGGCCTCGCTACGGGGCAGCCAAGTTGATGTAGCTGAGATGCAGCATGCGGTCTGCTCACTCCTCGAAGTTCTTAGCGGAAATAATTCGAGCTGCAGCTGCGATTTACTTGCGATGGCGGTTGAGCCGCAACCCAGTTTTTATTGGACCTCGAACCCTATGCTCGATGTTCACTTCGTTCATTGAGTTACCCTTTGCATGAGGCCGGGACATATCGTCCCGCCCGCAGTTTCGCAGGCCGAAGGCCGAGAATGTTTGAGGACGGGATGATATGTCCCGGCCTCCCGGGAGAGTTACCTATGAACTACGCGAACATTAAGTATTTCGACATTGCTGATGGAGAAGGCGTTCGTACTTCTCTGTTTGTGAGCGGGTGCCGTCGTGGGTGCAAGAATTGTTTTAACTCTGTCGCGTGGGACTTTGCCGCTGGCGAGCCGTTCGATAGCGCCGTCGAGGACAAAATTATCGAGAGTCTCGATCATCCCTTTATCGATGGTCTGACGATTCTGGGTGGCGAGCCTATGGAACCTGAGAATCAAGCGGGGCTTGTCGACTTTATCGAACGCGTGCGTGCGGCCTATCCATCGGGGTCGGGCAAGACCATTTGGTGCTTTACCGGCGATGTGCTCGAGGAGCTTATGCCGGGCGGTTGCCACCATACCGAGGTCACGGACCGTATCCTTACCTGCCTCGATATGTTGGTGGACGGTCCGTTCGTTCAGGATTTGTACGATATCTCGTTGCGCTTCAGAGGCTCGAGCAATCAGCGCGTGATCGATATGAACGCTACGCGCGCCCGTGCTGAGCGCGAGGGCGTTGCGCTTTGTGATGCGGTTGAACTTTGGCGTGATGATCCGGTCTATTCGACCCATACTATGTAGCTTGTGGCCGATGCCGGAGGGCGTGGTACCATAGCGCGAACGCAAAATCGGAAAAGTGAGGCCCAGATGGTCGATCAGGAAAAAGTCGAGGCCGCCATTAAGCTGTTGCTTGAGGGCATAGGCGAGGACCCAACTCGTGAGGGCCTGCTGGAGACCCCGGCGCGCGTTGCCCGTATGTATGGTGAGATTGCCGGCGGTATGGACCAGAGTGCCGAGGAGCACCTGTCCAAAACCTTTGCCGTCGCTTCGAACGATTTGGTTATCGAGCGCGACATCACGTTCTACTCGCTGTGCGAACATCATCTGCTGCCGTTTTATGGCAAGGCTACCATTGGCTATATCCCCAACGGCCGTGTCGCAGGGCTCTCTAAGCTTGCTCGCACGGTTGAGGTTTATGCCCGCCGTCTGCAGCTGCAGGAGCAGCTGTGTGCGCAGGTTGCCGACGCCCTCATGGATTATCTCGCTCCCCAGGGAGCGATTGTGCTCATGGAAGCTGAGCATATGTGCATGACCATGCGCGGCGTGCAAAAGCCCGGCACCAAGACCGTGACGCTCGCTCGCCGCGGCGTCTTTGAGACCGACCCCGCGCTCGAAGAGCGTTTCTTTAGGATGCTGGGACGCTAACTATGAGAGTCGTCAACGACTTTACATCGAATACTGACGAGGGAACGCCGCGTCGCGGTTTTATGGCTTCGGGCCTGGCGCCTTTTGGCGTCATGCCTCGTATCGATTACATCTGTGCCAACGGCCTGTTCCGGCGCCACCTGGGCAACATTGCTCAGCTGGAATCGGGGCGCATCTTCTGCCGCCACGGTATCGACCATCTGCTCGATGTCGCTCGCATTATGTGGATTAAGAATCTCGAGGAAGATCTCGAGTTTGACCGCGAGGTCATCTACGCCACGGCACTTCTTCACGATATCGGCAAAGATGAACAGTATGAATCGGGTATATCCCATGATGTTGCAAGCGAACGCGTCGCTGATGCAATTCTCGGCGGCATGCCTGATGACGTGGCGTTTGAGCCGGCCGATGCCGCAGCCATTAAGACGGCCATTCTGGGCCATCGAAAGCTGCGCGTGAACAGCCAACCGCTTGAGCGTTTGCTCTATGCAGCCGACAAAGCGTCGCGCGCCTGCTTTGCATGCCCCGCGCGCAATGCTTGCAACTGGAGCGATGATAAAAAGAACCTGTCGATTCGCGTGTAGTTAGTTTGCGCGGTCGGGGTTCTAAACGAAGGAGACGATCGCGATGAGCAACAAGAAACTGCCCGAGAATGCAACCAAGACTGAAGGCGCCGAGCTCGCCCGCCGTGGAAGGGGCGAAATATCCACCGCAACGGCGGTTCCCCACGTGAGCTATGACGATCTGCGCCATGCCGACCGTATTACTATCGACGGTCTCGAGGTCTTTGCCAACCACGGCGTGTATCCCGAAGAGAACGCGCTGGGCCAGAAGTTCATCGTGTCCTTGGTGCTCTATGCCGACCTGCGTGCAGCGGGGGAGCACGATAACCTGGACGCCTCGATTGACTACGGCTCGGTGTGCCACGATGTCGATGGCTATCTGCGCGAGCATACGTTTAAACTCATCGAGGCGGCAGCCAAGGGTGTGGCCCAGATGCTGCTGCGTCGTTACCCCTTGCTGCTTGGCGTGCGTGTTAAGCTCGATAAGCCTTGGGCGCCCGTCGGTCTTCCCCTGGCAAGCTGCGGCGTCGAGATCGAGCGCGTGCGCTAACCGGTTCTAATACGTCTCTATGGGTGGCTGCTTGAGCCGCTGCGACAGCGCTCTATTGTTGGGGCAGTACCTGTCGAGCAGGGCGTGAAACCGCTGATTGTGGCTTGGCTCGAGCAAGTGGACGAGCTCGTGGGCGACAACCATGTCGAGACACTCGATGGGATAAGCGGCAAGTTCGCGTGCGATGCGAATGGCTCCGGTCTTGGGCGTGCATGATCCCCAGCGCGTTTTCATGCTGCGCACGGAGACGCGGGAAACGGCGACACTCATTGTGATTTCGTATGCGTGCACGATGTCGCGTAGCGCTGCGGTGACCTCGGTCGTATAAAGCTGGCTGATGTGGGCTTGGAGCTCGTCGGACGTTAGGCCGTCGAGGATTACGCGCCGCTTGGCCTGTGGGCCTTCGTCCGATTCGTCGGTACCCATAAAGCTTGCGAAGGTGGCCTGTTTGGGTCGCGGTGCGGGTGATGCAAAGTTGTGATCGAGTGCATCCTGTACCGTGATGGGCTTGCCCCAAAGTGCAATGACGGACGAGGTGCTGAGCGGCTCTCGCGCCGTCGCCTGATGTTGCTCGCGCTTGGCAAGTCGGCTGACAATCCAGGTGCTGTTGCGCTTCACAAATGCCTCGATGCGCTCGCGGCTGGCGCCGAGCGGTGCGCTGGCGTGGACCTCACCGCTTGATGTGACGCGTAGGTTGAAGTTTTTGACGCGCTTTTTGGTAACGACGACGGAGATGGGCGTCCCATCCGGTCGGGATATGGAAATCGTAAATTGCTGCGTCAAAAGCGGTCCTTCAGATTGGGGACGGGCCGGCATGTCGACCGTTCGGCATGCCGGCCCGCTCAAGGGATGTGAAATTAATAACGCTCAAAGAAGGCAAGCGCGTTGTCGCTACAGAGCTTCTGCATCACGGTCTTGCCAAAATGCTTGGAAAGCATGTTCTGGAACTCGGGCATCTTGCTGGCATCGGAGAGGAAGGCGGGCACCGTGGCACCGTCCCAGTCGCCGCCGAGCGCGATGACGTCCTCGCCGCCCAGGTCGAGCCAGTGCTCGATATGGGCGGCCAGCTGGTCGAAGGTGACGTCTGCGGCGGTCTTGTCGGTTACGTCGTTGGATAGGAACTCGCTGCAGTAGTTGAGGCCGACGATGCCACCCATGTCGCGAATGGTGCGGAACTGGTCGTCGGTAAGGTTGCGTTTGACGCCGCAAACCGCACGGGAGTTGGAGTGGCTGGCGACGAAGGGGCGCGTGGCGTGGGCGACAACCTCGTCAAAGCACTCATCGTTGAGGTGGGAGACGTCGAGTACCATGCCGGCGTGCTCCATCTGCGTAAGTGCCTCGATGCCGGCGGCGGTGAGGCCGGCGTGGGTATCGTGCCCGCTCGCGAGCGGTCCCTGCGCGTTCCAGCTGAGTGATGACATGAGTACGCCCAGGCTCTTGAGTACCTCGATCAGCGCGGGGTCCTCGGCAAAGAACGTGGCGTTTTCGATGGTGTGGATGCAGGCGACCTTGCCGTCTTTGAGCGCAGGGCGAATGTCAGCGGCGCTGCGTACGTTGACCATGCGGTCGTGGTTGAGCATTGCCTGGCCGCTCATGTGCGCCATGATCTGCGCCTGGAAGCGTGCGGCGTGGGCGGTGGGAATCTCGTCGGGGACAAACGTGGCGAAGCACTGTGCCCACGGCGTGTTGCCGATCTTTGCGAGCGAGATGGCGCAGGCGTTGCCCTCGATGAGGTCGAAATCTTGCGGATGCGTTTCATCGCCGGGGAAATAACCGTCGGTGCCGGCGGTAAAGCGCAGGTCGAGATCGAGCGTGGCCCAGCCGATGCGGTCGGCGGTGTCGCAGTGTAGATCAAATACGGGATATGCCATGGTTCCTCCGGTTGCAGCGTTTCTTTGCAAACTGTCATTGAATTGTATGACTAGGGTATAGTTAGCGCCATATGTTCATGGCGGCCCGCGTTGTGCGCCGCCCTTATTACGGAGGTTACCATGTCCAACCAGGGCAAGAAGGTCAAGACCCATTATCGCGGCACGCTCGACGACGGCACGCAGTTCGATAGCTCCTACGATCGCGGCGAGCCGCTGGAGTTCACCTGCGGCGCCGGTCAGATGATCAAGGGCTTCGACGCCGCTGTTGTCGACATGCAGGTGGGCGAGAAGAAGACCGTGCACATTCCTGCTGCCGATGCCTACGGCGAGCACAATCCCGAGATGGTCCTGACCTTCCCGGCCGAACAGGTTCCCAACATCGAGCAGATCGAGAAGGGCATGAAGCTTTTCCTGTCCACGCCGAGCGGCATGCCCGTCCCCGCCGTTGTCATCGACGTGACGCCCGAGGCCGTGACGCTCGACGCCAACCACGAGTTGGCCGGCAAGGACCTCAACTTTGATATCGAGCTCGTCGAGGTCGAGGGCTAGAGTATGCCTGAACGCTTGGTTTCGACGACATGCTTGGGAAATCTCAACGATCCGTCCTATGAACTCCTGCTTCGCCGGAAGTTGGGCGGCGTCTTTGAAGTTGACGAGCTATTGCTCGATTGGGACCAGGCCGATGCCCGCACATTTGCGGGCGTAACGGAGCTGGGGCGCACGATCGGTGTTCGGCTGGATACTGCCGACGGCGGTCGTCTTGCCGATGGCGACGTGCTCGCCATTGACCGTTCGGGCGTGGTGCCCGTGGCGGTTGTCGTGCGCCTGCGCAGCGCCGAGGTTTATTTGGTCGAAGTCGACCGCATGGATCCGATTGCACTCGCGCATGCGTGCTGGGAGATTGGCAACATGCATGCGCCGCTCTTCCGAGGCGACTCGGACGAGCATACCGTGCGCATGTATACGCCGGTGCAGCCTGTTTTGGGCCGCATACTCCGGGGTGTCGAGGGTGTTCGGCTCTCGGTGGTTACTCGTGAACTCGATGCGGACCGGCGCTTTGCGTCGAGTGCAGCGGAGGTCGTCGTGAGCATGGCTCCCGACTTTTCCATCGTAAAGAAGGCGCGCGGTTAACGTGCGTATGAGTAAGACGGACTTTGAGAGGCAGCTATTCAAAGTTCGTCTTACTGTTGATGAGGTGCTTTGGGGGAAAGCATATGGGTCTTGAGGGAATCAAGCTGATTGCATGCGATTTGGACGGCACGTTGCTGCATCCGGGGGAGCGCGAGCCGCGTTCCGAGGCCGTTGAGCTTATCGATGAGCTGCATCGTCGCGGTATCGTGTTTATGCCGGCGAGCGGCCGTCAATATGCGAGCTTGCGCCACCTGTTTGCCCCGGTGGCCGATGAGCTCGCCTATGTATGCGAAAACGGAGCCCTGGTGATGAGCGAGGGACGTGCCGTTGTCAAGCGTTCCATGGAACGTGGCCTTGCTATGGATATCGCGAATGCCGTGGTTGCGTATCCCCATGCCGACGTGACCCTTTCGTGCGAGGGGCACCTCTACACCATGAGTGGCAACGATGTGTTTGTTGACCACCTGCGCTATGAGGTCCACTGCGATGTGGCGGTGGTCGACCGTCCCGAGGACATCGACGAGGACGTCATTAAGATTGCCTTCCAGACGCCCGAGGTGGATCAGCCGGCGGCCCTGGAGTATTTCGAGCGCCTCTTTAGCGACCGTGTCGACGTGATGACGTCGGGAACCGAATGGACGGACTTTATCGGTTTCGGTTCGGGCAAGGGCTCCGCGCTTGCCGATTACGGTCGTGCCCTGGGGATTTCGCCCGATGAGATGATGGCGTTTGGCGACAATGAGAACGATCGCGACATGCTCAACGTCGTGGGCCATCCCTATCTGATGGAGAGCTGCAACCCCACCATGCGAGGCATCAACGACCGCGTCCGTTACGTGCGCACGGTCGAAGAAGAGCTGCGTCGTCTACTTGCTGAGTAGACATTTGGGACATGCCTAGAAATCTACTTTTTGCTGCAAAGTGCGGAAAGGTGGATTATAAGGCATGTCCCAAACATCTACCGGCAGTCGGGGCAGAGACCCTCGAAGATGGTGTAGTGCGACGTGACGTGCCAGCCGATTTGCTCGGACGCCTTGGCGTCGAGCTGGGCATCGAAGGGGAGCGGTACGTCGATGACGCGGCTGCACGAGGTGCAGATGATATGTGCGTGCGGCTCGATGGTGCGATCGAAGCGGCTGCCGCCCGGCGTCTTGATGGAGAGGATCTCGCCGGCGTCGGCCAAGAGATTGAGATTGCGGTAGACCGTACCGCGGCTGATCTTGTCATCCTGTTCGCGTACGGCGTTGTAGATTTCGTCGGCGGTGGGATGGTTATAGCTTTGGCGCACAGCGTCAAGAACCAGCTTTCGCTGCCTGGTATTCCTTCTTTGCACCGCCATGCGCCTCGCCTCTTTTCTATCAACGGTCGTAGGTAAATGATACCGTATTTAGCACACAATACTAATAACGAGGAATGAAACCGTCTTCATTGGCAAGTGGGGCTCGGGTCTGGGCGTCTGCGAGGCGAAAACGCGTTCCCATGCGCTCGTAGGAGGCATGAAGCGCCTCGAGATGAGACACGATGTTTGCCGGCGTGCCCTGTAGCTCCATCTCAACCGAGCCGTCTTCCATATTGCGCACCCAGCCGGTGAGGGAGCGCGCCTGTGCGAGGTTGGTGTTGGTGAAGCGGAAACCGACGCCCTGGACCTGCCCCTCCCACCGCAGGAAATAGCGCTGCGGGGCGTCTTGAGTGGCCTCGTCACTTGCGAGCACGGTGAGCCTACGGCGCAGCTCGAGCTCGACGCCAGAAGGCTTTTGGGGTTCGCGGCCGCCGCCGGCGACGCTGGAGAAGAACGTATCGAAGAAGCCCATCGCTATGCCTGCTTGCCTGCGTCGGCCGGGAAGGTTATGCCGGCCTGCTGGCGCACGGCATCCATGATGCGCAGTGAGACGAGCGTGACATCGCGGTAGTGGCCAAGCTCGTGACGTCCCGCCGGGGTCTCCCAAATCTCTTCCTTGACGTTATCGATGCCGCCGATGGCGGTGATAAAGTCTGCGAGTTCGTATTCCATGGTGTTGCTCGATTTGGGCAGGTCGAGCACGCGGCCGTTATCGCCCTGTTCGCGCGGCGCCTCGGTCGCCGAGCCGCGTACGACATCGCCGCGATAGTCGATGCGGACGTTGCGGGGCGTGGATAGATGGTCGATCTGGATAGTGCCACGCTCGCCTTCGATCTGCGAGGGCAGTAGGTCATTCGTAATTTTGGAGTGCGCGAGCTCGACGGAGATACGGCCACCGCCGTAGCTGGCGAGGATGGAACCGCAGCCATCGATGGGGCCGTGCGTGAGCTGTCGCGTGGTGGGGTCGAGCAGAGTAGCCATGCTCGTAAGGCCGGAGGGCATGCCGAAAATCTCGACCATGGGCTCGACGGTGTAGACGCCAATATCCATGAGGGAGCCCGATGCCATATTGCAGTCGAAGATATTGGTGGCGCGTCCCGCGAGAATCTCGTTGTAGCGCGAGGAATATTTGCCAAAGCGCAGCGAGGCGCGGCGAATGGGCGCAATTTCGCCCAGAGCGTCCTCAATGGCGTGGAAGGCGGGATCGTGGAGGGGACGCATGGCCTCGAGGGCCACGACACCTGCTGCCTCGGCAGCCCGGAAGACCTCGAATGCTTGCGCCTCGGTGGCGCAGAAGGGCTTTTCGACGATAACGTGCTTACCGCCGGCGATGCAGGCGAGCGCTTGCTCGTAGTGGAGCGCATTGGGGCTGCCGATATAGACGGCGTCGACGTCGTCGGCGGATGCAAGCTCATCGAGTGAAGTAAAGTTTCGCTCGCCACCGCGCTCGGCGGTAAAGGCGGCGCCGCGATCTGCATTGCGCGAGAGCGTGCCCGCAAACGCGGCTTGGTCGTTGGCGTTGACGACCTGGATAAAGTCGTCGGTAATCATGGATGTGCCGATGGTCGCTATACGCAGCATGTATCCCCCTTGCGTTGTTTGGTCTACAGGATGAGTGTAGCGCGTGGGGATATAAAGCTGCGCGAAAAGGCTATTACAGGTCGCTCTCGTTAAAGCCGGTGTCGATATCGAGGTTGCTGCCGTCGGCCGCCGTGGTGGCGAGCTCATCGCAGCGCTCGTTGAGCTCGTGACCGGCGTGACCCTTAACCCAGATGAACTCAACCTTGTGCTTGCTTTTGGCGGTGAGTAGGCGCTCCCATAGGTCGCGGTTCTTGACGGGCTGCTTGTTGGCGGTTTTCCATCCGCGTTTTTTCCAGCCGTCGATCCAGTGCTTGTTGAAGGCGTTGACGACGTACTGCGAATCGGAATGGACTTCGACGTCGCAGGGGCGGTTGAGCGCCTCGAGCGCCACGATAACGGCCATGAGCTCCATGCGGTTGTTGGTGGTCTTGGCATAGCCGCGCGAAAGCTCGGAGGTGAAGGTCTTGCCGGCGGGGTTGGTGTATTTGAGCACGGCGCCGTAGCCGCCGCGTCCCGGATTTGATCGGGCCGAGCCGTCGGTATAGATGATGACCTTCACATGGTTCCTTTCGTTGGGTATGTTTCGTGCGAGTGACCATTGTAGCGCCATGCCCGCCGGGGGCTAGCAATCTATGATTTCTACCCCGTCTTCCGACAGTTAGTTGGCATGGATGATGCGGTTGAGCTCATCGAGGTATTGCTGCAAGAGGGGAGAGGGCTTGCGCTCGTCGTGCATGATATAGCCTACGTGCATCGTTGAGGCGTCTGCTAACGGGATCGATGCCATACCCCATTGCATTTCATTGGAGAGGACGCCGGTCGACAGGGTGTAACCGTTCGACGTGATAAGTAAGTTAGTAAGTGTTCCGCGGTCCGAGATTCGTATGTTGCGGTCGCAAGGGATATAGCTAAAAGGTTCCTCGGCGTAATGGAAGGAGTTTGAGGTTCCCTGCTCAAAGCTGTAGCGCGTATAGGGCGTGAGGTCGGCAAGGGACAGCTGAGGGCGGCGTGCGAGCGGGTGGCGCTCGCTAACGAAGACGTGGACCGTCGCGTCGAATAGGGGATGGAAGCTTGCACGGGCATCGGCGAAGGCCTTCTGCAGAACGCGGGCGTTAAAGTCATCCAGATACAGAATGCCGATATCGCTGCGAAACGCACGGACGTCATCGATGATCTGCGAGGTGGTGGTCTCGCGCATGATGAACTCGAACTTGCTGTCGCGGCAGCGCTCGACCACGTTGACAAAGGCCTCGACCGAAAACGCGTAGTGTTGGGCCGAGATGGCAAGGCGGGCCTGAGGTGTACCGCCGTCCTCGTAGCGGGCCTCGAGCATGTCGGCCTGCTCTACGACCTGGCGCGCATAACCCAAAAGCTCGGTGCCGTCGTTGGTGAGTGCAACACCGCGGCTAGAGCGCGTAAAGATTTCGATATGAAGTTCCTGTTCCAGGCTTTTGACGGCGTTGGAGATATTGGACTGTGCGGTATAGAGGCGCTGAGCTGCGGCGTTGATTGAGCCGGACTCTGCCACGGCGATCAGAAAACGAAGCTGCTGGAGGGTCATCGGCGCCCGTCCTTTCGATAGCTATCTAAAAAACCGATAACAGGTTAGCGCTTTTAAGTGATTGACCGAGCGAAACAATGCTCGTACTATTCAAAACACACAAAGGCGGTAGGTAATTAAACCGACCACGGAACCGGGATGCGAAAGGAGGCCCGCATATGAATTGCTTACCAAGACGAATGCCGGGCTCCTGTTTGCGCCCGTTGGCGTGATCAGGAGACAGCAACTTACTTCTCTCTAATTTATTTACTTTTGTTCGATCAAGGAGATCATCATGAGCCAGTTCATCAACAATCCCGAGCACACCTTTGGTTTCGATACCCTGCAGTTGCACGTTGGCCAGGAGAGCGCCGATCCCGCATCCGATGCCCGCGCCGTGCCTATCTATCAGACCACGAGCTACGTGTTCCGCAACGCCCAGCACGCCGCCGACCGCTTTGGTCTTGCCGACGCCGGTAACATCTACGGCCGTCTGACCAACTCCACCCAGGGCGTCTTCGAGGACCGTATCGCCGCACTCGAGGGTGGCGTGGCAGGTCTTGCCGTCGCCTCCGGTGCTGCCGCTATCACCTATACCCTGCAGGCACTTGCCCAGGCCGGTGACCACGTGGTGGCTCAGAAGACCATCTACGGTGGCTCTTACAACCTGCTGGAGCATACGCTCTCCCAGTTTGGCGTCGAGACCACGTTTGTCGATGCCCATGACCTGGACGAGGTCGAGGGTGCCATCAAGGACAACACTACGGTCATTTACCTCGAGACGCTCGGTAACCCCAACTCCGACATCCCCAACATCGACGCCATTTCCGAGATCGCCAAGAAGCACGGTCTGCCGGTTGTCGTCGACAATACCTTCGGCACTCCGTATCTGTTCCGTCCGCTGGAGCATGGTGCCAACATCGTCGTTCACTCCGCAACCAAGTTTATCGGCGGCCATGGCACGTCGCTGGGCGGTGTGATCGTCGACGGCGGTAACTTCGATTGGAAGGCAAGCGGCAAGTACGCCCAGATCGCCGAGCCCAACCCCTCCTACCATGGTGTTTCGTTTGCCGAGGCTGCCGGCCCCGCTGCCTTCGCAACCTATGTCCGCGCTATCCTGCTGCGCGACGAGGGTGCTTGCATCAGCCCGTTCAACGCCTGGATCCTGCTGCAGGGCACCGAGACCCTGTCGCTGCGTGTTGACCGTCATGTCGAGAACACCAAGAAGGTCGTTGAGTTCCTGACCGGTGATAGCCATGTTGCCAAGGTGAACCACCCGAGTCTGCCCGAGCACCCCGATCACGAGCTCTACAAGGAGTACTTCCCCAATGGCGGTGCCTCGATCTTCACCTTCGAGATCAAGGGCGGCCAGGAGGCAGCTTGGAAGTTCATCGATCACTTGCAGGTGTTCTCGCTGCTCGCCAACGTGGCCGACGTCAAGTCGCTCGTCGTGCACCCGGCTACCACCACGCACTCCCAGCTCTCTGCCGAGGAGCTCGCCGAGCAGAACATTACGCCCTCCACGATCCGTCTTTCCATCGGTACCGAGAACGCCGAGGACATCATTTGGGATCTGAAGCAGGCCTTCGCCGCGCTGGACGAGTAAGGCGACTTGTGCAAGGACCCCTTGCGACTCGATAGGTATAACTGCATAAAATGCCTGCTCAAGGCGTCTGTGCGAACAATGGTTGCACAGGCGCCTTTTTTGCATAGGAAGGGCGCTGTTACAGGGTTTTTGGCATGCTTTATGCAATCGAGATGTGGAAAACTCCTGTTGAGAGGATGTGAGTTTTACGCAATTGACGTGCGCCTTTTGAGTAAAACCGCAGGTCGCGATTTGCTCGGGGTACTATGCAGCGCGATCGAATCACACGCAGCTCAAACGCAGCAAAAAACGCACTACGGAGGTTTCCAGCTACATGAGGATCGATTCACGAAAACCGAAAGCCGCCGCCCTTTCCGCCGCTCTGACCGTGGCACTTTTGGCGGGCGCCGGCGCAACTGATGCCCACGCGGCAACACTATCCGATACGGTTGGATCTACGCCGTCCGAGGCGACGCTGGTGCAGCCCGTCGACTACCGCGGCGACGGTTATGGCTCTATGCAGGAGTGGAACGCCTCGATGGGGGCAAAGCGCGATTCCCTGGAGATGCGCGCTCAGATCATTATGAATATGTATGGCGACTATGCTACCGATGACGAGCGCGCTGTGTTGCAGGGCTGCATCGACGGTGCGGGTAGCCTGTTGACGATGGGGGAGGTCGACGCCAAGTCGACCGAGCTCGACGAGCTTCGCTCCACGCTCGAGGACGCCAAGCGCGAGGCGCTCGAGGCTGCTGCAGCCGAAGCCGAGGCAGCTGAGGCCGTTCAGGCTTCGTATTACAACGCCGGCTCCGGCTCGTCTTACGCGTCTGCTGTGTATTACGCGAACGGCTCGGGCCTGACGCGTTCGAGCGGCGTCAATAACTATAACGGCCGCCGCGAGACTTATTACAGCAGCAACGTGTTGTATCACCACCGCACGGGCGAATGGACGCAGGATTCCGAGGGCTTTTGGCGCGATTCCGATGGTTACTACGTCGTGGCCGCGGGCGATAAGGCTCAGGGCTCCACGTTTACCGGATCCAAGGGCGAGTGCAAGGTCTATGACTCCGGCTGCGCAGCCGGAACCACCGACTACTACACTGGCTGGTAATCTGCCGACATCGATTGCATATGACAGACGGGCGCCTTTACCGAGCTTTCGGGCAACGTAGTGGCGTCCGTTTTTTGTGCGTGCTTGAATTAACAGAGCGCTTACCGTGGCAGTACGCCGCGCATATGGGCGCGAGGCACACTAAGTCACGAGAAACAAAGTCTTTCTCGTAGAGGAAGTGGTCTTGTGGACGCTCGAGATATCGCTGTTGCCGCCGTCGCATTGGTGCTTGGCTGCCTTGGCCCTACGGCCGCGCTCGTTGCGGGCGTGCAGGGGTCATGCGGGGCTGCTCCAATCGTGGTTGGCGTGCTGATCGCGGCGGCGCTGCTGGGAAGCGTGGGCGTGGTTCTTTGCCGCGATGATGAGGACGAGGTGCCGCCGTCGCAACGCTAACTGTTGCAAGATTGGCCACCGGTCATAGACGAAGATGAAAGCCGCCGCAGGGAAAGGTTTCCTTGCGGCGGCTTGCTGTTAAGGCTGTTGAATGCGCCGCGTTGGCGTTACCAGCTTTTCTCGATATCGCGGATGCGCTGATAGAGCCACTCGTTTTGCGGCGCCTGGATATCGTGTTTGGCTGCGAGGCGGCAGATGGTGCCCGCGAACTCATCTACTTCGGTTTTGCGCCTTGCGACGCGGTCTTGAGCCATCGATGGCATACCGGCGGGGTCGATTCCCTCGATGAGATGCACCATCTGCGTCAGGTCTGCCTCGGTGAGTTCGATGCCCTCGGCATTGGCGACCGCAAGCGTTTCGCGCATGGCGGAAACAAAACAGCGGCGCTGTTCGGAGCCCGGCTCCGTGGCGCTTCCGTAGGTCCCGCCGTAGGCCATGCAGGTCTGGTTGATGCCGTCGTTGAGCATGAGTTTGGCCCACATGCGGTGTGCAATGTCACTCTCGACGGTATGGGCGATGCCACAGCGCGTGTAGAGCTCGTCGATGGCGGTGACGGTTGCGGGCTCGGTGCCGGCCGCCGCGCCAAAGCGGATTTCGCCCGCATTGGTAAAGGTGAGCTCTCCGTTGAGGAACACGGCGTCCATACCCTGGCAAATCCCAAGAACGGTATGCTCCCAGCCAAAGCGTTCGGCAATCTTCTGCTCGCTCGTAATGCCGTTGCACAGCGAGGCGATGAGCGTATTGGGCCCCACGACGCGCTCCATAGTCTTGAGTGCCTGGTCGAGTCCGGTCGTCTTGACCGTGAGGATGACCAGGTCGGCGGGCGTAGCCTCGCTGGCACGGATGGACTTGAGTGCACAGGGCTTGTCGTTGACGGTAAGCACGTCGTTTGCGTGACGCTCGAAGCGCGCATCGTCCATGACGTATTCGACGGCGTCGTTGCCGAGTGCTTGGGCGATCATACTGCCGTAGAGCAGGCCGACACCGCCTTTGCCGATAAAGGCAACCTTGTTGATCTGCAAGTGAATCATCTCCCCATATAAAAGGCGCCCGCGAAGGGGCGCCTGATGGATTGTATGCCGCCAGCGCACCTTGGGGAAGGTGCAGAAGATGACGGCGCCTGTGGCGGGAAGCTCGTCCAGATGGTCCATGACCTCGATCTGATAGCGGTCGACCGAGAGGATGTACTGCTCGCCGGGGTAGGGGCAGGCGTCCTCACGTGTGGTCACGGTCGCCTCCTTTCATCGGGCTTTTTGCTGATGTTAAAGCGGTGCCGTGACGGCTCGATTTCTGCTGCGTTACGATACGTTCTCAATTGCGATTCCAAGTTGTTTCGGCGGCGTGACCGTTGTGTTTCGCGTGACCGGGGCACCGATGGCGAAGGGAGGGGCCGTGCAATATCGCGTTGACCCCAAAAGCGGCAACCGTATCTCGGCGTTGGGACTGGGGTGCATGAGGTTTCCCGGCGCGCCGGGACGCCCCGATGCGAAGACGGCCGATGCCATCATCGCGCGTGCGGTGGGGCAGGGGATTAACTACCTGGACACGGCCTATCTCTATCCCGGCAACGAAGCCTGTGTGGGCGCTTTGCTTGAACGCCTGGGCTTACGCGACCAGGTTTTGCTCGCGACCAAGTTGCCACACGCTTCGTGCAAATCTGCGGAGGATTTCGACCGCTTTTTTGACGAGCAGCTGCACCGTTTGCGGACTGACCATATCGACTACTACCTCATGCACAACATCACCTCGCCCGCGCAGTGGGAGCGCGTGGTAGCGTTGGGTATCGAGGACTGGATTGCGCACCAAAAGGCTGCGGGGTGTATTCGCCAGATAGGTTTTTCGTACCACGGCAGTGCGGCGGACTTCCTCACGATGCTTGACGCGTATGACTGGGACTTTTGCCAGATCCAGTACAACTATGCCGGCGAGCGCTACCAAGCGGGAACGGCGGGACTCATGGCAGCCGCCGAGCGTGGGCTCGCGGTGTTTGTGATGGAACCGCTTTTGGGTGGACGCCTGGCGGGCAAGCTGCCTCCGCGGGCCCGCGCCGTGCTCGATGGCGTACGCGATCCGTACCTGAAGACGCCGGCTGCTTGGGGCCTTTCGTGGGTGTGGAACCATCCTCAAGTCACGATGCTGCTTTCGGGCATGACCGATACCGCGCAGGTGGACGAGAACGCGGCATTGGCGGATCGCGCGCTGCCGGATTCGATGACGACAGAGCAGCTCGATACCATCGCACGCGTGCTGGGAGAGTTTGAGAAATCGAATCGCGTGCCCTGTACAGGGTGCGGCTACTGCATGCCGTGTCCCAAGGGCATCAATATTCCCGGTTGCTTTGGCGCCTACAACGCGAGCTACGCGCATAGTTGGTTTACGGGGCTGTCTCAATACTTTACGGCGAGCGCGGTGCGGACGAACGAGCCCAAGCTGGTGAGCAATTGCGTCAAGTGCGGCAAATGCGCACGCCACTGCCCGCAGCACATTGATATTCCCGAGCGTCTCGATGATGTGCGCCGACGTTTCCAGCCTGGCCCCGTAACGGCCGCGCTTAAAGCCTTTTGCAAAACGCGCTCCTGATGCCCCTTTTATAACTTGCGGTGGAATAGTTCCTGTTTGCGGCAGAATAGGGGCCAAACAGGAACTATTCCACCGCAACTGAAGGGAGCTGTCGTGGGCCATCGGGATTCATGTGATGATTTGCGTGAGGTTCGTTGGGGCGTTTTGGGCGCTGGGCGCATTTCGCATCGATTTGCATCGTCGCTCAAGGAGGTGGACGGGGCACGGCTTGTGGCTGCCGCCGGTCGCACTCCTTCGCATGTTGAGGAGTTTTGCAGGTCGTTTTCGATTGATGCTGCGCACAGTTATGCCACGGCTGACGATAGCGGCGATGCGGCTTATGATGCGCTGATTGCCGACCCCGATGTCGACGCAATCTACTTGGCTCTTCCACATGGCATGCATGCGCATTGGGTCTGTCGGGCACTGCGCGCGGGAAAGGCCGTGCTGTGCGAAAAGCCGGCCGTTTTGAATGAAGAAGAGGCCCATGCGATCGCCTCCGTTTCCCGTGAGTGCGGCGTGCTGTTTATGGAGGCGATGAAGAATCGGTTTTGCCCGATGCGCACTCGCGTGAAGGGCTTGCTTGCGTCGGGCGAGCTCGGTCGCATCGTCTCGATCGAAAGCGTGCAAAAACTCGATTATGGTGAGTCCCCTTCGAGCTATCTGCTCGATCCGTTGCAGGGCGGCTGTCTATATGACATGGGCTGCTATGCGGTCGGTTGGTTTGAGGATCTGCTTGCGGGCGCGTGTGAGGTTTCGTCCCGTGAAGTTCGCTGGCGTGACGTATCAGGCGGCCGCGTCGATTGGGCCGATGAAATCCATATGAGTGTCGGCGGCATACCTATTCATATGGCGTGCGATGGCAAAGCAACATATGAAAGCCGCTTAACGATTGTCTGCGAGCGGGGCTCGTTGGAAATCGAGCGCCTCCATCGCCCCGAGCTCGCCCATGTGAAGTATTCCGACGGACGAATGCTCGAAATAAATGCCCTGTTTGAGGTTGATGATTTCTACGGCGAAATCCAGCATGCGACCCAGCTCATCCGGGCGGGGAAACTCGAGAGTCCCGTCATGCCCCTTGCCGCCACACAGCGTTGCGCGCGCATTATCGATGCAATCCGTCTAGCCCTCTAGGACTTGGCGCTGACGCATAGGGGATCATGACGCTGGCGCCCGTAGCCATAGTGCTTGGAGGCCTGCATCTCTGATGCCCCTTTTATAAGTTGCGGTGGAATAGTTCCTGTTTGCGGCAGAATAGGGGCCAAACAGGAACTATTTCACCGCAACTGATGAGGGGGAGCTGGAGATGCTGACGATTGGGTGTCATCTTTCGACGACGAGGGGCTATCGGGCAATGGGAGAGACGGCGCTATCCATTGGCGCCAATACCTTTGCATTCTTTACGCGCAACCCGCGCGGCGGCAAGGCGAAAGATCTTGACATGGATGACGTGGCGGCCCTGCGCGAGCTTATGGAGCAAAACGACTTTGGCCCGCTTGTGGCTCATGCCCCGTATACCTATAATCCCTGCTCGGCCAAAGAACGGGCGCGCGAGTTTGCCCTGGAGGCCATGGCGGAGGACCTGCGGCGCATGGAGGCGCTGCCCGGCAACTATTACAACTTTCACCCCGGTGCGCATGTGGGGCAGGGCTCCGACGCCGGCATTCAGATGATCGTCGACACGCTGTGCCGGGTGATGTTTGAGGGCCAGCAGACGACGGTGCTGCTCGAGACCATGGCCGGCAAGGGCACCGAGGTGGGCCGCAGCTTTGAGGAACTGGCGCGCATCATCGAGGGCGTTGCTGCCGAGCGCCCCGAGCTGTCGGCCAAGCTGGGCGTTTGCCTAGACACCTGCCATGTGAATGACGCCGGCTATGACATCGTCCACGATCTGGACGGCGTACTCAACGAGTTCGATCGTGTGGTGGGTATCGAGCGCTTGCGCGCCGTGCATATTAATGACTCCAAGAACCCTTGCGGCGCCCATAAGGACCGCCACGAATGCATCGGTAAGGGTTATCTGGGTAGTGAAGAGTTTGGCGGCGGTATGCAGGTTATGCAGAATATTGTATCGAATAGCCGCTTGCGCGCATTGCCATTCATTTTGGAGACACCGAACGAACTTGCAGGTTATGCGGCTGAAATCAAACTATTAAGGTTGTTGCAGCAGTAATGACTGTCACAAAGTGGAGTGTTCCATTCACGTTATGGGTTTGTTTCAATCAGTTTTCTAATTGCAGATTCTCCCAAGCGGGTGCATAATAGCCATCAGTTTTTGCAGACCTCTGAATCAAACGGGGTCACCGGAAGGAGACTGATTATGAAGCTCAAGAAGCTTGGCGCATTTGCCGCCACGGGCGCCATGGCGCTCGCCCTCGCACTGACGGGCTGTGGCTCGTCCAACGCCACCTCTGGTTCTGATGCCGGTTCCAGCAGCTCTGACGACGCTAAGGTCGAGAAGGTCGACGGCTCCAAGGAGTACGCGCTCGTCAAGGACGGTACGCTGACCGTCGGCACCTCTGCCGAGTACGCTCCGTTTGAGTACAAGGATGACAACGGCGATTATCAGGGCTTTGACCTTGAGCTCATCAAGGCTATCGGCGACAAGCTGGGCCTGGATGTCGAGTACGTCAACAATGACTTTGACACGCTCGTCCCCGGCGTCGCTTCGGGCGCCAAGTACGACGTCGCCATCGCGGCTATCACTGACACGCCCGAGCGTGAGAAGGAAGTCACTTTCTCCGATTCCTACTACATGGACGATCAGGCTATCGTGGCCAAGGTTGATAACACCGACATCACGGCCGACAACTACAGCGAGAAGCTCAACAGCGCCGACGCTACCATCATCGTCCAGTCTGGCTCGACCGCCGAGGCCTTTGCCCAGGAGAACTTCCCCAAGGCCAAGATCGTCCCCTACAAGGACGCTACCGAGTGCTTCAGCGCCCTGCAGTCCGACAAGGGTGACGCCGTGGTGACCAACCGCTCCGTTGCCAGCCAGCTGACCGCCGAGCAGTTCAACACCTGCCAGACCATCAAGCAGATCAGCACCGGCGAGGAGTATGCCATCGCCATCAACCAGGGTAACACCAAGCTCAAGGACGACATCAACCAGGCCATCAAGGACCTGACCGATGACGGTACCGTTGATGCCCTCATGGCTAAGTACAATATCAAGTAAAATAGCTACTTGATTGCGCGCGGGCCCTTTCCGTTTTGGCGGAGAGGGCCTTTGCGTTTCTCGAATGGGCATCGTCCCGCCCCGTTTTGTCGGCAACTTACACGTTAGGAGCCACCTTGTCTCGATTGAACCAAGGAGCCATGGGCAAGAGCTATCCGCTGCCCTCGATGCTCCAAAAGCTAGCCTGCGCCTTGGCTGTGGCGCTCGCCCTGGTGTGCGCGGGGGCCTGCGTGCCCTCGACTGCCCAGGCGCTTGAGACCGCAAAGATCACCGCCCGGCCCAACACCGGCTCGGGTAGCGATGTGGTCGGTGGCACCGAGACCCGCATCACCTGGGAGGTCCAGGCCGATGCCGACGAGGAGCTGAGCGGCCTTTCGTTGACGTTTGCCGATGGCACGACTTTTGGCGCCGATGACACGCGCCTGACGATGCTCTCGGGCGATGACCTTATGGACCGTACGCCCATGAAGCCCACGTGCAAGGTCGACGGCCAAACGCTCAAGATCGATTTTGGCGAGACGGCGCCCGCCGGCGGCTATTTCCGCGTCGAGGTCTACGGCGTGACTTTCCCCGTCGAGGGCGGCGATGAGGCCTTTAACGGCACCTACACCTTGGCCGACGGCTCGACCAAGAAGATCTCCAAGATCCCCTCGGTTGAGATCAAGGGTGTGACGGCCTTCGATAACTTCCTGGCCGACCTTAAGGAGCAGCCGTGGGTCGAGGCATGGAACTCCAATATGTTCCTCCGCCTCTTCCTGAACCCGGTTATTCTGGTTCAGAGCCTGCCGATCGTCTTCAAGGGCTTCCTCATGTCGCTCTCGATCGTGCTCGTGGCGTTTCCGCTGGCAATTCCCTTCGGTTTCGCCCTGTCACTCATGCGTATCTCCAAGTCGCGCATCCTGCGCTGCCTTGCCGGCATCTACGTGAACATCATCCGCGGTACGCCGGCGTTCCTGCAGATCTACATCGCGTTCTTCGGTCTGCCGCTGGCTGGCGTCAAAGTTGACGACTATGTGCTCGGCGTCATCGTCATGGCTATGAACTCGTCTGCCTACCTGTGTGAGATCTTCCGCGCCGGTATCCAGTCGATCCCCAAGGGCCAGAACGAGGCCGCGCGCTCGCTGGGCATGAATGCGTTTCAGACGCTGCTCTACGTCATGATCCCGCAGACGTTCCGCAATGTCCTGCCTACGCTGACAAGTGAGTTCATCCTGCTGTACAAGGATACGTCGCTGCTCGCGGCCGTGGGTGTGGTCGAGATCGTCATGAACGCCCGCACCATCGTGGCCACGACGGGCTCCATTACGCCGTATGTGGTTGCCGCCCTGTTCTACCTGGTCATCACCCTGCCGCTTGCCCGCTTGGTGAGCGGTCTTGAGGCGAGGCTTTTGGGTACGGCCGAGTCCAAGAAGAAGCGTCCCGCCAAGAGCGCCGGACAGGTTGTCGCGACGCCCGCCGATCACATCGCCGGTCTGTAAGGAGGTCCTATCATGAGCGAAATCAATAACTCGAACGAAGTCGTCGTCAGCATCAAGAACCTCCAAAAGGCCTTTGGCGATAACGTGGTCCTGCGCGATATCGATCTGGACGTTCACAAGGGCGAGGTCGTCGTTGTCCTGGGCCCCTCGGGCTCGGGCAAGTCGACGATGCTTCGCTGCATCAATCGCCTGGAGCACCCCACGAGCGGCTCGATTGTCGTCGAGGGCGTGGACGTGTGCGCCAAGGGCGTCGACCTTAACAAGGTGCGCACGCATCTGGGGATGGTGTTCCAGCAGTTCAATCTGTTCCCGCACCTGTCGGTCAAAAAGAACGTTATGCTCGCGCAGCAAAAGGTGCTCAAGCGCAGCAAGGAAGAGGCCGAGAGGATTGCCGTCGAGGAGCTGACCAAAGTCGGTCTTGCCGAGCGCATCGACTTTATGCCGAGCCAGCTCTCGGGCGGCCAGCAGCAGCGCGTGGCCATCGCCCGCGCCCTGTCGATGAATCCGCACGTCATGCTCTTTGACGAGGCAACCTCGGCGCTCGACCCCGAGCTGGTTCGCGACGTTCTGGGCGTTATGCGCGACCTGGCGCGCGACGGTATGACCATGATCGTCGTGACGCACGAGATGGGCTTTGCCCGCGACGTCGCCGACCGCGTTGTCTTTATGGACGGCGGCGTTATCGTGGAAGAGGGCACGCCGAGTGAGGTCTTCGACCATCCCAAGAGCGAGCGTACCAAGGCGTTCCTGGGCAATATCTCGTAGCCGGTTGACAGAACTGTCGTTGCAAGGAGCGGGGGCTGGACATGAATCCAGCCCCCGCTCTTTTTGTAGGGATAGCGATGCGCTTTGATGCGGGCCTTACGTTGAAACCCCCTGGTTTCGTTACGCCAGTTCGGCTCCCAGGGCCTTGCAGGCGGCCTCGGCGTCGTCATCGGGCGCGTCGAAGCAGATGGTGGAGTCCACGACGTTGACGCCAGCCTCGTCGGCGTCGGCCTTCCAGTTGTCCATCCACTCGCCCTCGGCCCACGAATAGGAGCCAAAGAGGACGACCTTCTTGTCGCCGAGAGTCTCCTTGACCTCGTCCCACATGGGCTGGAACTCATCGTACTCGAGCTCCTCGGAGCCCATGGCGGGGCAGCCGAAAGCGAAGGCATCATAGCCGGCTACCTTATCTGCGGAGAAGTCGGCACAGGGGATGACCTCGGTCTCGGCGCCGGCGGACGTGGCGCCCTCGGCGACGAGATTTGCCATGGCCTCGGTGTTGCCCGTGCCGCTCCAATAGACAACGGCGATCTTGCTCATGTTTTATCCTTTCGGTTGTGCGGCGCGTTGCCGCGGCTTGTATGCTCTATCGGGTTGCCTGGGCAAGCTGCGCCAGGCTGCAGCCCTGTTGATAGACAAAGGTGAGGTATTGGGTGCAGGCGCGGTAGGCGTCAAACGTCGCAAGCGCCTGCTCGACGTTGGTGTAGACCTTCCAGGCCCCAAAGACCTTGTAGTTCTCGCCGCGCTGGGCGATAAACTCGTGCACGTCGTCGTAGGGGTATCCTAGGAAGTAGCCTATTTCGTGCGGAAACTCGCAGACACATTCGTTGGTGCAGCTGCCTTGCTGGGACAGCGTGCATCGAGCCTGGCCACAAGCACATTCTGCGGCGTTATTGCTCGCGAGCGTGATGCGTGATGCCAGATGCACGAGGCATGTCGAGAGGTCACTCGTGTCGTAGCCTTCCTTGGCGAGCGCCGCCTTGGCACGGGGGTCCGTGAAGTAGGCGGCGAGGCTTTTGGGTCGGTACACGTACACGAGTGCCCCGCAAGGCCGCCAGACCAAAACGCTCAGGTGGATGCCGAGTGGGTCGAGTTCGCGATTGCACTGGGCGATAACGTTGAGCAGACGGGCTCGGCGCTCTGCAATTGCCCCGGTTGCGGACGTGCCGTCCTGGCGGGCGTAGGTGCCTGGATAGGTAAAGAGCGATGCCGGCTTAATGCCTGCGAGCGTGGGGGAGCAGTTGCGCACGACTGCCGCCTGAAACGTTGGGATGTCTATGGTTCGAGTCACGGTGCCCCTTACGGATCCTAAACTGTTAGCCTAGGAAAACTTATACACGAAAGTAAGCCATGGTCAACAAAAAAGTTTGAAGAGGGAAACTAATTGACCGAACGGACACGATTTTGGGTTAAGATGAGGACACCCCATGGGGGTATCTAGATAGTGCTACTTGAAAGGGGAACGCATGAGCGACTTGCTCAACCCTGCGAATCTCATCGTGTTGGCCGTCATTGCCGTCGGCATGTTTTTTGGACTGCGTCGCATTGTCGCTTCGACACACGGAAAGAGCTGCTGCAGCGATGGCGCGAGCGGTAAGAAGGCCAAAAAGGTTGTTGTGGTGGATACCGATGCATCGCACTATCCCTATAGCGATGAGCTGCTCATCGGCGGCATGAGCTGTGACGGCTGCGCTCAGAACGTAGCCAATGCCCTCAATGCGCTGGATGGCGTGTGGGCAACGGTGACGTATGCGGACCACACAGCGCGCGTGCGCTCCAAGCGGCCGATCGATCGCGGTGTCCTTGAGGCTGCCGTGAGAGATGCGGGTTACTACGTCATGACGCTGTAGGCCTTGCCTTGGATGCGCGTCCTTGTCTAGGCTCGTCCGCGTAGCTCGATGTCCTGGATGTCGTCGAAGTCGATGGCGATATCCCTGAGTTTGAGCAGCTTGAATGCGGGTAACACTTCGTCGAGAATGCCCGTGCGGCTACGATAGCCGTACATATCGTAATAGGTGACGCGCACCAGGTCGCCGCGTTTGAGGCCCTCGAGCTTTTTCGAAAGCTCGAGGGCTTTTTCTTCTGTGAGTTCGCATTTGGGCTCAACAGTGATCTCTTGTTTGCGCACAAGCTCGTAGTATCCCGTGAGGGCGGCAAAGGGCATAAACTGCGCGGCACGGCCGGCGCGGATGGCGCCGTTGGCGGTGAGCTTGGGGTCGGCGGAGCGACGTCTTCCCTCGGGGTCCGCTAGACGTTCAAAAGGCGTCGGTGGCCGCATCGGCTGTTGTTGGGGCTTAGGCACGATGTCCTCCTACCTGATCGTTGCGTTCGCGTGCGGTGGCGCCGGCGGTGAAGCTTAATCCCTTGACGAGCGCGTTCTTGCCGTACTTGCCCTTCACGGCCAGGACGGCGCGCGCCAGGTCGCGCTCGCGCTCATCGGCCTCGATATCGCTAAATAGATCGATGGTGGCAAATTCCTCGGGCATGAGGTTGCCAAAGCCCAGGTTGATGCGTTTGACCGGTCGTTTGGGATCGACGGTCTGCGCCCAGAGCTCATCGAAATAGCCCATGATCTTCTTAAACGAATTGGTACGCTCGGGCAGCTTTCGCGAGGCGTTAGAGTGCGCAAAGAGTGCGGCATAGCCACCACGCGGTTTGCCGCCATGCTCTCCCACAAAGATGCCATCGATTGCCTGCGCCTCACGCACCAAGCGCCGCCGTTCGTCATCGCGCTGGACGGGCTTGGGCGCACGGGGCGCGAGCTCGGGGCCGGCGGTTGCGGTGGGTTCGATACTCGACGTGCTCGAGCGTAGGTGTCCGCATCCGTCCACATATTGCGCTGTACCGCTGGCATCGAGCCGGCGTATGTCGGCTCGTTCGCTCGCGTAGCCCACAAAGAGCGAGATGCTGTCGCAGACCACGCGCTTATCGACTAAGTCCAACACGGCGTTGTCGACCATCTCGCGCAAGACGGTGTAGGCCTGCTCATAGGCATAGCCTTTCGAGAGCACTTGCCCCGTGGTTGTTGAGGTTGCCTGCGGGCGATAGGCCTGAATATCGGCGATGGTTGTCGGCTCGCGCCCAAAGGCGTGGTCGATGAGATACTCGGCATTGACGCCGAGCTCGTCGTAAAGCAGGTTTTCGTCGAGCGCCGCGACGCCCATCAGATCGTAGACGCCGTATTTCTCGAGACGGGCCGCCACGCCGGGGCCGATGCCCCAGATGTCGGTGATGGGGCGATGGGGCCAGATCTCCTTGCGAAAGGTCTCGTCGTCGAGTTTTCCGATGCGACTGGGCACGTGCTTGGCGGTGATATCGAGTGCAACCTTGGCCTGGAATAGGTTGGGGCCGATGCCGACCGTCGCCGTGATGCCGGTGCGTGCCAGGACCTCGTCGCGCAACATGCAGGCGAAGCCTTCCGCATCGGTGTGATAGAGGTCCAGATAGGGTGTCACGTCGATAAAGCACTCGTCAATTGAGTAGACGTGAATGTCTTGCGGACTCACGTATTCCAGATAGATGCCGTAGATTTGCGCCGACACCTCCATATAGTGCTGCATGCGCGGTACGGCCTTGATGTAGTCGATGCCGTCGGGAATCTCGAACAAACGGCAGCGGTTATGTATCCCGAGGTCTTTCATGGCCTGCGTGATAGCGAGACAGATGGTCGTGCGCCCGCGCGATTCGTCGGCAACGACCAGGTTGGTGGTGAGCGGGTTAAGCCCACGGTCAACGCACTCGACGCTAGCGTAAAACGTCTTGAGGTCGATGCAGATATAGGTGTGACGCTCGTGCCCCACGCGTCCTCCCATCAAACACATGTTCTTATCGAATACATGTTCGATAATAGCCGCTCGTCCGGACACCGTCAAAACCTGTCCCTTTTTGGCAGGTACGGTCGTGCGGCCGCATCGGGTTTTAACGCAGCTCTAAAGAGTGCGAAACAGCTCGGAAAACCTCGCTTCGTAGCATGAGCCTAACGATCGATACCACCATAAAGCACGGAAGGGTTGTGGGGATAATGGTCAACTATGGGTTTGGTATGCCGACGCGCCTTGTTGCGGATGGAGACGTGGCTCGCTGGTGCGGACGATTGGTCGCTCACTACGGTGGCACCAAGGCGCTGGTCGTGCTGGGCGGTGACAAGCATACGCGCGATGAGCTCGTCTCGGCGGCACTCGGCTCGGTTGATCGAGCTCTGCTCGAGCGCGTGCTTTTCCGCTGCGGCTCGGTTGGCGATGGGGGAGACGAGCTGATCGACGAGGCCGTGGCCCTGGCGACCGACGAAGGCGTGGACTTTGTCCTGGCGATCGGCGATGCCGATACTGCCGGCTTTGCGCGCGAACTCGCGCGTCGCATGGCGGCGCTCGATGCCGGCGAAGACGGTTTTGTTCCTTATGGATGTATTGTCTCGGAGGGCAAGGTGCCTGCCGTCGTGGGAGCCGGCGAGGTTCCCGTTTTTGCCATTATCGCTCCCGAGCTGCTTGAGGGTATTGGGTCTCCTCTGCGCGAGCTGCTCGGCAGCGTATGCGCCGCGGCCTAATACCTGCCAGGAAGGGACAGGTTTATTTTGGTTGGTAAAGCGTTTGACCTGCCAAAATAAACCTGTCCCTTTTTGGTCGGTCGCCGTTTGGGGGCGGATTGGCAACGCTCGCTGATTACGGTCTTGACCTGCGCTAGAATAGGGTCATCTGATTATCCGGGCGCATGGAGGCGTGCGCCCGTATGCTGAGGAGGACTCTATGGCAACTGTTGCCGCACCTATCGATGCTACGTCGACTGCCGCTTGGAAGGCGCTCGAGGCTCATCAGGAGAAGCTCGAGGCCGAAGGTATCGACCTCAAGGCCTGGTTCGCCGCCGATGCCGAGCGCGTGAACAAGCTGAGCTTTGACGCCGGCGACCTTCACTTCGATCTGTCCAAGAACCTGGTGACCGATGAGACCGTCAAGCTGCTGTGCGATCTTGCCCGCGAGGTGAAGCTCGAGGAGCGCCGCGACGCCATGTTCTCCGGCGAGCACATCAATACCACCGAGGACCGCGCCGTTCTGCACACCGCGCTGCGCCGCCCGGCAACCGAGAAGGGCCAGCTCATCGTCGACGGCCAGGACGTCGTCGCCGACGTGCACGAGGTCCTCGACCGCATGTATGCCTTCGCCGAGCGCGTTCGCTCCGGTGAGTGGAAGGGCGTTACCGGCAAGAAGATCGAGCACCTGGTGTCCATCGGCATCGGCGGCTCCGACCTGGGCCCGGTCATGGCCTACGAGGCTCTGCGTCCCTACGCCGACGCCGGTATCGACTGCCGCTATATCTCCAACATCGACCCCAACGATCAGGCAGAGAAGCTCAAGGGCCTCGATCCCGAGACCACGCTCGTGATCATCGTTTCCAAGACCTTCACCACGCTTGAGACCCTCACCAACGCTCGCGAGGTCAAGACCTGGATGCTCGAGCAGCTCAAGGCTCAGGGCGCCATCGACGGCTCCGAGGAGCAGAACGCCGAGGCCGTGGCAAAGCACTTCGTCGCCGTTTCCACCGCACTCGAGAAGGTCGAGGCCTTCGGTATCGACCCCGCCAACGCCTTCGGCTTCTGGAACTGGGTCGGCGGCCGCTACTCCGTCGACTCCGCCGTGGGCCTGTCGCTGATCGTCGTGCTCGGCCCCGAGCGCTTCCAGCAGTTCCTCGAGGGCTTCCATGCCATCGACGAGTACTTCTGCAACACGCCGCTCGAGAGCAACGCCGTCGCGCTGATGGGCCTGCTCAACGTCTGGTACGTCAACTTCTTCGGTTCCAAGAGCCACGCCGTGCTTCCGTACTGCCAGTATCTGCACCGTTTCCCGGCCTACCTGCAGCAGCTCACCATGGAGTCCAACGGCAAGCACGTCCGCTGGGACGGCAGCGCTGTGACCTCCGATACCGGTGAGATCTTCTGGGGCGAGCCCGGCACCAACGGTCAGCACGCCTTCTACCAGCTGCTGCACCAGGGCACCGTGGTGGTTCCGGCCGACTTTATCGCTTTCGCCAACACCGCCAACCCCGCAACCGACAGCGGTCAGGACGTGCACGAGCTGTTCCTGGGCAACTTCTTGGCCCAGACCAAGGCGCTCGCCTTTGGTAAGACGGCCGATGAGGTTCGTGCCGAGGGCACGCCCGAGCAGATCGTCCCGGCCCGCTGCTTTGAGGGCAACCGTCCGACGACCTCGATCTTCGGCGACACGCTGACCCCGTTCGCACTCGGCGAGCTCATCGCCCTGTACGAGCACATCACGTTTGTCGAGGGCACGGTCTGGGGCATCGACTCCTACGACCAGTGGGGCGTCGAGCTGGGCAAGCAGCTTGCCAAGCAGATCACCCCGGCCTTCCACGACGACGCCGCCAAGGCCGAGCAGGACGCTTCGACCCAGGCGCTCATCGAGTTCTA